>JBJKRU010000092.1:0-21046 GCA_046704485.1 Candidatus Limnocylindrales bacterium | reverse complement strand
TCGCCCAGCGTCTGCGTCGCGTACTCGAGGTGCTTCGGCCCGGGGTGGAGGTACTGGCCCTCGTGGCGGCAGGTGGGCACGAGCGAGGTCAGGTAGTTGACCATGTCCTGGAGGAGGAACTCGACGCCGTCGAGCGTCTGGTCCATCGACTCCTCCTGGATCAGCACCGCACAGGTGGTGTGCTGGGAGTAGACCGTCAGGATCCCGTCACGGACGCCCGACGCTGCGACCGCATCGCGGGCGGCGTCGGTGATGTCCTCGAACCCGGGCTTGTGGAGCGGGAAATGCAGCGCCGTGGCCGCATGGTGGACGGTCATCGCGGGTTCCTTTCAGGTCAGTGGATGTCGGCCCAGGCGCGCGCCTCGGCCTCCAGCATCGCCCGCATGGCGGCATTGGGGTCGTCGGCCCGGAGGATCCCGGAGGAGGAACCCGTCCCGTCGAGCCCGAGGCGGATCATCCGGTCGACGTCACGTGGGTCGTTCACGCCGGCACCCGACATGACGAGGATGGACGGGTCCACCCTCTTGACCTCGGCGACGGTCTCGAGCACGAACTCGGCCATCACGTTGCCTGCAGAGACGCCCGTGGAGATGAGCTCCGGCGGCTCCGCGAGGACGATGTCCGGCCCGAGGCGCGCAAGCGCCGCGGCCTCTGCGGGCGAATCGGCGAACACGAGGGTGAACAGGCCGACGGACTGTGCCCGCTCGATCGCGCGAGCCAGGGCGCCCAGGGCCATCGGCCTCTCGGAGTGGTTAAGCAGCGTCCCAGCGGCGCCAGCATCGCGGAGCGCCTCGGCCAGCACCGCCCCGACTCCGCGGCCCGGCCCGACCGGGTCCATGTGCTGCGCGAACACCAGGATCCGGTCCGTCGCCGCGGCCACGGCCCTGATGTCCACGGCCTGCGGGTCGTAGACGATCGAGATGTCGAGGCGCTCAGCCAGGCGGTCCGCCTCGACGGCGAGCCGCACCGCCTCTGCCCCCCAGCAGTAGCCCTTGAGGCCGATCTCGAAGACCGGCGGCCGGATCCGGGCTCGCTCCATCGCCGCAGCTCAGACCACCACGGCCTCGATGCCCAGCATGTCCGCGAGGTGCAGCAGCTGCGGAGTCCAGCTCCCGTATGCCGCGCCCTGGTGGTGGGTGGCACCCGCCCTCAGCCAGCCGTCGCACCAGTCGGCGATCGACAGGGAGTCGTGACGGAACAGCGTCTGCGGCGCGCTGATCTCGCGGGGCGGGAAGGGCAGCAGCTCGCCCTCGCTGATGACGAAGCGCCACTGGTTCAGGCCCGTGGTCACCAAGGCGAGGTTGGTGATGTGGCCGGGCCTGTACGCGAACTCGAAGCCGGCGCCGAAGCCGTGGACGCCGTGGTAGTAGATCGAGTGCTTGACCTTGACCTCTCCCGGCGTGCCCATCGCGGGGTTGCCGTGGCCGTCGTGGCTGAACATCACCGCGTTCTGGTCGTAGTCGATCACGTAGTTCTCGAGCGTGGTCGCCGTGCCGGCCAGCTCCTGGAGGATGACCTGCGCTACGGCGGTGTTCACGTCGCCCTCGGGTGCCGCAGGGATGCCGATCTCGCACAGGCGCCCGGTGCCGTACGACGGGATCACGCCCACGCGCGGGTCGGTGAGCCACACCTGGTCAAAGGCGCAGAACGCGTCGAACTTGTGCTCCTTGACGACCTGCTCGAGCGCGATCGCCAAGCGGACGGACCGCTCGAAGGGCGCCGCGTCCATGTCCACCGTGTACTTGGCCCGCTCCCCGGCGACCACGCTGTCCACGAGGTCCTGGGGCAGCTCGCCCACCCGCACCGCGATCTTCTCGGGCTCCAGCGGCCAGTACACCGGACCGAGCATCTCGCGCATCGAGAGGCCGTCGAACATGAGGTCCGTCATGCCCTCGAAGTTGTGGCCCACCAGTGCGACCCTGGTCTCGCGCAGCTTGCGGCGGACTGCAGCTGCCTGGATGACCTGCTGCACCTTGAGCCGGCCGTCGGGATCGTCGAACAGGGATGTCACCAGCGCGTAGTCACGGCCGGTGCGCAGGAGGACCGCGGTCAGCTCGGGCATGCCGGCCATGCCGGAGTTGAGCATCACGACGTCGAAGCCGTCCTTCTCGTCGAGGCGCCGGATCTTCTGGGCGTTCCAGACGAGGACCGGCTGCGTCGTGTCGATGACGACGCGCGCCGGGACGAGGCCCTTCGTGTAGGCCAGCTCCATCATCACGATGAGGTCCACGTCCGCCGCGTTGAACGCCTTCGCCGCGTCGGCAGCCTGCCACTCCTCCTCGACGAGCCCGGCGTGGACCACCTCGCCCCACTGGGCGAAGGTGTCGGCAATCTCCTGGGCGGCGGCAGTGGCCGCCTCGCGCATGTGGCCGGTCTTGTTGTAGTCGTCCTCGAGCAGCGCCATGACGCAGACGCCGATCTTCGCCTTCACCGCCACCTCTGGGCCTCCCTGTTCCGTGAACCGTCTGTTGCCCCGTCGGGCTGGATTGTCATCGGACGGCGTGGAGGCCCGCCCGGTCGAACTCGGGACGGAGCGCCTCGAACAGCCGCTGGTACCGGTCGTATGCCGCGTCGTAGGCCGCGCGATTGGCCGGATTGGGCTCGAACCGGGCCTTGGTCGCCACGAGCGCCGCATCGGCCGTGCGGAGGTCCGGGTAGACGCCCACCGCCACGCCTGCCGTCATCGCGTCGCCGCGCACCGCCGCGTCCTCCCCCTCGAGCGTGACGACGGAGAGTCCGCAGACGTCGGCCTTGATCTGATTCCAGAGCGGGCTCCGGGCGCCGCCGCCGTGGGAGCGGATCTCGGCGGCCCGGGCACCGGCACCTCCGACCAGCTCCACGTTCCGGCGCAGCATGAACGCGACGGCTTCGAGCACCGCGCGCACGAAGTGCGCACGCGTGTGCGCCAGCGTGATGCCGACGAAGGCGCCGCGCGCCGACGGCACGTACTCGGGGCTGAAGGCGCCGGCGAGGTGCGGCAGCATCGTGAGCCCGTCGCAGCCCGGCGGCGCCTCGGCAGCGAGCGCGGTCAGGACATCGTAGGCGGCTCCGCCCTCCCGACGGGCCTGCTCCACCTCCGGCCCGCCGAGTGCGTCGCGGAACCACGTGAGCGCCATGCCGCCGGTGGGGCAGACCGGGCAGTAGAGGTACTGGCCCGGCACCGAGTGGATGTAGACGGGGGTCTGCCGCGACGGGTCGCCGCCATGGTGGTCCACCGCCGCCTGCACCGTGAGCGCGCCGCCCGTGCTCTCGGACACGACGCCGCCATCCGTGTTCCCCACGCCGACCGCGCCCGCACCCTGATCCATGCCGCCAGCGACCACGGGCAGCCCCACCGGAAGACCGAGCGCCTCGGCTGCCGCAGTTGTCAGCAAGCCGACCATGGACGCCGGGGCCGCGACCGCCGGCAGCCGCTCCGGTCCTACGCCAACCACGTCGAGGGCCTCGCTCCACCAGTCGCCGGCGACGATGTCGAACAGCATCGATGTGCACTGGATCCCGCCTTCGGTGACGAAGCGTCCGGTCAGGCGGTGGAGGATGAAGTCCTCGACCAGCAGAAACCTGGCGGCGCCGGCGAAGACATCCGGCCGGTGTCTACGCCACCACAGCAGCTTCGCCGCGGGCCAGGTGGGGTTCACGTCCGGGACGCCGGTGCGGTCGTAGACGAGCGCGTTCGGGAATCGCTCCGCGAGGTCGCGCGCCTCGGCGCCGGCCCGGTTGTCGAGCCACACGAGCGCGGGCGCGAGCGGCCGCCCATCCACGTCGACCGGCACCACCGTCTCGCCCTGCGACGAGACTGCGATCGCGACGACGTCGCGCGCATCCGCGCCCGGCGCTGCCATGACGCTCCGGACGGCGGCAATCGACGAGGACCACCACACCTCAGCGTCGATCTCGACGTGGTCCGGCTCAGGATGCGAGAGCCGGTACTCGCGGCCGTCAGCCGCGAGCTGGCGCCCGGCTGCGTCGAACAGCCCCGCCTTGACCGAGGTGGTCCCGACGTCGAGCCCGAGCAGGAGGGTCACGGCACCCCGACGCCTACGCCAGCCCGTGCTTCGCGGCGGCGGACGCGGCGTCGGCGCCCTCCTTGACCACTTCCCGCAGCGCGGCCATGAACCGCACCGGGTCGTTCGCGCCGACCAGGTTCCGCCCGAAGACGACGCCCCGTGCACCGTCCCTGACCGCGGTGGCGGCCAGCTCGAGCGCGTCGACCTCGTGGGGCAGCTTCTTGGCGCCCAGCGCGAGCACTGGCACTGGCGTGGAGCGGCAGACCTCGCCGAACCGCTCGCCGGTGTGGAAGGTCTTCACGAGATCGACGCCGAGCTCGGCGACGATCCGGCAGCCGATCGAGATGACCTCGTGGCGCTCCTCGGGGCTGACGTCCTCGTGGCCCGCGGGGTAGACCTCGCCGACGATCGGCACGCCAGCCGCCCTCGCCTCCGCGACGCAGCGGGCAACCATCTCCACGTTCTCGGCGTCGACGGCCTCGGAGCCGGTCTTGATGCTCATGCCCACGAGAACGACATCCGCCCCGAGGGCGACGGCACCGGCCGCGGAGATCATCGGCACGCTGCGGCTCTCGCGGTAGCCCCACTGTGTGGCGTACTGCGTCCCCCAGTTGAGGCGGACCAGCATCGCTGGAGCACCGCGCCGGCTGAAGGCCGAGGCGAGGTGCGGCGCCATGCCCGGGCTCAGCAGGATCGCGTCCGCGCCCGTGAGGCGGTCAACGACGGCCGAGAGGTCCTCGAAGCCGGGGCGCGGGCCGTTGTAGAGCCCATGGTCGATGGCGGCGATGATCGCGTTCGAGCCCCCGTCGAACAGCCTCGCCAGTCGGATGTCACCGCCAGAACCCACCGGGACCGCCTCCAGCTCATGGGCGCCCGACGGACAGGGCCGCCCGGTGGCACCGATTCGATGTTCTGTTTGATGCGCACATGCTATTCGGAGGATGTCGAGTGTCAAGCGAACATGCATGCGCCAACCGGCGATTCTGCAGGATTACGTCATGGAATCGACCGCAACGTGCAGATACCTGTTGCGGGTTGCGTGGGTATCGGCGTAGGATCCTGCACGCAGCCGCGCCTCGCACGGCCGGTCTGCTGACGACCCGCGAGACGGGACGGCCAGGGGCGAGCGCACCACACGCTGCCCCAGGCAAGGAGGATGCCCGCTCAGCGGTCCACGTCGGAAAGGAGACAGGGGCTTGAACCGAAGGCTGCTGACGCTCGCGGCGTCCGTGATGTTGATCGCGACCGCGTGCTCAGGCTCCACATCCACCCCCGCGCCGACGGCGGCGCCGACAACCGCGGCCTCCGCGGCAGCGAGCACGGCGGCGTCGACGGCCCCCAGCGCCGCCGCGACCCCCGCAGCGCCCGTGACCCTCACGCTGTGGCACAACTACGGCACCGAGGCCAACGCCACCGTCACGAACGCGCTGGTCAAGGCCTACATGGACGCGAACCCGAACGTGACGATCCAGGTCGTGAGCCAGCCGGCGGACAACTACTTCGCCCTGCTCAAGGCCGCGGCCGTGGCGCAGTCCGGACCCGACATCATGACGATGTGGACTGGCCTCTTCGCCCTCCAGAACCAGACGTATCTTGAGCCGCTCAACCAGTACATCCCGGACGCAACCCTCAAGTCGTTCAACGGTATCGACTGGTGCTCGAAGGGTCTGCAGCTCTCGCAGGGCGCCATCTGCGTGCCGCTCGACATGCAGCACTACAACGGCTTCTACAACAAGGACCTGTTCGCGAAGGCCGGGATCACCACATTCCCGACCAACTGGGCAGACTTCTTCACCGCCCTCCAGAAGCTCAAGGCCTCGGGCGTCACGCCGATCGCGTACGGCCCGGGCGGCCAGGCGCTCAACGCCGGCTTCTACCCGTACTACGACCTCAGCTACATGATGATGTACCTCTCGGTCGGCGACTGGCAGAAGCTCTACAGCGGCCAGATCCCGTGGACCGACCCGGCGATCGTCGCCCAGCTCCAGCAGTGGGCCAAGATCAAATCCGAGGGCTACACCAACGCCGACGTCCTCAACGGCGATTCGGTGGGCATGTTCGAGGCCGGCAAGGCCGCGATGGTGATGGAAGGCAGCTGGGACTTCCAGGAGTTCTCCCAGAAGATGGGCAACAGCGTCGGCGTGTTCATCCCGCCGTTCAACACCCAGCAGGTCAAGGGCGTGGTCGAGTTCCCGGGTGACGGCTTCGGCATCACCAGCTACTCGCAGAACAAGGCCGCTGCGGCCGCGTTCCTCGCCTGGATGGCCACCCCCGCAGCGCAGCAGATCATCGCCGCCGGTGGCCTCATCCCGGTCGTCGCCGGGACGCCCGCAACGAACCCGCTCGCCAACGAGATGCTGGACTACGCGGCGAACCAGGGCTACACCCGCTACCCGATGATCGACAACGTGATCCAGCCTGAGGTCCAGGACGTCGCGACCAAGCTGCTCAACGGCGTGTTCAACGGGACCACCACGGCCCAGGACGCGACCAAGGCCATGGCCGACGCGCTCAACGCCCTGCCGTCCGACCGGCGCGGAAGCACCTACACGGCTCCGGCCGCGGGCGGCTGAGTCGAGTTCACCGGGCCGGCGGCGCGTCCCTCGTCGCCGGCCCGCCCCCTCCATGCCCATGACCCAGCTCGACAGCAGTCTGCCGCCCAGCGCCAGGCGCGGACGGCGTGCTGGGAGCCGACTCCGCCGCTCCCAGCACATCGCCGGAGTCGCGTTCGCCCTGCCGGTGGTCATCCTCGAGCTCGCCCTGCTCGCCGTGCCGATCGGCCAGGCCGCGTATTACAGCTTGACCCGCTGGGACGGCATCCAGTCCACCTGGATCGGCACCGCCAACTACGAGCGGCTGTTCGGGGATCCCAACTTCTGGCGCGTCGTGCTCAACAACGTGATCCTGCTGGCGGCCGTCCCGTTCGCGATCCTCATCCCGCTGCTCGTGGCCTACCTGCTCAACGAGCATGTGCTCGGGTGGCGCTTCTTCCGCTCCGCCTACTTCCTGCCCACGGCGATCAGCTGGGTCGTCATCGGCATGGTGGCGATCCGCGTGTTCGCGATCGAGGGCATCCTCAACCACCTGCTCGCCGCCATCGGCCTCCCGATCCAGACCGACATGCTGTCAGGCGAGTACTCGGCCATGATCGCCGTGTCGATCACGTTCATCTGGTCGGTCTTCGGCACCAACACCATCATCTTCATCACCGGGATGGCCACGCTCGACCGCGAGGTCTACGAGGCGGCCCGCGTCGACGGCGCGAGCCCGTTCACCACCTTCCGCAAGATCACCATCCCGATGCTGATGCGGTTCATCCAGTTCGCGTTCATCCTGACGCTGATCACCGCGTTCACGGCCCTGTTCAGCCTGATCTTCGTCATGACCGGCGGCGGCCCGGGTTTCGGGTCCACGACCCTGGAGTTCTACGTCTACCAGCAGGGCTTCCAGGTCGGCGCGTTCGGCTACGCGGCGGCGATCGGCATCGTCCTGTTCGTGGTCGTCTTCGCCATCAGCCTCGCGCAGCTGCGGCTGTTCCGCAGCCGCCTGGACTAGGGGCGCGAGATGGATCCCAGGCTGCGACGGCGCGTCGGCAGGTTCTTGATGTTCCTGGTCCTGTGCGTGGTCGCGGTGATCATGCTGTTCCCGTTCGTGATCATGGTCGTGACGTCGTTCCGGTCGAAGGACCAGTACATCGCCGGGAGCGGATTCTCCCTCGACTCGTGGCAGCAGCTGTTCGCCACCGTCCCGATCCTGCAGCAGCTGCTGAACTCGAGCATGGTGACTGCGGGCGGCGTCGCCCTGATCCTCATCGTGAGCACCACGGGCGGATACGCCTTCTCGAAGCTGACGTTCAAGGGGTCCGGGCTGGTGTTCCTCGCGATCCTGTCGGGGATGATGATCCCGGTGCAGTCGATCATCATCCCTGTCTACGTGAACATCGCCCACGCCCACGGCGTCAACCAGCTCTGGAGCGCCATCCTCGTCTACGCGGCCCTGGGCGCCCCCTTCGCCACGTACCTGATGACGACCTACTACCGCGGGATTCCCACGGAGCTCGTGGAGGCGTCGGTGATGGACGGCGCGAGCTACTGGCAGATCTTCCGCAAGGTGATGATCCCATTGGCGGTCCCGGCGATCACCACGGTCGCCGTGCTCCAGGTCATCCAGATCTGGGATGACCTCCTGGTGGGCCTGCTGTTCCTCCAGACGCCGACGGTGCGCACCATCACGGTGGGGCTGGCCGTGCTCCAGAATGGCCGCGTGGTGAGCATCCCGCTGCTCATGGCCGGCTCCCTGGTGAGCGCGCTGCCCGCGATCATCGTGTACCTCATCTTCCAGCGGAACCTCATCCAGGGGCTGACCATGGGGGTGAACAAATGACCCTCTCGGCGGATTCCGCGCAGGCTCCTTCGGGTCTGGCAGCGCACGAGCGGCGCGAGCAGATTGCGCGGCTGGTGGACGAGGACCAGCGCGTCAGCGTGTCGGACCTCACGGCGCGCTTCCGGGTGACCGACGCGTCGATCCGGCGCGACCTCATCCTGCTCGAGGGAGCAGGCCGGCTTCGACGCATCCACGGCGGCGCGGTGAGCCTGGCCGCCAAACTGGCGGGCGGCGTGTTCGCCAACAAGCTGCGAGTCCACCGAGAGGAGAAGTCGCGCATCGCCGCGACCGCTGCCCGGCTCGTCAGTCCCGGCGAGATCGTGCTCTTCGATTCGGGCACCACGGTCGCGCAGGTGGCGATGCAGATGCCGCCTGCCCTCCGGTCGCCGAATGCGATCACCGTGGTCACGTACTCGCTGCCGGTGGTGGACGAGATCGGCGGCTGGGACGCGCCGCACCTGGTGGTCGTGGGCGGGCTCTACCTCCCCGAGTACCGCGCGTTCGTCGGGCCGGGGACGATCGAGGGGCTGAAGGCGCTGACGGCCGACACGATCTTCCTCGGCTGTGACGGCCTCACGGTAGAGGCGGGCCTCACCACCCCGCACGTCCTGGTGGCCGAGGTGGGCTCCGTGGCCACCTCCCGAAGCCGGCGCGTGGTGGCCGTCGCCGACGGCTCGAAGCTCGGGCGGCAGGGCTTCACCACCATCGTGCCGCTCTCGGACGTGGACGTCCTGATCACCGACGCGGCCGCCGACCCGGAGCGGGTCGCCGAGATCCGTGCGGCAGGGGTCGAGGTGTTGCTGGCGTGACGGGGGCAGCCGTCTGGGAGACCGACTGGGAGGGACTCCCGGCCCTGACCCTGGACAACGGGCTGCTGTCTGCGACCGTCGTCCCCGCGATGGGTGGCCACGTCGCCTCCCTGGTGGACGTCGCGGGCGACCGCGAGCTGCTGTGGCGGAACCCGCGCCTCACGCCCCGGCTCGCCCCTTATGGCGCCTGGTTCGACGACTGGTGGTCTGGGGGCTGGGACGAGATCTTCCCGGGCGGCGACCTGTCCATGCTCCACGGCGAGAAGCTCCCGTACATGGGCGAGTTGTGGTGCACGCCATGGACATCGTCCTCGGCCGTCGCGCCCGACGGCTCCGAGGCCACCGTCACCACGACGGCGATGGGCAACGTGGCGGCGGCACGCTTCACACGGCGTCTGGCGCTTCGGGCGGGGCAGCCGGTCCTGTGGGCGAGCTACCGGATCGAGAACCTCGATGTGCGCCCACTCCCGTTCACCTGGGGCGTGCACCCGGCATTCGCCGTGGGCGCCGGCCACCGCATCGACCTGCCGCAGAACGCGGGCATGATCGTGGGCGCGACGTCCTCGCCGCTCATGGGCGTGGTCGGACAGGCGTATGCATGGCCGTCGCTGCCCACGGCCGGGCCGGACGCGGCAGGGGGCGCGCGCGACGGCGTCCGCGACATGAGCGCAGTCCTGGGCCGCGAGGCGAATGCCTACGGCGGGCACTGGGCCACCGACCTCTCCGATGGCTGGCTCGCGCTCACCGACACGACCACCCGCCGCGGCGTCGCGCTCGTGTTCGACCGAGGGGTGTTCCCGCACGCCTGGCTGTGGCAGGTGTATGGGGGCTGGCGAGGCCACCACCTGCTCGCCATGGAACCCTGGACGAGCCACCCGCAGGACATCGAGGGCGCTCTCTCCGCGGGCCGCGCGCGGGCACTTGCGCCGGGCGAACGCCTGGAGACTTGGGTTGCGTTCGCCCTGCACGAGGGGCTTGACCGGGTCACCGCCGTGGACCGCGGCGCGGACGGCCTGGTCGTCCGGTAGGCGGGCCGCAGCCGGGCGCAGGCGAAGGGCGACACGACAATCCGAGCTCAGGTCCATTGTCGGGTCGCCGCCGGAGGCCAGACGGGCGGCCCTCGCGGGCGTCGCACTCTGCCCTCGCACGCGTCAGGCCGCCGAACCCGCCCCGGTGGCCTGTCGGAAGGTCCCGCGTCTCTCAGCCCACGCGTCCAGCGGTCTGCGACAGATGGCCCCTAGGACGCACCTCCGACCGCGGGCACAGTAGCGCTGCAGTTCTGCGCACATTCCGGCGTGGAAGAGCCACGAGGGAGCGGTGAGGAGCAACGGCACGGGCCCTGGCGGCGGGAAGATCGCGGTGCAGCTGGCGATCTTCGACTTCCCCATGCTCGTGGCCGGCTTCCGCTCGATCATCGACGGCGAGCTGGACATGATGGTGACCGGCACTGCGGACACCCTGGAGGGCATCCCCGAGACGCTCGCGCAATCGCCGGCCGACGTGGTGATCGCCGAGTGCCAGCCGCTGTCCGCGCCCGGCAGCTCCACCTTCGAGGCGATCGAGAAGGTCCGCGCCGCGGCGCCGGCTGCGCGGATCATCGCCCTGGAGTGCCGCAGCGGCAACGGCAGCGAGCAGTTCTCCATGGCCCTCAAGGCGGGCGCGGACGGCTTCCTCACGCGCGAGGCCGAGCCCTCGGACCTGGTGGCGGCGCTCCGATCGGTGAGCCGCGGGCAGACCTACGTCTCGCCGTCGATCGTCACCAAGATGGTCAACACCTACGTGCTCCGCAGCCCGGACGCTCCTGCCGAGGACGCGTACGCGACGCTCTCGGAGCGCGAACGCGAGGTCCTGCTCCTGGCGGCGGTCGGGCACACGAATCGGGAGATTGCCAAGGTGTTCCATCTGTCCGAGCAGACGGTCCACAACTACCGCGCGAACATCATGGAGAAGCTCGGCTTCCACGACCGCACCGAGCTCCTCAAGTTCGCGATCCGTCGCGGGATCATCAGCGTCGCGGACCTGTAGCCCTCGCATCGAGCTGTTCCGGGAGGGAGGGCGGCTCCCTCGGCGGGACAGGGGCCGAGGGAGCCGCAGCCGGACGGGGAGACGTCCGGGGAACGGGGTGGGGAGACCCGTCACCCCTCCCGAGGCCGCCGCCGCGTGAGAGGTTTCAGCCGGACGAGCGGGGCACGCTACTTCGCGGCCGCGTCGACGGCAGCCAGCACCTTCGCCACGTCGAGCGACGAGCCCGAGAACCGCGCGACCACCCTGCCGCCCGCCTTCACGACCACCGCCGGCGCGGCGGCCAGGCCCATCCCCTCCCCGACCGCCGTCTCGGCGTCGATCGCCGACGCGGTGGCCGGGCTTGTCATGCAGGCATCGACCGCGGCCACGTCCCAGCCGAGCTTCGCAGCCAGCCAGAGGAGGCTCCGAGTCGTGTAGACGCCCGCATTGGCGCCACGCGCCGACACCGAGAGGATGTCGTGGGCCAGCCAGACGGTCGCCTCGTGGTCCTCGGCAGCGCACCGGACGAACGACGCCGCGGAGATGGACTCGCTGCCCAGGGTGGCAAGGTCGCGGAGATCGACGCGGACCGTGCCGGCGGCGATGCGGGCACGAAGCTCGGGTTCCAGGTTCTGGGCGATGGCAGGCATGCCGGTCGCCTGGTAGTCGACCCACAGCTCGACCGTGACCTGCGCCGACGACGCGCCGGCGGACCGGCCGCTCGTCGCCGTCTCGGACCACGGGTCGCCGGACGGCCGCACCGACGGCGCCAGCGTCGGTGCGCTGCCGGACACCGCAGCGTCGTCGATGGCCGCGAGCAGCTCGGTGGCGTCGGAGGCGCCGAGGAAGGTCCGGCCGGGTATGTCCACCGTGGGCGTGGAAGTGACCGATGCCCGGACACCGGCTGCCGTGTCGGCGAGCACGGCCACGAGCACGTCGTTGCGCTGGGTGCACGAGGAGAACGCGGCCTCGTCGACGCCGACCCCGTCTGCGAGGCGGGTGAGCGTCTGCGTGGAGAATGCGCCCTGGTTCTCCCCGTTCTGGGCGGCATAGACCGCGTCGTGCATCTGCCAGTACTTGCCCTGCTCGCCAGCGCACCGAACGGCGATGGCCGCGTCGAGCGATTCGGAGCCGATGAACACGAAGTCGCGATGCGTCACGGCGAGTGTCCCGTCGGCGATCCGCGACACGAGCTGGGGCAGGACGGTCTCGGCGAACCGGGCGCAGAACGGGCACTGGTAGTCGGCCCAGTACGTCAGCTGGACTTTGGCCGTCCGGCTGCCGAGGAGGGGCCCGTCGGACGGAAGGCCGTCGAATGGCCACGGTGGCGTGGGCGTCGGCGCTGACGCCGCCGACGACCCGGGCGATCCGGACGCGGCCGCGACGGCATCCGATCCGGCCGGCGCAGCCGAGGGCGTCGCGGCGCCGCCCGGGACAGTTGCGCGACCGACCACGATGCCCGACCCGAACGCCCCCACCACGACGAGCGCCGCGGCGAGGTACACGGCGAGGTGCCGCCTATCGCCGGCGCGCCCGCTGCGTCCGTCCCGCGGCGTGGCGTCACCCGCGAGCCCCTCCTCGTCGAGCCCCTCCTCGTCGAACTCCTCGTCCGGCGTGGCGCGTGCCAGCACCGACGGGGCCGGGACGGGCATGTCGGGTTCGGGTGCGGTTCCGGTGACCGGGTCGGGCGGCTCGGGGCTGCTCACGCCACCATGGTGCCCTATCCCGACACGCGCCAAGCGCCTGATCGTGCGGTCGCGCGCATACTCGACGCCGTGAGCAGCACGCCTCCGCTCGACCGCATTCCCGCCGCGGACCGCGCCGAGGAGCAGCGTCGCATGCTGCAGCGGGTGGCGGATGCGCTCGCCTGGTCGCTCGAGCCGTCCGAGGTGGCGACCCAGCTCATCGACGCGGCATGCTCGGCGATGGGCGCTCCGCAGGGCTGGTGCGCGGTCCGCTCGGAGGACGGCGGCGACATCATGATGCTGGCCTCGCGCGGGTATGACGCCCAGACCGTCGAGGCCTGGCGCCGCGTCCCGATCGATGCCGACGTACCCATGTCCCTGGTGGTTCGCACCGGGCAGCCGATCGTCCACGCATCGGCGGCCGACCGCCTGCGCGACCACCCTGCCCTCGTCCGCGACGGCGCGACGCGGTACGTCGAGGCGTCGGCTGTGGTACCGATGGTGTTCGAGGGCCAGACGACGGGCGCGCTCGCGGTGACGTTCGACCGTGTCCTGGAGATCGACACAGACGACCGCTGGTTCCTCGAGGCCCTGGCCGCCCACGGGGCGGGGGCGATGGAGCGGGCCCGCCTGTTCGAGGCCGTCCGCCAGCGCGACCAGCGCCTCGAGCTGGGCCTCGAGGCCGCGGGCACCTGGATCTGGGAGTGGGACCTGGCCACCGACAAGGTGCGCTGGACGCCGGAGGCGCCGCCCTTCGCGGGACCGGAGGGCCATGGAGCGCCCGCCGAGACCTGGATCCAGTCCGTGCATCCGGCCGACCGCGAGCGCGTTCGGCGGACGATCGAGGGCAGCCTCGCCCGGGACGGGTCGTACGAGGTGGAGTTCCGCGCGGGCGGGGCGACCGGGCCGGATCGCTGGCTGTTCGGCGTCGGGCGCCTCCTCAAGAACGACCATGGCGAGCCGGTCACGGTCATCGGCACGACGCGGGACATCACCGAGCGGAAGATGGTCGAGCTCGAGCGCAACCGCCATCTCGAGGCCGAGCGCGAGGCGGCACGCCTGCGCGACGCGTTCATCGGGGTGGTGTCGCACGAGCTCCGGACGCCGATCACGACGATCTTCGGCGGCACGCGCGTGCTGGCCCGGCGCTGGCGCGACATGGAGCCGGAGGCCCGAGACGCCCTGCTGGCAGACGTGGCGGGCGAGGCCGACCGGCTGTTCCGGATGGTCGAGGACCTGCTGGTCATCACGCGGGTCGAGCGTGGCCGCCTCGATGTCGGCGACGAGCCGGTGGCCCTGCGGGCGGTCATCGACCGCGTCGTGGCGACGGAGCGCGCGCGCTCGACCGACACGAGCATCTCGTGCCGGATCCCCTCCGACCTGCCGTCGGTCGAGGGCGAGGAGATGTACGTCGAGCAGGTGCTCCGCAACCTGCTCGCCAACGCCGCGAAGTACGGCGGGGCCGGGTCGGCGGTTGACCTCGAGGCGGTCGCGGACGAGAAGGCGGTGACGCTGCGCGTGCTCGACCGGGGCCCGGGGATCGTCGAGGCCGAGGCCGAGCAGCTGTTCGACCTCTTCTATCGGTCGCCGTCCACGGCCAGCAGCGTGGCCGGCGCGGGCATCGGCCTGTTCGTGTGCCGCCAGCTCGCCATCGCCATGGGGGGTCGGATCCGGGCGCACAACCGGCCGGGCGGCGGCGCAGTCTTCGAGCTGACGCTGCGCAGGTCCGCCGACGACGGCATCGCCTGACGAGGCTGCGCGTCGCGATTCGCCCCGATTCCGGAATTCGGGCGCTTCGGCAGGCTAAATAGATGCCATCCGGTACACTCGGCCCATCCACCCTAGAGAACTCCCCCACGCTGGATGGTGATGCCCATGAAGGTCGGCGTCGCCAGGGAGACTGCGGCCGGAGAACGGCGCGTCGCCCTGGTGCCCGAGGCGCTCGGCAAGCTGCAAGCTGCCGGGCTGGAGGTGCTCGTCGAGGCGGGCGCCGGCGGCGGCGCCATGATCCCCGACCAGGCGTTCACGGACGCCGGCGCGAAGGTCGTGACCGCTGACGAGCTGTATGCGGAGAGCGACGTCGTACTCCGGGTCCAGAAGCCCGCGGGCCCTGACGTGTCGAGGCTGCGCACCGGTCAGGTCGTGATCGGACTGCTTGCGCCGCTCCTTGATCCCGCGCTGATGCAGACGCTGGCCGACGCGGGCGTCACCGCCGTCAGCCTGGACGCGATCCCGAGGACGCTGTCGCGCGCCCAGACGATGGACGCGCTGTCGTCCCAGGCCAACGTGGGCGGCTACAAGGCCGTGCTGATCGCCGCCAACACGTACGGCCGCTACTTCCCCCTCCTGACCACGGCCGCCGGGACCGCCAAGCCGGCCAACGTGCTCGTGCTCGGCATCGGCGTCGCCGGCCTGCAGGCCATCGGCACCGCAAAGCGGCTCGGCGCGGTCGTGTCCGCGTACGACGTGCGTCCCGAGACGGCGGAGCAGGCGGAGAGCCTGGGGGCCAAGTTCGTCAAGCTCAAGACCGCGATCGACGCGACGGGCGCCGGCGGCTATGCGCGCGCGCTGACGCCCGAGGAGCAGGCGGCCCAGCAGGCCGAGCTCAACGCGGTGATCAGCAGTCAGGACGTCGTGATCACGACGGCCCAGGTGCCGGGACGCAAGCCCCCGGTGCTCGTCACGGGGGCTGCGGTGGCGAACATGAAGCCCGGCTCCGTGATCGTGGACATGGCGGCCAGCGCCCTGGGCGGCAACTGCGAGCTGTCCGAGGCCGGGTCGTCCGTGGTCACCGGGAACCGCGTCACGATCGTGGCGCCGGAGAACCTGCCGGCATCGATGCCCGCGTCATCTTCCCAGTTCTACGCGCGGAACATCTCCGCGCTGCTGCTGAACATGGTCAAGGAGGGCAACCTCGCCCTCGACTTCGAGGAGGAAGTCACGAAGGCCACCGTGATCACCCACGGCGGCGAGATCACCTCCGAGGCGGTGGCCAGGCTCCTGGCGCCCGCGGCGGCTGGAGGCAACGCATGAACGGCAGCCAGCTGACGATCGACCTCGCGTTCACGATCTTCGTCCTCGCGATCCTGTGCGGATTCGCGGTCATCTCGAAGGTCCCGGCGACGCTCCACACGCCGCTGATGTCGGGCGCCAACTCCATCCACGGGATCGTGCTGGTGGGCGCGATGATCATCGCGACCAGCGCCAACGACCCGGTCACCTACCTGCTCTCGTTCGTCGCCGTGGTGTTCGCCTCGCTCAACGTCGTGGGCGGCTACGTCGTGACCGACCGCATGCTGCAGATGTTCAAGCGCAAACCCGCGGCACCCAAGGCCGAGAAGGCGGAGGGCTGACCGTGACGTTCAACTCCACCACCCTGGACCAGATCATCCGGCTCATCTGGCTGGGCGGCGCCGTCGCGTTCGTCCTGGGCCTCATCCGGATGAACTCGCCCGCCACGGCGCGCAACGGCAACCTGCTGTCCGGCGCCGGCATGGCGATCGCGATCACCGCGACGGCCCTCTGGCTGCTCGCGCTCCCGCCCTCCGGCTCGTTCAACCCGCTCGGCTGGCTGGTCATCCTTGCCGGCCTGGTCGTGGGGGGCGGCTACGGGCTCTACTCGGCGCGCACCGTCAAGATGACCGCGATGCCCCAGCTGGTGTCGCTGTTCAACGCGGTGGGCGGCGGCGCAGCGGCGCTGGTCGCCATCAGCGAGTACTTCGGCCACGCATCCGCCGGCACCGTGCCCGGCCTCCAGGACAACGTGGCGACTGTGCTCGACGTGGCCATCGGCTCAATCACGTTCTCCGGCTCGCTGATCGCGTCCGGGAAGCTGATGGGCCTCAGGATCACGTCGTCGAAGCCCACGCGGATCCCAGGCGGCCAGGCGGTGACCGCGCTGCTGACCATCATCGTGGTCCTGGGCGCGCTGTACATCTGGCTCGGCAACGTCAGCCTGCCGGTGCTGCTGGCGATCCTCGTCGCCGCGCTGGTCTTCGGCGTGACGATGACGCTGCCGATCGGCGGCGCCGACATGCCGGTCGTGATCTCGCTGCTCAACTCGTTCACGGGCACGGCGGTCGCCATGGCCGGCTTCGTGCTCAACAACCCGCTGCTGATCATCGCCGGCGCGCTGGTGGGCGCCTCGGGCGCCATCCTCACCAAGCTGATGGCCGACGCCATGAACCGATCCGTGCTCAACATCATGATCGGGGGCTTCGGCAGCGGGGACACCGCAACGGCGACGGCCGGCGGCGCGGGCGGCTCGGTCCGCGAGGTCTCGATGGACGACGCGGCGATCCAGCTCGCCTACGCGTCCACGGTGATCATCGTCCCGGGCTACGGCCTGGCCGTGGCCCAGGCGCAGCACGGTGTCCGCGAGCTGGCCGAGATCCTCGAGAGCAAGGGCGTGGACATCAAGGACGCGATCCACCCGGTCGCCGGCCGCATGCCGGGGCACATGAACGTGCTCCTGGCAGAGGCCAACGTCCCGTACACGGAGCTCTGGGAGATGGACGACGTCAACCCCGAGTTCCAGCGCTGCGACGTGGCGCTCGTGGTGGGCGCCAACGACGTGACGAACCCGGCGGCACGCCGGCCCGGCTCGCCCGTGTCGGGCATGCCGATCCTCGACGTGGACCACGCCAAGAACATCATCGTGATGAAGCGCTCGATGGGCCGTGGCTACGCGGGCATCGACAACGAGCTGTACACGAACCCCAAGACCGGGATGCTGTTCGCGGACGCGAAGGCGGGCCTGGCCGAGCTCGTGGCGGCGGTCAAGGCCCTCTGACCCGTATCCGCGATGACGGCCCCGGCGGCATCACTGCCTCGGGGCCGTCCTGATTCCCCCGCCTGCGGCACGGCTGGCGCCGCGCGACGGCCACGCTAGCGACGACGGGTCATCACGAAGCCGCTGGCGGCGAACGACGCGGCGCACCACGCGCCGAGCAGGAGGAACGCGCCGGCCGTGACGGGGAAGGCGTTGGACGCGAGCGTGCCACGCATGACCTCACCCATCGCCTGGATCGGCAGGACGTGGTGGATGGCGGCGAGCCAGTCCGGCAGCCGATCGGCCGGGAAGTTGAGCGGCGAGAACATCAGGATGAACACCACCAGGACCTGGCTGAGCATCTGGGCGAGCATCGGCGGAAGCAACGACGCGAGCGCATAGCCCACCGAGGTGGCCGTCAGCACCACGAGCAGCACCGCCGGCACGACCAGCAGGCTGACCTGGAGGTCGAGGTCGAACCGGATCGACGCGACGACGACCGAGAAGGCCACGCCCGGCACCACGCACACGAGCCACACCGTGAGGTCCGCGAGCAGGTACACGAGCCGCGGGATGGGGAGGGCCCGGATGTAGTCGAGCGTGCCCTCGGACTTGGCCTGCGACACGAGCTGCGGCACCGCGACGAGGCCGATCGTGATCAGGCTGACCGACGGGCCACCGGTGGCGATGAACAGGATCGTGGTCCGGTCCATCGAGGGGAACAGGAGCGGGTAGCCGGCCATGATCCCCAGCGCGAGGAGCGTCTGGACGACGATCCCCAGCGGCAGGAACCCCTTCATCCGGCAGGCCTGCCAGACGACCAGCAGACGATAGCTACGCAGCGCGCTCACGGGTCTCCTCCTCGTCGGTGCCATGGGCCAGGCCGCCCGCCAGCGCCACGTAGGCGTCCTCGAGTGTGGCCGGGCCGAGCGTGTACTCGTCGATGTGGCCCGCCTGTCGCAGGCACTGGGCCCAGAAGGCCGCTTCGCCGCCACGGCCTGCGGGCAGCGTGGCGAGGATCCGGTTGCCCGAGACGACGAACGAGGTCGCGAACTCGGGCTGTTCGGGCGCGGCAGCTGCGGGCTCGAGGACGATCTCGAGGCGCAGCCCGTCGGCGATGTCGGCCTTGAGCTCGGCCGGCGTCCCTTCGGCCAGGACGCGTCCGTGGCCGAGGATCGCGAGGCGGTCGACCGAACGCTCCGCCTCCGTGACGTTGTGGGTGACCAGCAGGACGGCAGCGCCCTCGTCGGCGATCGCGCGGACCTGGCCCCAGAGGAGCCGACGCCGAACGGGGTCGACGTCGTTGGTGGGCTCGTCGAGGATCACCAGCCGGCCGGGCGCCACCGCGGCCATCGAGAATGAGACCAGCCGCTTCACGCCCCCGGACAGCTTCGCCGCGTCCGTGCCGGCCCACTCCGACAGCTCGAGCGCCGTGATGAGCTGCTCCGTCCTGGCGCGAACGGCTGCGGCATCCCCGCCGCGCAGCCGTCCCAACCCCTCGATCGCCTGGCGCGGCGTCAGGCCGCTGATGGGCACCTGCGCCTGCGGCTGGATGGAGCAGATGCGCCGGGCGAACCCCGGATCCGCGACCACATCCCGACCGGCCACCCGGATCGAGCCGCTGTCGGGCTTGAGCAGGCCCACGACCTGGTTCACGAGCGTCGTCTTGCCCGCCCCGTTGTGGCCGAGCAGCCCGTACACCTGACCAGCCTCGACCGAGAGGTCGATCCCGTCGTTGGCGGGGCTCGGGCTGCGCCCGTACCGCTTGACGACGCCCTCCACTTCGAGCAGCACCTGCGTCTCCTTCGTTGTCCGGCACCGCCTTGTCACTGCGATGCGATACCGATCAGTATGCAGATACCAGAACGAATGTCAATACCCAATAGGATCTAGAAACCAGATGGTATCCTTACGACATGCCCGAACGACTGACCCGCCAGGAGCAGAAGGCGCAAACGCGAGATCGGCTGCTCGACGCCGCCGCGGAGTTGTTCGCGGAGCGAGGGATCGAAGCGGCCTCGCTCGACGAGATCGCGGCAGCGGCGGGCTACACGAAGGGCGCCGTGTACTCGAACTTCAGCAGCAAGACGGACCTCGTGATCGCGCTCCTTGAACGCCGGATCGCGTCGCAGTCGGCGGCCCTGTCAGCGAGGTTCGGCGGCAAGAGCCTCGCGGCGGTCACGGAGGAAGAGCTCGCGTCCTTCGACGAGCCCCCGGACGACGAGATGCGGTTCCTCGCCCTCGTCGTCGAGTTCTGGCGTCACGCCATGCGCGATCCGCGCGCGCGCACCCTGGTCGCGGAGCAGTACGAGCGGGCACGGACTGTCGTCGAGGCTCACCTGACGGCGGCCGGGTACGGCGCCGGGGGGGAAGCCGCGCTGTCGGCGCGGGACATGGCGATCGTGATCGAGGCCTTGGGCACCGGGGTGGCGATGCAGGCCGCCCTCGACCCGATCAACGTGCGGACCGACATCATGACCCGCGTGCTCCCGCTCCTCATGGCCGCGGGATCGGCCGGCCAGTCCGCAACGTGAGGCCGTCGCCGCCTGAGCGCTGATCGCTACGGGTCCGGGTCCGCTTCCCCGCCCGGCGCGACGAGACGACCAAGTCCCCGCCCGGAAGATACGCTTGCCCCATGGCTCGCAAGTCAGCCCGGAGCCAGGCGGGTGCCGCCGCGACGTCGGCCTCCCCGTCCTGGCCGCGCCACGCCAAGATCGCCTTCATCGGGTCCCACGGGATCCGCAAGACCAGCGCGCTCCTTGCGTTCGCGGCCGAGGTGCAGCGCGCCGGGCTGTCGGTCGAGCTGGGGCGCGAGGTTGTGCGCGACAACCCGCTGGGGATCAACGAGGGCGCCACGGGCGAGGCCCAGCTCTGGGTCCTCGTTTCGCAGATCCGCCAAGAGCTGGAGCTGGCCCGCAAGGCGGACGTCCTCGCCACGGACCGCGGGGTGATGGACAACTACGCGTACTACCTGCGCTCCTGCCACGGGCAGGACGAGTTCGAGGCCGGGCCGCTGGTCCGGCGCTGGTCGCAGACGTACGACCTGGTCGTTCGGCTCCTGCCCGACGTGGCGCTGCAGGCGGACGGCGTCCGCTCCACCAACGACGCCTTCCGCGACGAGGTGGAGGCGATCCTGGACCGGGAGCTCCCGGGCCTCGTGCCGGCGGGTCGGCTGGTGACCCTGCGCGCGTCGGAGGCCACGAGCCGATACGACTGGTTCGCGGTCCTCGCCCGCCTCGCCGACTCGATCGGCGGCAGCGTGGCCGCGCCCGACCTCTGGCGCTAGCTGGGCGGCCCTACCAGGCCTCACCGGGCGCGGAGCGCTCTGCGGCGGTGATCGACGCCTCCGCCAGCGCCCCGGTTTCCTGGTCCAGCACGACCCTGAGC
>JBJKRU010000091.1:0-2939 GCA_046704485.1 Candidatus Limnocylindrales bacterium | reverse complement strand
CCGTCGCCCAGTTTGCGACGCAGGTTCGCGACGTGGACGTCGAGGACGTGCTCATCGCCCACCCAGTCCTCGCCCCATGCCGCGTCGAGCAGCTGCTGGCGCGTGAGCACCACGCCGGGGTCGCGGGCGAGGGCGGCCAGGATGTCGAACTCCAGCATCGTCAGCTCCACGCGCGCCCCGTCCACCCACACGAGGCGGCGGGCCGCGTCGAGCACCAGCCCCTCCGGCGCGCCACCTGCGGGCTCATGCGCCGCCCGGCGCCGCCTGAGCATGGCCTCCACGCGCGCGGCGAGCTCCGCCGCGGAGAAGGGCTTTGTGACGTAGTCGTCGGCGCCGACGCGCAGCCCGACGATCCGGTCCACCTCCTCCGTGCGCGCGGTGAGCAGCACCACCATCGGGTCCGAGAAGGCGCGCACCTGGCGGAGGACCTCGAGGCCGTCGAACCCGGGCAGCATCACGTCCAGGACGATGACGTCAGGGTCGGTCTGGCGTGCGGACTCGACCGCGGACGGGCCGTCCCCGGCCTCGGAGACGTCCAGCCCGTCGCGCTCGAGGAAGCCGCGTACGACCGCGCGGATCGCCGGCTCGTCGTCCACGACGAGGATGCGCGGCGGGCGGTCGTGCCGGGTCATTCGAGCATCCTAGCCGTCAGCCGACGACCGTGATCGTCCCCTTCATGCCGGCCTCGTAGTGGCCGGTGGCGTGGCAGGCGAAGGTGTACGGTCCCGAGCCGTCGAACGTGTACGTGATCGACTTGGTCTGCATCATCCCGATGTCGGCCACCTCCGGGGTGCCGTCCTGGTCGGCTGCGACGGCGTCGGCGGGGCCCACCATGAACTCGTGGACGTAGGGCCCCACGGTAGTGACCTCGAACGTGATGGTCTCGCCCTTCTGGACGGTGATCACCGACGGCGTGAACGTGTAGCCGGGGCCGGCAATGACCTGCACGACGCGCGGGCTGGCCTGCGTGCCAGCGACGAAGCCGGCCTCGCCGGGCCCGGGCTCGGAGGCGGCGGTGGCACCGGAGCCAGCGTGCCCGCCGTACCCGCCCATCATCCCGTACCCGCCGTACCCGCCCATCATCCCGTAGCCGTAGGGGGTGTTCGGCGCCCCGGTCGCGCCGCCCGAACCCGCCGTGCCGTCGAGCGCGTAGCCGCCCATCATCGCGGCCGGCCCGAACCCATCGAACCCGCCGCCGACCGCGGTCCCCGCGCCGATCATCACCGCCCCGGCGAGCACAAGCCCGGCCCCGGCGATCCGGAGCCGCCCGCTCATCGGCCAGCCTCCAGGACCTGCTCGGCAGCGGTGAACTCGTCGACCGTGATCTCGCCGCGGGCGAGGCGGAGCCGGAGCACATCGATCGCGTCGGGCTGGGCCATCGCCGGCTCCGTCTTCCCGGGGCTGCCGGGAGCCGTTGTCGCGGCCGTCGAGCCGTGGCCCCACCTGCCGATCGCCCACATGGCGAGAAGCACCAGCCCGACGACCACCGCGACGCAGCCGAGTCCCACCAGGATGCCGCCACCGCCGAACCCGAACCCGCCGCCGCCGTATCCCATCATCGTCATGACCTCCGTCGTGCCTGAGCCCGCCTCGGGCTCGATGGGACGAGCATGGCGGGCACGGCTCAAGCGTCCGGTCGGCGCGGCCTCAAGAGTTCCTCAAGATGGCGCGTTGCGCGGCCTGGGGGCGGCCGGATCGACCTGGACATCAGCGGCGGAGCGGCCGACGTCACCTTCGACACGTCCGCTCCTGCCTCGCCCCCAGCACGGGCGGTCGCAGCACCGCCAGCTGGCGGGTGGGACGCGATGGCCGGCCTGGAGGTCCTTCTCGACGGTGTCGAGCGCCACCTCGGCGTCCACGCGACGCCGTCGCGCAACGCGCGTCCCTGACGTCTGGACCGCAACGAACTCACAGCGAGGCCATACCCCGGGGCACCCCACACGCTGGCGCGCTCGCACAACCACCGGTGGTATTCGAGCGCATCCTGGCGGGCTGGCAGCCGTTGCACAACGGCCGGTTGTGGGAACTGGGTCGGATCGCCGTTCCATCAGCGACGCACAACCGCGGGTTGTGCGGGGATGCTTGGGCTTCCGCGCACCTTCGAATCCGGTGGCAGCTACAACGGGCTGTTGTGCAGAAGGTCTGAGCGAAGGCCCGCAGAGGATGTCGCCGCTCCTCGCGAGCACCGGACGCGCTGGGAGGGGCAGCGAGTTCCACGATACTGGTGTTCTGCAGGAGGTCGAACGCGCATGGCCGAGACGGCGGACGTCATCGTGATCGGGGCTGGCGTGCAGGGAGCCAGCCTCGCGTTCCACCTCGCCTCGCGCGGGGCGAAGGTGGTGGTGGTGGAGCGGGCCGTCGTGGCCGCCGGCGCCACCGGCCGCTCGTCGGGCCTCGTGCGCGTCCATTACGAGCTGCTCGCCGAGGCGAAGCTCGCCTGGGCGGCGCAGGAATGGTTCCGCCACTGGGGCGAGCGTGTCGGCGGCGAGTGCGGGTTCACCGTGACGGGGTTCCTGTGGGTCGAGCCCTCGGCGAACCGGGCGAGGCTGGCGGCGAACAGCGCGGCGCACCGGGCGCTGGGCGTGGACTCGTCGATCGTGGAGGCCGAGGAGGTCCGGCGGCTCGCGCCGGGGCTCGAGGTCGGCGACGAGGTGGCGGCCTACGAGCCCGACAGCGGATACGCGGACCCGTCGATGACGGCAGGGAGCCTGCTCGCGGCGGCCAAGGTCCACGGCGCGCGCCTGGTCCAGGGAGCGGGGGTGACGGCGATCCACCAGGCGGGTGGCCGGGTCACCGGCGTGACCACCGCCAAGGGTGCGTTCGACGCGCCGGTCATCGTCAACGCGGCCGGCGCATGGGCGAAGCAGGTGGGCGAGCTCGCCGGGATGGACCTCCCGATCCGCGTGTGGCGCCACGACACCGGCTACCTGGGCGTGCCG
>JBJKRU010000090.1:0-6974 GCA_046704485.1 Candidatus Limnocylindrales bacterium | reverse complement strand
GCGGCTACGACCACTTCATGCTCAAGGAGATCCACGAGCAGCCGACCGCGCTGCGCCAGTCGCTGGCGGGACGCGTGTCGCGCAGCGGGCGGATCCAGGCGCCCGAGGTGGCCGGCCTCACGGAGGCGTTCCGGCGAGTCTCTCGGGTGGAGGTGGTGGCCTGCGGCACGGCCTCCCATGCAGGTCTCATCGGGGCCGCCGCGATCCAGGACTGGACGGGGCTGCCGGCGCGGGTGACGGTGGGATCCGAGTTCCGCTACTCGCCGCCGCCGCTCGACGAGAACACGCTCGTCATCGCGGTCACGCAGTCGGGCGAGACGGCCGACACCATCGCCCCCACGCGCTGGGCGAAGGAGCGGGGCTGCCCCATCGTGGCCGTGACCAACACCGTGGGCTCCGCGATCACCCGCGAGGCCAACGCGGTGATGTTCCTGCAGGCCGGCCCGGAGATCGCGGTTGCGGCGTCCAAGACCTTCGTCACCCAGGTCACCACGCTCATCGTGCTGGCAGCCGCCATCGCCAAGGCACGGGGATCGCTGGGCCTCGAGCACGAGCTCGAGCTGGGCCAGGCCTTGCGGGCCCTGCCCGAGGCGGCCGCCCGGACGCTCGAGCTGGCGGCGGCCGTTCCCGACCTGGCGCAGCGCTACCTGGGCGCCCAGGGCTTCATGTTCATCGGACGGGGCTACACGCTGCCGGGTGCTCTCGAAGGGGCCCTCAAGCTCAAGGAGGTCAGCTACATCCACGCGGAGGGCTACGCGGCGGGCGAGCTCAAGCACGGCCCCATATCGCTGCTCGACGCCGAGTGCCCGCTGGTAGCCGTGGCCACCAAGTCCCGGGTCTACGACAAGCTGATCAGCAACGTGATGGAGGGTCGCGCCCGCGACGCGAAGGTGATCGCCGTGGCGACCGAGGGCGACCAGGGCATCAGCCGATTCGCCGACGACGTCCTCTGGGTGCCCGAGACGCATGAGGCGCTCAGCCCCGTGCTGGCCGTCATCCCGCTCCAGCTGTTCGCCTACCACACCGCTGTCGCTCGGGGCACTGACGTGGACCAGCCCCGGAACCTCGCCAAGTCGGTGACGGTGGAGTAGCCGATGCCCGGCGACGGCACGGACGACGACCCGCGCGTTCCCCCGGGCGTGGTCCCTGCTGGGACGACCGAGCTGGGCATCGACATCGTCAAGGTGGAGCGGATCCGATCCGCGCTCGAGCGTTTCGGCGAGCGCTTCTCTCGCCGGGTCCTGACCGACCGAGAGCGCCGGTACGTCAGGGACCGGCCAGAGACGTTCGCGGGCCGCTGGGCGGCCAAGGAGGCCGTGTCCAAGGTCCTCGGCCTGGGCGTGCGCGGCATCGGCTGGCGGGACATCGAGGTTGAGCGGCTGCCCACCGGCCAGCCGTCGGTCCGCCTCCACGGGCGCGCGGCGCAGCGCGCCGAGCAGCTGGGCATGGGACGGATCGCCCTATCCATCAGCCACGAAACCGACTATGCCGTGGCTGTGGCCTTCGGGATCCGGACGGCAGGCGGCCGGTATGTCTTCCCGCTCGACATCGACGAGCGCCTCGACGAGCGGGAGCGCAAGCTGCTGGCGCGCCTCGAGCGGCTGGGCGCGCTGCATCAGGCCACAGCGGGGCTCGCCGCCGCGGCCACCACAACTGGCAGGCCGTCCGAAGGCGGGCAGGAGGGGAAGGAGGCAGGCGATGACTGACCGGCCGGTCGGGTTCGGGCGTCGCGGCGACGGCGGTCCCGTGGCGCCTGCGGGGACCACGATGCTCGACGACGAATCGATGGCCCGGCTGCTGCCAGAGCGCGAGAAACGCGGCCACAAGGGCACGTTCGGCAAGCTGCTGGTGATCGCCGGCTCACTCGACTACGCGGGCGCCCCGCTGCTGGTGTGCCGTGCCTCGGGCCGTGCGGGCGCGGGCCTGGTCACGCTGGCCGTCCCGGAGTCGCTGCAGCCGCTGTTCGCGTCCAAGGTGGTCGAGGCGACCACGATGGCACTGCCCGAGGACGACGTCGAGGAGGTGGACCCGGAACCGGCCCTGGCCAAGATCCTCGACCACGAGCACGACGCCCTGGTGATCGGGCCGGGACTGCGCCCATCGCTCGCGGCCGCAGACCTGCTGCGCCTGATCCTGACGTCGCTCGAAGAGGGCGGCAATCCACCCGCGGTGCTCGACGCGGAGGCGCTTCGCACGCTCGCGTCGGTCGGGGAGTGGTGGACCGGTGTCACGCGGCCCTGCGTGCTGACGCCGCACGCAGGGGAGTTCGCCCGCTTGCGCGCCGGGAGCGGCCGGGACCCGGCCGAGGACGGGGATCTCAACGCTGACGATGAGGCGCGCGTGCGTGCCGCGGCCTCGGCGGCCGCGGAGTGGGGCCAGGTGGTGGTCCTCAAGGGCGCCAACACGGTGATTGCGGCTCCCGACGGCGCCGTCGCCATGGCCCCCTTCGAGAACCCCGCGATGGCAACTGGCGGCACGGGTGACGTCCTTTCCGGCACGATCGGCGGGCTCCTCGTCCAGGGCCTCGCCCCGTTCGACGCTGCTCGCGTCGGGGTCTACGTCCACGGGCTGGCGGGCGAGCTGGTCCGCGAGCGCCTCGGTGATGCCGGCCTGCTGGCGGGCGACCTCCCCGATGCCCTCCCCATCGTCCGCAAGCGTCTGGCCGCGGTTGCCGAGCGGCTGCGCGCAGGACGGCGGCTCGGATTCGGGGTGCAGGCATCCGCCCGTGACGAGGACGGCGGGCCGGCTGGGACGGGCGATCACTGAAGGCATGGCGTGACTGGCCGAGGCAAGGCATGACCGATCGCACGCTCCTGGGCCGCGCCCCCATCGAGCAGCGCCTCCGCGATGCCGGGTTGCCGGCGCTGGCCCGCCTGAGCTGGCTGGAGATCGACCTCGACGCGCTGCGGGGGAACCTCGACGCGCTGCGGTCCGTGGTCGGGCCGGGGGTCCGCGTCGAGCCGGTGGTGAAGGCCGACGCCTACGGGCACGGCGCCGTCCCGGTGGCGCGGGCGCTCGTGGCGGCAGGCGCGGAGGGGCTGTCGGTGGCCACGCTGGATGAGGCCATCGAGCTGCGGGATGCCGGGGTCACCGCGCCGCTCATGGTGCTGTATCCGGTGCCGGCCGCGTGGCTGGGCGAGGTGGCGGCCCGCGGCATCGCGGTCGTCCTCGGGGCGGGTGACGGGGCTGCCGAGACGCTCGCAGCGATCCGTGCGGGCGCAACGGAGACCGGTCCCGTCGTCGATGTGCATGTCGAGGTGGAGACGGGCCTCGGACGCGGTGGTGTCCTGCCCTCCGACGTTGCGGCGACGGCCGCCGCAGTTCGATCCACGCCAGGGGCGCGGTTGGCCGGCGTGTGGACCCACCTCGCCGCGGCAGATGACAACGGCCTCACCATCGAGCAGGATCGCCGGTTCACGGAGGCGCTTGCGCCGCTCGCGGACGCGGTCGCCTGGGGTGGCGTCCGCGGCAGCCAGACTCGGCGCCACTCCTCGGGCAGCGGCGGGGTCCTCGGCGACGCCATCCCGCGCTGGGACGCGGTGCGGACCGGGATCGCCGTCTACGGCCTGGTGCCGGACGGCCTGGTTCCGCCAGTCTCGACCTCGGCTGCCGCCGCCGCGCTCCGCCCCGTCATGGCCGCCTACGCGCGACCCGTGCGCGTGATCGAGCTTCCCGAGGGCCACGGCGTCTCGTACGGACCGACCTACGTCACCACGCGCCCGTCGCGGATCGCGACCCTGGCCTTCGGGTACGCGGACGGCTGGCGGCGTCAGTTCTCGGACCGCGCGGTGGCGCTCGTACGCGGCGCGCGGGTGCCGCTGGTGGGCCGCGTCGCGATGGACGCGGTCATGGCCGACGTGACGGACGTGCCTGGAGAACCGGTGACAGCAGGCGACGAGTTCGTGCTTCTCGGACCGCAGGGCGAGGAGGAGATCACCGCCTCCGACTTGGCCGCAGCGGGCGGGACGATCTCCTACGAGGTGGTCGCCGGTATGTCCCGGCGGTTGGCACGGGTGTACCATGCCGCCGGTTCGCCCGTGGAGGTCCGAACCCTCTCCTAGGAGGCCAGGTGGCCAGGATCGAGCTCTGGAACGGGGACATCTGCGACCTCGAGGTCGACGCGATTGTCAGCCCAGCCGCGACGTCGCTGTGGATGAGCACGGGCATCGCAGGCGAGATCAAGAGAGCGGGAGGCGACGTGATCGAGTTCGCCGCCGTCCGCCAGGGGCCCGCCACACTCGGTGACGCGATCGTCACGCCAGCGGGCCAGCTGGCGGCGCGCGTCGTGATCCACGCCGTCTCGCTCGAGCGCGACCGGCGCACCAGCGGCCCAGCCATCGACGCCGCGGCCCGGAGCGCCATGCGCCGCGCCCGCGAGCTCGCCCTCAACAGCATCGCGTTCCCGGCCCTGGGCACCGGCATTGGCGGCTTCCCCCTCGATGACGCCGCGCGGATCGCCGTGGAGGCCATTCGCGACGAGCTCGACGAGCCGTCGTCGGTGGAGCACGTGGTGTTCGCCCTGCGGGGCGCCGCCCCATATGAAGCGTTCGCCCGGGCGCTCAGGGCCACCGAGCCGGTCGCTTCGCGATCCCTGCTCGAGCCTCGCCAGAGCGGGGATGCGCACTCAGACGTCGAGCCGTCATGAGCTTCAACCTGGAACCGATGGACGAGCGCCGCGAGGCGCTCGTGGAGGCCGTCGCCCGCGAGATCCGCCTGCGGGGCCTGACCGGTCCCGCCGTCCACTTCCTGGAGGCGAGCCGCCCGTACCGCCCGCTCGGCGCGCCGGCGATGCTGTTCTTCGACCCCGTCCTGCGCGAGTTCTTCGGCGGCGAGATGCCCTCGGCGAGCGAGCTGCTGCGCGACGATGTCGGCATCGAGGCGCTGATCGACCGGCTCGAGGACCTCGACGAGCCCGACGGATGGGACGCCTGAGGGAGTGCTGGGGGTCACCGGCTGGCGGCTGATCCGCGGGCATCGCGGCGTTGTCGCCTCCGCGCCTCGCTCACGCACCCGCCGGGTGCGCTCGCTCCGGTGCTCGGCGCCGCCTTGCGCTGCCGGCGGCTGAGCCGCCGAACGCAGTACCGGGGGTTACGGGCTGGCGGCTGATCGCGGGCATCGCGGCGTTGTCGCCTCCGCGCCTCGCTCACGCACCCGCCGGGTGCGCTCGCTCCGGTGCTCGGCTCCGCCTTGCGCTGCCGGCGGCTGAGCCGCCGAACGCAGTCGCGGGGGTCAGCGGCTGGCGGCTGATCCGCGGGCATTGCTGGGCCCGTGGCGCGGCTGACGCGTCACCCGCCTGCTCGTCGAGCGCGCCGCGTGGAGCCGGGCGGCCGATGAGCCGACGCGGTCGCTGCTAGCATCGGGCCGGTGAGCAATCCGACGCGCGTCTTGGCCACAGTGGATCGGGGTACCGCCACGACCTCGGTCGCGTTGATCGGTCGACCCGGCGGCCGGTTCCGCCTGCTGGGCTCAACGGCCGGCCCGTCGAGCGTGCCCGCCGGGGCGCTCATCGAGCGCGTCCGGCGCCACGTGGCTTCCGCCGATCCCTCGCTGGCGAAGGCGCTGCGGATCGACCGCAAGGGCTCAGGTGCAGACTTGCCGAGGCTCGCCTGCGAGACGGCGCCTGCCCCTGAGCTGGCGGTGATCGCTGCGACGGAGCGCGTCATCCAGCCGCTGGTCGCGATCGCCGAGACGGCAGGGTGGCGCGTCCGTCCGCTGGTCATCGAGGGCGCGGAGATCCTCCGCGTGGCGACAGCGCTTGCGGACCGGCGAGTGGACGCCATCCTCGCCGGCGCCGCCGAACCGCCCGGCGGCGATGAACGCAACCTCATCGGCGAGTTGGGCACGCTGGTCGCCGCCACCACAGAGCGTCGGCCAGACCTCGTGACGGTGCTGGCCGGCGGGCTCGCCGCCCCCGGCGGTCGAACCGAGGCCCTCTTCCGCCCCGACCGTCCCGGCCCAACCGTCCTGGCGCCATCGGCGAGCGACGGCGGCGGCGAGCCGCTGCGGGCCCTGCTCGACTCGCTGCGGGGCGGGGAGTCCGACGCGCGTCGGGCCCTGGCAGCCTCGGTGAGTTCGCTGGCACAGGTGCTTCGGCGCCGGGTCGAACTGCTCGAGATCGGGCAGAACGGCGGCGCCCGGGCGCTGGCCGCCTGGCAGCCGGGCGTTGGGGCCTCGGTCCGGACCGCGGCCGTGGCGAGGGCCGCACTGCTTCCGCGTCCGTTCACGGACAAGGACCTCGACGACGTCATCGGGTGGCTGCCGATCACGCTTGACCGCCTGCGCACGAGGGACCGGCTGCGAGAGATGTCGATCGCGCCGTGGGGCGACGCGGCCGGCGACGGCGCGATCCTGCGGATGGCCGCCGTGCGCGCGGCGGCGCGCCGCCTGCTCGAGTTGACGCGATCATTCGACGGCCTGCCGGCCCCCGACCTCGTCGTCGCCTCGGGTGGGGCGTGGCTGGCGGGGCCTGCGAGCGCCACCGCCCTCGCCGTGGCGGACGTCGCGCGACGCCCCGGCTCTCGTGCCATCGGGCTGGACCACGCGCGCGTACTCGCGCCGATCGGGACCATCGAGGACGAGGAGGAGCGCATCCACCTGCTGGCGGACCTCCGCGACGACCTGCTGGTGCCACTCGGGACCGTGGTGATGGCAGCGGGCCTGCGCTCGACCCGGACGGCCGGGGTGCTGACCCTCCACGCTGCAGGCGGCCCGGTCGACGCCGAACTGGTGCCGGGGGGTGTCGACCTCGTCGACGTGCCGCCGGGGGAGCGTGCCACCGTCGAACTGCGGTTCCGCGACCCCGTGGACCTGGGCGTCCGCGCGCGGCACCTCGCCGTCGAGGTGACCGGCGGGCTGGGTGGACTCGTCGTGGACCTGAGGGACGTGCCGCTCCGCCTCCCGGTGGGGCTCGAGCCGCGGCGCGTCCAGCTTGCGAGCTGGGAGGCGGCCGTCTGGGCGGGGATGGACCAGTGAGC
>JBJKRU010000089.1:0-3562 GCA_046704485.1 Candidatus Limnocylindrales bacterium | reverse complement strand
GGCCCGACGGCGCCGCGGCCGTGTACGGACCGCAGAAGGGTGCCTGGACGGAGCTGGTGCGCGAACTCGAGTCCGCGCTCGCGCACTACCCAGGGGTTCTCGCCCGATCGACCGGGCGAGACGTCGCCGGCATGGTGGGCTCCGGAGCTGCGGGCGGCACGGTGGCGGGTCAGCTCGCGAACGCCGGCCGCATGGCCGCTTGCTCGGTCCGGAGCGGCGTCGGCGAGGTGATGGCGCTCGTCGGCTTCGCCGAGCGCCTGGCGAGGGCGCAGCTGGTCATCAGCGGCGAGGGTTGCGTGGACGCCCAGACGGCCTTCGGCAAGACGGCGCACGGCGTCGCCCGGCGCGCCCACGAGGGCGGGAGGCCGTGCGTCGTGGTCGGAGGCAGCGTCGAACCGGGCGGCTTCGGCGCGTTCGGCGGCTGGGGCGTCGTCGTGGTCCCGGCCTGCGAGGACCACCGCGGGCTGCAACGCGCCATGGCGGCGGGCCCGGCTCCCATCGAGCGAGCCGCGGAACGGGTGGCGAGCCTGATCTCCATGGGGGCCGCGTTCGAGCCCGTGACCGGTGGACGCCCGTGACCTGTGGGTGCCCGGGGCCCGTGGCGCCCGTGAGCGATGCACGCTCGTGACCGCCGGGCGCCGCCCGTGAGGGCGGGAGCGGAGGCCTGGGAACTGGAGCGCGACCGGCCGGGCCTCGTCGAGTTCGTGCTCGACCGCCTGCGGGGACTCTACGGCGAGCCGGAATGGGTACCGCGGCGCTCGCCGACAGAAGAACTGGTCCTGACCATCCTCTCGCAGCACACGAGCGACCTCAACGCCGAGCGAGCGTTCGACGAGTTGATGGCCCGATTCCCGGACTGGCGGGCGGTTGCCGGCGCCGGCGTCGACGACGTGGCCGCCGCGATCGCTTCGGGTGGACTGGCCCGCCAGAAGGCGCCCCGCATCCAGGCCGTCCTGCGCCGGATCCGGGTGGAGCGCGGAGACTTCGACCTGGGTTTCCTCGCGGAGATGGAGCCTCGCGAGGCGCGCGACTGGCTGGTGCGATTTGACGGCGTCGGACCCAAGACGGCCTCGGTCGTGCTGCTCTTCTGCTTCGGCCAGCCGCTCATGCCCGTGGACACCCACGTTCACCGGGTGACCCGGCGAATCGGCCTCATCCCGTCCAGGGTGCCCGCCGATCGCGCCCACGATGTCGCCCTGGACGTCTTCCCGGCCGCGCGGATGTACGAGGCGCACGTGAACCTCATCACGCATGGGCGCCGGACCTGCACGGCGCGCAATCCGGCCTGCAGCCGGTGCCCGGTGGCGCCGCGCTGCCGGTTCGTCGATCCGGCCGCTGCGTGAGCCGGCCGCCGTCTCATTGTCCGCATCCTTCAGCTGCTCGCACCGGAGGTGACGCATGACGTTCCAGGCCCTCGTCGACGAGTTCCTGGCCCGCGAGCACGAGATCTCACCGGTGCGCGCAAGTCAGCTTGGGCTGACCTCGTACGACGACAGGCTGGACGACCTGTCCGCCGCGTCGTTCGAGGCGCGGGACGCCGAGGCGGCCGAATGGCTGGGGCGGTTCGGCTCGCTCGGAGATGGCGCGCTCGAGGCGGCGGAGCAGATCGACCGGGACCTCGTCCTCTCCGTTCTCCGCGGGCGGCTCATCATGGCCGACTGGCAGAACTGGCGGCGCGACCCTGCCACGTACACCGATGCGGCCCTCGGGGGCATCTTCACCCTGTTCCTGCACCGGCTGCGGCCAGAGCCCGACCTGGTCGAGTCGGCGCTCTCGCGGATGCGCGAGATCCCGCGCGCGCTCGCCCAGGGGACGGAGAACGTTGCCCGGGAGCTCGCTCACCCGGTGGTCCTCCGGCGAGGAGCCGGAGCCGCGCGTGGCGGTGCCCGCTACCTGCGGGATCTTCTCCCGCTCGAGGTCGCCGCCGGCGAGCGTCGCGATCGCCTGGCCGAGCAGGGGCACCACGCCGCCCGGGCCATGGACGAGTGGGCCGCCCACCTCGACGCGCTCGCCGGAGAAGCTTCCGGGACCTGGCAGCTCGGCGAGGAGCGGTACACGCGCCTGCTGCGCGAGAAGGAGCTGCTCGACATCGACGCGCGCGGATTGCGGGAACTGGGCCGTGCCGAGTACGACCGGCTGGCCGCCGAGATGGCGGAGGTCGCCGTCCGCGCCCGGGGCACCGACGATTGGAGCCGGGTCCTCGAGGAGGCCCGTCGGGATCACCCCCCGACCGAGACCGACATGCGGCAGGGCTACGCGGACGGTACTGCGCGGGCCCGTGCGTTTCTCGCCGGACACGGCCTCGTCACGCTTCCGCCGGGCGAGCAGTGCGTGGTCGAGCCATCGCCCGTCTTCCAGCGTCCCGTCCTCGGCGTTGCCTCGTACAACGCGCCGCCCGCGTTCTCGGACTCGTGGACGGGACATTTCTTCGTCCCGTTCGCCCCCGACGGCACACCGGAGGCGGAGATCCAGCAACGCCTTCGGGCGAACAGCTGGGGTGACATCCCCACGATCTCGGTCCACGAGGCGTACCCCGGCCACCACTGGCACCTCGTGATGCGCAAGCGCGGGCCCAGCGCCGTGCGTCGCGTGTTCGGCACGCCGTACTTCACCGAGGGCTGGGCCCTGTACGCGGAGCGGATGATGCGGGAGCGCGGCTTCTTCACCGACCCGGTCCATGAGCTCTTCCATCTCGATGCGACCCTCTTCAGGGCGGCGCGGATCGTCGTCGACACGAGCCTCCACCTGGGCGAGATGACGTTCGACGAGGCGGTCCAGTTCATGCGGACGAAGGCCGGCCTCCCGGAGCCGACGGCAAAGGCGGAGGTCGGACGCTACTGCTCATGGCCGACGCAGGCATCCGCCTACCTCACGGGCTGCCTCGAGATCCTGCGGATCCGCCGGGCGTGGCTTGATGCGCAAGGGTTCGCGGATGTCATCCCCGCCGATGTCCCCGCGGAGGTGCTTCGCCGGTTCCACGACACCGTCGCCGAGAGCGGCGCGCTTCCGCTCGGGCTCGCCGCACGCCTGATGGCTGCCACCGGGAGCTGACGGGTCCGCGTCAATCCCGGCCCTGGTGGTCATTGCAAGCCGACATGCAAGGATGGGCGGCCCTGAGGCCCCGAAAGGCCCCGAAACCGCCGGTACACTCGGGTCGCCGGCGTCGCCGATGCCTGTCCCGCGCCGACGCCGGCCCTGACTCCGCGGTGTGCAATGGCAACTGCAAGGCGCCGTGGATACTGTCGGCTCTGACGGCGTGGGCGGCCCGCGGCCGCTGCGGCCTGCCTCGTTTCGCCCCAGGGGGGACTATCGGTGCATTGCGCGACCGGCGGCCACTGGTACGATCGCGCGGCGACGGTACAAGGCGTCGCACCTGCGAGATGACACACCACTGGATTCGCCGACTCGGCCTGCTGGCCGGCCTGACCGCGCTCGTCGTCGCGCTGGCCGGGTGTTCCGGGCTGTCCGCCGCGTCGGCCGTTGCGTCGGCGCTCCCCGACGGGATCCCCACGCCGTCCGAGGCGGCCGTGGTCGTCGGGCAGGGTGGCGGATACGATGCGGG
>JBJKRU010000088.1:0-3030 GCA_046704485.1 Candidatus Limnocylindrales bacterium | reverse complement strand
CGCGGGGCACTTGGCGTGCGCCCCCGCGGGGGGGGCCCGGCGCGGCCCCACGGGCCGCGACCACCCGCAGGTCCCCGACGCCAACGCGCCGATGGCGCTGAGCGTCGACGGCTTCCGGTTCATCGACAACCAGATCATCGCCGGACGCGACTTCGTGCAGAAGGTCTTCATGCCCGACGTGGCCATGCTGGCGGCCGCCTACCCCGACTACGTCGCGCTCGGGGCAGGCCCGGGCGGCTACCTCTCGGCGGGGGAGTTCCCGCAGGCTGTGAAGGACGCGCCGGACCTCTTCTTCCCGACGGGTCGTCTTGACCAGGGCAACCTCCAGGCGTCACAGCGGGTGGAGAACGCAGAGTTCACCGAGGCCGTCGCGAACTCCTGGTACTCGTACGCCGGCGGCAACGACAGACTCCTGGGCGGGAACCTCGGCGAGACCACGCCCGCATGGCCCGGCCTGTCGCTGCCGCTCGGGAGCCTCGAGGGGGCCGCCGCCTACTCGTGGGTCAAGGCCCCGCGCTACCGCGGCGTGCCGATGGAGGTCGGACCGCTGGCGCGCGTGCTCGTCGGGCTCGCCAACGGCCATGCGGACATCGCGGCAGCGGTCGCAGAGCGGATGGGGCCGCTGAACATCACGGTTGCCCAGCTGGGCGGCGTGGTGGGTCGGCTGCTGGCGCGGTCCGTCGAGGCCGAGCTTGCCGTGCAGCGGATGGCGACGTGGCTGGCCACGCTCCGGACGAACCTCGGGACCGGCGACGTCGCCGTCGCGGACATCGGCCTCTGGGATCCGCGGTCGTGGCCGGACGAGGCCCGGGGGTTCTCGCTGGGCGAGGGCCCCAGGGGCACGGTCGCCCACTGGGTCACGATCCGCGACAAGGTCGTCGCCGACTACCAGGTGATCGACGCCTCGACGTGGAACCTCTCGCCGCGTGGTTCGACTGGTCTCAGGGGCCCGATCGAGACAGCGCTCGTCGGCACACCTGTCTCGGACGCCGGACGTCCGCTCGAGGCGCTGCGCGTCGTCCACTCGTTCGCACCCTGCGCCGGCTGCGCGGCCCACGCCTTCGGCCCCGGCCGCGCGGCGTCCGTCGAGATCCGTGCCCGAGTCGAGGAGGAGCTCCGATGACTGCGCTCGACGCGAACGTCACGTCCGTCGTGGTGCCGACTCCCACCGACCTGGCGATCGAGCGTCCGCACGAGCGGGTTGCGGTCTACATCTGGCAGGTGCCGGTGCGCATCACGCACTGGGTCACGGCCTTCTGCATCGTCACGCTCAGCCTGACCGGCGGCTACATCGCGGATCCGTTCCTCATCCCGCCCGGCGGCAACGTGATGACGACCGTCCGCTTGATCCACATCGTCGCGGCGTTGACGCTCCTGCTCTCGGGCGTCGTGCGCACGGTCTACCTGCTGGTCGGCAACCGGTTCGTCCGCTGGACCGCGTTCATCCCGACCAGCCGCAAGCAGTTCACCGAGCTGTTCCGGCAGGCGGGCTTCTACGGCTTCGTCCGCAGCGAGATCCCCAAGGTCCTGGGCCACAACCAGCTCGCTGCGGCTGCGTACGTCGCCCTGTTCGGGCTCCTCCTTGTCGAGGTCGTGACGGGCTTCGCGCTCGACGGCCTGATGGGCGCCGAGCCGGGCGCGACCGGTTTCGCGTGGCTGCGCGAGCTGTTCGGCCCGCAGCTGCTTCGCGTGGTCCACCACCTGACGATGTGGCTGATCCTCGGCATCGCCCTGTTCCACGTCTACAGCTGCATCCTCGTCGACCACATCGAGAACGTCGGCGTCGTCACGAGCATGATCACCGGCTACAAGTTCCCCACCCGCGAGGAGGTCGCGGAGTCCCGCGACGGCGGCATCGAGGTGCTCGAGCAGGCCACCGAGAAGGCGCACCGATGACCGCTGAAGGCTGTGCCGTCGTGATCGGCGTGGGCAACATCCTGCTCGGCGACGACGGCGTGGGCGTCCGCGCGCTGGAGGCCCTGCGCTCGCAGGAGGAGCGCGAGCCGGGCACCCTGCCGGCGGCTACTCGCCTGGTGGACGGCGGGACCCTGGGCGCGGACCTGCTGGCTGAGGTGGAGGGCGCCCGAAGCCTGGTGTTGATCGACGCCGTGGAGCTGGGCCAGCCTGCCGGCACGGTGAGCGTGCTGCGGGGCGACGCGATCCTGGACGTCGGCAGCGCGTCGGGACGCTGCGCCCGGAGCGGCGTGTGCGGACTGCTGGCGGTCGCAAGGCTCGCTGGCTTCCTCCCGCGGCAGGTTGCACTGGTGGGTGTCCAGGTGGACGGGACGAACCCGGGTGCTGGCCTGTCCGGGCATGTCGCGGCCGCCCTGCCGCGAGCGGTCGCCGTGGCCCGCGACGTCCTGTGCGAGCTGGACGCGGAGCCGGCGCCGGCGGTTCGCTCCCGGGGCGAGACCGGCCGTCCGGAGGGGGCTGCAGCATGAAGCGGCGGATGGACAGGACGCTCCGCCTCCTGATCCTGCTGAACCTCGTGATGGTGGCGATGCTGGCCACCCTGATGGTCGCCAACTGGCTCCAGTTCATCCCCACCCGCTCGGCTGTCACGGATGGAGCCGGTGCAGCGGGGGCATCACCTTCGGGGGAGCTGTTCCAGATGGGGATCGCGCACATTCCCACCTCGGCCCAGTGCGTCCTGTGCCATGAAGGAGGCGGGTCGGCGGCGGTCAAGACGATCCCGGCGATGGGGCACCCGCTGGCGGGCTTCACCGCCTGCCTGACCTGCCACACGAACGACCAACTGGGCCGGCAGGCCCCCGGGCACAACGGCATCCCCGAGACGGAGTGCACCAACTGCCACAAGGAGCCGACGCAGGGCCCGGCGATCACCCAGGCCCACGCAGCCCTCGACAAGCCCTGCCTCGACTGCCACGGCTCGGTTGCCCACCTGCCGACGTCGATGGTCGGCCGCAACCAGAACGATTGCCAGCTCTGCCACAAGCCGAACCCGTCTCCGCCGCCGATCAAGCCGCACCCCGATCCCCAGAACCTCAAGTGCCGGGACTGCCACCAGGC
>JBJKRU010000087.1:0-8572 GCA_046704485.1 Candidatus Limnocylindrales bacterium | reverse complement strand
ACCTGACCTTCGGCTGGAAGACGATAGAAGCGCTGCGGCGGGTCACGCCGCTCCCCTTCGACGCCCACCTCATGATCGCCGAGCCGGGTCGCTGGACCGAGGAGTTCATCGACGCCGGCTGCGACTCGATCACGTTCCACGTGGAGGTGGCGGAGCCGCAGATCGCGCCGGCGCTGGTGCGCATCCGCGAGGCGGGCCTGACGGCCGGCCTGTCCGTGAAGCCCAAGACGCCGCTGGCGTCCCTCGACGCCTATCGCGAACTGCTCGACATCGTCCTCGTGATGACCGTGGAGCCCGGCTTCGGCGGCCAGGCGTTCATGGCGGACGTCGCGGACGCGAAGCTGCTCGCCGCGCGCGCGTGGCTCGCCGCTGACGGCGCGAACGAGGTCCAGGTGGACGGCGGCGGGCGGTCGGCCACTGCCGAGGCCATCGGGCGGGGCGGGACGGACGTCATCGTGGCCGGGTCGGCGCTCTACCGCGCTGACGACATGGCGGCCGAGGTGGAGCGGATCCGCGCGATCGCGAGCGCCGCCCGCGCGGCGACGCTCGGGTAGCGCCATGCGGGCGCTGCTGCAGCGCGTCACCCGCGCTGAGGTCCGGGTGGGCGAGCGCACGGTGGGGTCGATCGCCCATGGGCTGCTGGTGCTGCTGGGTGTCGGCCACGGCGACGACGCCGCGACGGCCGACGCGCTGGCGCGCCGGATCTGCGAGCTGCGCATCTTCGAGGACGACGAGGGGCGCACGAACCGCTCGATCCTCGACGTGCACGGCGAGGCGCTGGTGGTCAGCCAGTTCACCCTCTACGCCGACACGCGACGCGGACGGCGCCCGGGCTTCACGGACGCCGCGCCGCCGGACACCGCCGTCGAGCTGTGGCGGCGCGTTGCCGAGGGCATCGGGGCCCAGGGCGTGCGGACCGAGCTCGGCGAGTTCGGGGCCGAGATGGCCGTCGAGCTCGTCAACGACGGGCCGTTCACGATCTGGCTCGACACGGCAGACAGATGACGAGACGGCACAGGCTCGCGTCGGGTGCGCTCGCCGTCCTGCTGGCGGCAGGCGCGTGCGGCCCGACGCCGTCGACCCCGACGCCGCCGCCGCCCAGCTCCGCCTCCGCCCCCGTCCCTGATGTGTCACCGTCAGCAGCCTCGTCCGCCGCTTCCACACCTGGCGGGTCCGGCCTGGCCCCGTCCGTCCCGCCTGCATCTGCCAGGCCCGTCCCGTCTGCGTCGGCCAGGCCCGTCCCGTCTGCATCGGCCAGGCCCGTCCCGTCTGCGTCGGCCCCGCCGGCGCCCATCTTCGCGCACATCTTCCTCGTGATCCTCGAGAACCACGAGTACGGGTCGATCGTCGGCAACAGTGCCGCCCCGTACCTCAACCGCCTGATGGCCCAGTACGGCCTCGCGACCGGCATGTATGCGGTGACCCATCCGTCCGAGCCCAACTACATCGCGCTCGTCTCGGGCGGCACGCAGGGGGTGCACGACGATGGCGTCTACAACCTCGGCGCTCGGAGCCTGTTCGACCAGGTCGAGGCGGCCGGCCGGACATGGCACGTCTACGCCCAAGGCTACCCGGGCAACTGCTCGACGGTCGATTTCACGGGTGCGGTGACCGACGGGCCCGGGCAGCCAGGCGACTATGCCCGCAAGCACAACCCGGCGATCAGCTTCACGTCGATCAGCCGGGATCCGTCACGGTGCGCCGCCATCACGGGCCTCGCGGGGTTCAACCCGGCAGCCGCGGACTTCGAGCTGATCATCCCCAACGTGATCAACGACATGCACAGCGCCCCGGTGGCCGTCGGCGACGCGTTCCTGGCCGCGTTCCTGCCGACGATCCTCGACAGCGCGGCCTTCAAGGCCGGTTCGCTCCTGATCGTCACGTTCGACGAGGGGAGCAGCAACGCCGGCGGGGGCGGGCACATCGCCACCGTCCTCGCGACGCCCGGCATGGCGCCGGGCACCCGCTTCGGCGAGCCCGCGACGCACTACTCGGTGCTCCGCACGATCGAGGACGCGTGGGCAATGCCGGCTCTCGGTGCCGCCCGCGACGCGACGGCGCTCCCGGTCGCTCCCTGAGCACGAAGAAGCCGGCCGCGGTCGCGACCGGCTCCGGGACGGGCCCGAGGTGGGCTAGCGGGCGTTCTTGGTCAGCGTGCGGCGGCAGCGCGTGCAGGCGAGCACCTTCTCGGTGCCGCCCTGCTTCGCGATCGTCGTGAGCTGCAGGTTCGGCTGGTAGCGGCGGTGGGCGCGCACGCGGTTCATCCCCGACGACTGGGGATTGAACCCGCCGATGGACGCCTTGCCGCAGATGGCGCAGGCTCGAGCCATGTCTGATTGCTTCCTCGGAACGTGTCGGCTCGCCGACAGGCCGCCGGTGACTTCCGGCGCAAACGGGGTGGTATCGTAGCACACGCCTTCGGGGGTCCCGCCCCTTGGCATTGCCGATCCGGCCGGCGACCACCGGCCCCTCGACAGGCGAGGAGGACGTCGCCCGCGTGACCGCCGCATCGACCCCCGGGCGATCGCTCGTGACCAAGCGCGCGGTGCGTGAGCTGGTCCGGACGGCCGTCCTCTCCGTGTACGGGGTCTCCGGCTTCGCTGGCGGCGGGCGGCTCGGGCGTCTCCTCGACCGTTCCGGGTTCGGCAACCCCGGCTGCCGCGTGGCGATCGATCCCGAGCTTGCCGTCGACCTCGACCTGCTCGTGGCGTACGGCCTGCCGGTGGCCGAGGTGGCCCGCCAGGTCGAGTCCGCCGTCCGCTACACGCTCCGCCATGCGGTGGGCAAGGAGCCCGAGCGGGTCACGATCAAGATCGGCCGGCTGCGCCACGAGCACGGCATCGCGCCGGAGCGCGAGGCGCCCACGACTGCGGAGCCCAGCTCCACGGACCTCGCCGCCAGCGGGACGGACGTGGCCTGATGCCCCACCGGACCTGCGACGGCGCGAAGCTGCTGGCCGCCTTCAGGAGCGCGGTCGCGAACCTTGCCGCCCACGTGGACGAGGTGAATGCGCTCAACGTCTTCCCCGTGCCGGACGGGGACACCGGCTCGAACATGCTGGCCACGGTCCGGGCTGCCCTCGACGCGGCCGATGCGCTGGACTCGGGCCCCGACGCGGAGGCGGGCCGGATCGCGCACGCCATCGCCCAAGGGGCGCTGATGGGCGCCCGCGGCAACACGGGCGTCATCACGAGCCAGATCCTCGGCGGGATGGCCCATGCCCTCGAGGGCAAGCGTCGGTTCAACGGCCTGGACCTCGCGCACGCGCTGGACGCGGGCGCCAAGCGCGCCTACGCGGCGGTGCAGCGCCCGGTGGAGGGCACGATCCTGACGGTCATCCGCGAGGCGTCGGCCAGCGCCATCGGCGCGGCCGAGCGCGACAACAACAGCGAGGCCGTGCTGGCCACGACGGTCGAGGCCGCCGAGAAATCGGTCGCCCGGACGCCCGCCTTGCTGGAGGTGCTTCGCGAGGCCAAGGTCGTGGACTCCGGTGGCCAGGGGCTGTTCAGGCTGCTCGAGGGCGCCCTGTCGGCGGCCCGGGGCGTTCCGGTCTCCGGGGAGGACGCCGCCGCGAGGCCGAGGCGGGACGAGTCGTCCCGGCCGCCCTTCGCGCTGGCCGCAGCGGAGGAGACCTCCTACGGGTACGAGACGGTCTATCTCGTGCATGCGCGCGCGGGCGAGCGCCTCGACGTGGCGGCGATCGGGGCGTTCCTCGAGTCCATCGGCGACTCGGTTCTCGTCGCCGGCGACGAGCGGATGGCGAAGATCCACATCCACAATGAGCGCCCCGATGCCGTGATCGCCTACGGCCTGTCGGTCGGCACGCTGACCCGGATCACGATCGAGAACCTCGACGGCCAGCCGACCGAGGTTCGCGAGGCCGACACGGCCGCATTCGCGGAACACGGGGCGAACGTCACCGCCGCAGGCGCCGACGGCGGCGACGCGATGGGTCGCGCCGTGGCCGCCCCCGTCGCCACGAGCGCGGCACCACTGGAGCTCACCCGGATGCCCCTGGGCGTCGTGGCGGTGGCACCCTCAGACGGGCTGGCGCAGCGCCTGGAGATGACTGCCGAGGGCCTGCAGGAGTACGTCGCGTTCCGCGTGGTCCACGGCGGCCAGTCGGCCAACCCGTCCACGGGCGAGCTGCTGGCGGCCGTGGACGACACGCCGGCAGACGAGCTCTTGATCCTGCCCAACAACCCGAACGTGACGCTGGCCGCGAGGCAGGTGGCCTCGATGACGAGCCGGCACGTCCATATCGTGCCCACCCGCAACTGCGCCGAGGGCGTCGCGGCCCTGCTGCGGCTGGACCCGGCGCTCGGCGCGGAGCAGAACGCCGCGGCGATGACCAGCGCCGCGCGCTCGATCCTGTCCGTCCAGGTGACCGAGGCGGTGCGGGACGCGACGGTGTCTGGGCGGAAGGTCAAGAAGGGCCAGACCATGGTCCTCGACCCAGACGACGGTCTCCTGGCGCTCGATGGCGACGCCCACCGGGCGGTCATCGCCGCGTTCGGGCGGCTCAAGGGCGGCTTCGAGATCGTCGAGGTCTACTACGGCGCCGAGGCCACGCTCGAGGAAGCCGAGGAGCTCGCCTCCCGGATCCACGAGGTCGCGCCGGGAGCCGAGGTGGAGGTGCTCCGCGGCGGCCAGCCCCACTACCGGTACCTGATCTCCGCCGAGTGAGCGAGCGACGCGGGACCGGTCCCGCCCGCGGCAGCCGGTCGCTCCGACCCGCGGCCGCCAGGACGGCCGTGCGGCTGCCCGAGGATCCCTGGGATCGGCTCGCGATGCCGCTCGCGCTCTCCGGCCTCCGGCAGGTCGGCCCGCTCCGGCGCGCCGCTCGCCGCCTGGGCATCGAGAGCGTCCGCGACCTGCTGTTCCACCTGCCGCGGCGCTACGACGACCTGCGCGAGCTGATGCAGCTGGGCAACCTCCACTACGTTGCCGACGGCACGGTGGTCTCGGCGAGGGTGCGCGTCACTGCGGTCCGAGTCCAGCAGACCTGGCGCCGCAAGGTCCAGGTGACCACGGCGTTCCTGGAGGACGACACGGGCGCGGCCGAGGCCACCTGGTTCGGGCGGCGGTATGTGGAGCGTCGGCTGCACGACGGCGACGAGATCGTGGTGTCAGGCAAGCTCAAGCGTCGCGGCGGCACCCTGGTGATCGAGGGGCCCGACTTCCAGCCGGCGACAGCCGGGTCGCTGCTCCACGCCGGGCGCATCGTGCCCGTGTACCGGCTGACGGCGGGGGTGACCGCGGCGAGGCTGCGCGCGGCGATGCGCGAGGCGCTCGACCGCGACGGCCGCGCCTATCCCGAGTACCTGCCCGCGAAGCTGCGTCGCGAGGCGTCCGCGCCCGCCATCGCCGACGCGCTGGAGGCAGTGCACTACCCGCCCGACTTCGAGGCCCGCGACGCCGCCCTCCGCCGCCTGGCGTACGACGAGCTGCTCGCGCTACAGCTCGGGATGGTGGAGCGGCGCCGTGCCCGTGGGCGGGATCGGGCGACGCCGATGGCTGTGGCGGATGACCAGGACGCGGCGATCCGCGGGGCGCTGGAGGCGTCGCTCTCCCGGAGGCTGGGGCGGGCGGCGTCGCTCACGTCGGACCAGGCCCAGACCATCGGCGAGGTCCGCGGCGACCTCGGGCGCTCCACCCCGATGCTCCGGCTGGTGCAGGGCGACGTCGGATCGGGCAAGACGGCGGTTGCCGCATGGGCGCTGGCGGCTGCGGCGCTCGCCGGCCGTCAGGCCGCCCTGCTCGCCCCGACGGACCTGCTCGCCCGCCAGCACCTCGCCACGGTGGCATCGCTCCTCGACGATCTGGGCATCCCCGTCACGCTGCTGACGGGCTCGCTCGACGCGAAGGGCCGCCGAGGCGCGCTCGAGGCGATCAGATCCGGCCAGGCGCCGGTGGTCGTGGGAACGCACGCGCTGCTGCAGGAGGGCGTCGAGTTCGCGGACCTCGCGCTCGCCGTCGTCGATGAGCAGCACCGGTTCGGGGTCGAGCAGCGGGGCGCGCTCGAGGCCAAGGCCGGAACCGACCGGGCGCCGCACGTCCTGCTGATGACCGCCACGCCCATCCCCCGGACGCTCGGCCAGGTGCTGTACGCGGACCTCGACGTGTCGACCCTGCGCTCGGCGCCGGCCGGCCGCGTTCCGGTTCGGACTGGGATCCGGCGCCCGGCGGACCTCGACGGCACCTGGCAGAAGGTGCGCGAGGAGGCGGACGCGGGGCACCGGGCGTTCGTCGTGGTGCCGCGCATCGGGCCCGTCGCGCCGTCCACGCAGGAGGGCGACGATGAGGGCTGGTCCGGCGACGACGACCTGCCCGACGAGGACCTCGAGACGGTCTGGGCGGCGGCGGCCGAGGCGGAGTTCGAGCGCCTGACGTCCGAGCTCGCGCCGCTGAGGGTGGGCCTGGTCCACGGCCGCCTCAAGCCGGTCGAGCGGGATCGCGAGATGGCCCGCTTCCGCGACGGCGAGCTCGACGTGCTCGTGGGGACGACGGTGGTGGAGGTGGGCGTGGACGTCCCCGAGGCCACGATGATGGTGGTCGAGGGCGCGGAGCGCTTCGGCCTCGCGCAGCTCCATCAGCTCCGGGGCCGGGTGGGCCGCGGCACGGCTGACTCGTTCTGCGTGCTCGTCAGCAGCGCCGCCGAGGGCACGACCGAGCACGAGCGCCTCAGGGCCGTCGCGGCGACGTCGGACGGCTTCGAGCTCGCGGAGAGGGACTTCGAGCTCCGACGCGAGGGTGACGTGCTCGGGCTCGCCCAGAGCGGGCTGCCGCGCCTGCGCGTGGCCACCCTCGCCGACCCCGCCCATCGCGAGCTCGCTGCACTCGCGCGCGAGCACGCGGAGGGGGTCCACGACGGGGACGGGGGACTCTTGGCGATCGTCCCCGAGCTCGCCCGCGAGCTCGAGCACGGCTGGCTGGCGCGTGTCTTCGCCGGCGACGCGGCCAGCCCGGCGTAGCGGGGGCAGGGCGGCATGGCGGACGCAGGACGGGTCATCGCGGGGTCGGCCAAGGGCGTCCGGCTGGCGGCGCCGGGGCCGGGCACGCGTCCGCTGGCCGACCGCGTGAAGCAGACGCTGTTCGCGGTGCTGGATCCGGAACTCGAGGGTGCCCTGGTGCTCGACCTTTTCGCGGGGAGCGGTGCGGGCGGAATCGAATCGCTGTCGCGCGGCGCGGCGCGGGCGGTCTTCGTGGAGAAGGACGGCGGCGCGGCGCGGGTGGTCGCCGACAACCTCCGGCGGGCGTCCGTGGCGGACCGGGGCGAGGTGGTGCGGCGTGACGCACTGGCGTGGCTCGCTGACCCGGGCGGCGCCGCGGCGGCCGGTCCGTTCGACGTCGTGCTCGTCGACCCGCCCTACGCGGACACGGACGCGCTCGTCCACGCGCTCGAGCTGGTCGGGCCGCACGTCGCCGCCGGCGGTGTCGTGGTGGCCAAGCACTTCTGGCGGAACCCGCCGCCGGCCGCGACGGGGCTGCTAGCATCCGTGCGGGAGCGCCGGTTCGGCGAGACGGCGCTGACCTTCTACCGTCGCGGGTCTGCGCCGACGGAGCGCGAGGAGGCAGGCGAGGAGTGAGCGTCGCGGTCTACCCGGGCTCGTTCGACCCCATCACGAACGGCCACCTCGACGTCATCGAGCGGGCGGCGCGCGTGTTCGACAGTGTCGTCGTGGCCGTGCTGGCCAACCCGCGCAAGCGGCCGCTGCTCGATGCGGACCGTCGTGTCGCCGTCATCGAGCAGGTGATCGCGACCGATCCGGACCTCACCCGCCGCGTGTCGGTGCAGGCGTTCGACGGCCTGACCGTGGACTTCTGCCGGCGCGTCGGCGCGTCGTCGCTCGTCCGCGGCCTGCGCGCCATCGCCGACTTCGAGACGGAGCTCCAGCTCGCCCACAACAACCACGAGCTGGCGCCGGAGGTCGACACGGTCTTCTTCATGACCTCGCTCGAGCACAGCTACGTCAGCTCGAGCCTGGTCAAGGAGATCGCGCTCTTCGGCGGCGACGTGTCGCGCATGCTGCCGATACCGGCGGCTGCCGCGCTCGCGGCGGCCCTCGCGGCGGACCGTCAGGCGCTCGAGGGGTAGGAGCGGCGCTCGCCGCGTGCCATAATCACCTGCCGAGACCCCATCTCGGGGCCGCCAGCCTGGGGAGCGGACCGCTGGACATCATCTTCCTCGTCGAGCGCCTGGAATCGCTGATCGCGAACGGGAAGCCCCTCCCGCTGACGAAGAACGCGATCATCGACCGCGAGCAGGCGCTCAACCTCATCGACGAGCTGCGCGCCGCTGTGCCCGAGGAGGTCCGCGCCGCCAAGCGGATCAATTCCGAAGGCGAGCGGATCATCGACAAGGCCCAGGAGGAGGCCGAGCGCATCGTCGCCCGGGCTCAGGAGCAGGCCGCGTTCCTGATCGGGGAGCGGGGCCTCACCGACGCGGCCGAGGAGGAGAGCCGGCGCATCGTCGCCGAGGCCGAGGACGACGGCGAGGACGTCCGTCGGGGCGCCGACGAGTACGCCGCCGGCGTGCTGGCGAGCCTCGAGGCCGAGGTCAACCGCACGC
>JBJKRU010000086.1:0-18162 GCA_046704485.1 Candidatus Limnocylindrales bacterium | reverse complement strand
ACCGCGTCGGCGAAGGCGTCGTCCTCGGACAGGAAGCCGTAGCCCGGGTGGACCGCATCGCAGCCGGTCACCAGGGCGGCGGAGATGATGGACGGCGCGGACAGATAGGAGCGCTTGGCGTCCGCAGGGCCGATGCAGATGGCCTCGTCGGCCAGCAGCGCGGGCAGCGAAGCGCGGTCCGCCTCCGAGTAGGCGACGACCGCCTCGATCCCGAGCGTCCGGCAGGCGCGGAGCACGCGAAGGGCGATCTCGCCGCGGTTGGCGATGAGGATGCGGCTCACCAACGGTCAGCCCTCCCCCGCCCCGGCGGCGGGCGCGGGCTCGGCCTCGACGAGCGCCACCTCCTCGCCGTACTCGACCCCATCGCCGGCCTGCGGGTACACCTCGACGAGGATGCCGTCGATCGGGGCCACCACGTCGAGGGCGATGCCCAGGAGGTCCACGGTGGCGATGCGGTCGCCGGCGCGGACACGGGTGCCCACGGCGAGCGACGGCTTGAACACCCCCACCGCCGAAGCGACGGCAGCCTCCTGGACGGGATCGCCAGGGTCGGGGTCCGCAGCCGCGGGCTGGGGCGTCGAGGCGCCCGGAGGCGCGACGATCGGGAGCGGCGCGCGGTGGGTCCGCTCCCGCCGCGGCCCGGCCGCTCCCGCGCGGCGGACGCGGACGTGCCAGTCGCCCTCGTGGATCTCTACCTCGCCCAGGCTTGCGGTGCCGAGCTTGGCGACGAGCGCGGGCACGAGCACATCGGCGAGTCGGGCGATGCCGGCATGGTCGGCCTCGCGCTCGGCGACGGAGCGATCGCCGGGTCGGGGTAGGTCGGGCATCGGCTAGACGTCCTCGCGGGCGGGTGGCTCATCGCGCCGGCCCACCTGGAGCGGCGCCGGGATGGCCCTGGACCCGGCCTCGAGGAGACCGCGCAGGCGGTCGGCGAGGCCGCTCCGGGGCGGCGGGGCGGCAGGCGGGACCACCTCGGTCAGGACCTCGGTGTAGACGCCCAGTGAACGGTAGCGGTGATAGCGCTGCTCGACCAGCAGGTCCACCGGGACGGCCGTCAGGCGGTCCAGCTCCGCGACCACCGCGGCCTTGAGACGCCGCCCGGTCTCCTCGTGGTCGGTGTGGGCGCCCCCCTCCGGCTCCGCGATCACCCGGTCGAGGACGCCGAGTGCCTGCTGCTCGGCCGCCGTCATGCGCATGGCCGCGGCGGCCGTCGAGGCCTCGTCGCTCGTCCGCCACAGGATGCTCGCGCACCCCTCGGGGGAGATGACCGAGTAGACGGCGTTCTCGAGCCCCAGCACCACGTCGCCCACCGCGATCGCCAGCGCGCCTCCGGAACCGCCCTCGCCGGTGATCACGGTGACGATGGGCACGCGGAGCCGGGTCATGAGCCCGACGGACCTGGCGATCGCCTCGGCGATGCCGCGCTCCTCGGATTCCGGCCCCGGGTGCGCGCCGGGCACGTCCACGAACGTCACGATCGGCAGGCCGCTGCGCTCAGCGAGCTCCATGACCCGCATCGCCTTCCGGTAGCCCTCGGGGTGCGGCATGCCGAAGTTGCGCCGGATGTTCTCCTCCGTGTCCGTGCCCTTCTGCTGGCCCACCACGGCGATCCGATGGGCGCCGATCTTCGCGAAGCCGGCCACGACAGCCTCGTCGTCGCCGAACAGCCGGTCGCCGTGCAGCTCGATGAACTCCTCGGCCATGACGGCGAGCAGCTCGAGGGTCCTCGGCCGGCGGAGGTTGCGGGCCAGCTGAACGCGAGCCCAGACCGCGGCCTTGTTGTCGTCGGGCAGGAGCCCAGCGGTCTCGAGCGGCACGACGGTGTCGGCGCCCGGCTTCGCGCCGCGGCCAAGGATCCGGTCAACCACGAACGGCCTCCGGCTGGGGGGCGAGGTAGCGGAGCAAGGCGGCCAGCTCGCGTCGTAGGTCGGCCCGGGCGACCACGCGGTCGACAAAGCCGTGGTGGAACAGGAACTCCGAACGCTGGAAGCCAGGCGGAAGCTCCTGCCCGATCGTGCCCGCGCCCACACGGGCACCCGCGAAGCCGATCAGCGCGTTCGGCTCGGCCAGGTTGACGTCACCCATCGCCGCGTAGCTCGCGAACACGCCACCAGTGGTGGGGTCGCTCATGACCGACACGTACGGGACGTGCGCGGCGCGCAGGCGCTCGAGGGCAGCCATCGTCTTGGCGAGCTGCATGAGCGCCAGCGTCCCCTCCTGCATGCGCGCACCCCCCGACGCCGACACGATGACGAGGGGCACTCTCCCGGCCAGGGCGCCCTCGGCAGCACGGGCGACCTTCTCCCCGACCACCGCCCCCATCGAGCCGCCCATGAACCCGAAGTCCATCACGACGATCGCGACCCGCTGCCCCTCGACCTCGCCGAACCCCCACACGGCGGCGTCGGCCAGGCCGGTCGCGAGCTTCGCGGCGGCAATCCGGTCCGGGTACGCCTTCTGGTCGACGAATTCGAGCGGGTCACGCGAGGACAGGCCGGCGTCGCGCTCCTCGAACGTGGCGGGGTCCAGCAGCTGGTCGAGCCGGGCCGCCGAGGTGAGGCGGAAGTGGTGGCCGCAAGTGGGGCAGACGTGGAGCGTCTTCTCGAGCGCCTTGTTGAACAGCTGCTCCGAGCAGGAGGGGCAGCGAGTCCACAGCTTCTCCGGGAACGCGTCGCGGCGCGACCGGAAGCCCGGGAACTTGACGGGCATCAGGCGGGCCCTCCGTGGGCGCTTGCAGCCAGTTCCGCGAGGTCAGCGAGTCGCCGGGCATGGGCTTCGCGGGCGGCCCGCGACATGGTAGAGCCACTCGGCCGGGCGGCGCGCCACGCGACCCAGGCGACGCCCACCAGGGAGAGCGCGGCCGACGTCAGGGCGCCGCCCACCAGCAGCGGTCTGGCTGGCGACCGGACGCCGACTGCCCGCGCGACCGCCTGCTCGTCGGCAGGGTCGAGGTGTCCGGCGAGCACCGCGGCAAGAAGTGGATCGTCCACGGTGGCGGACGCCGGCGTCCCCGGGAACGGGATCACCTCGCCGCGCCGCACGCCATCCACGCCCAGGGCGTCCGGGCCTTCCTTGGCGGCCAGCGCCGCCAGCCGGGCTGCCAGCCGCTCCTCGAAGCGGAACGAGGGATGCACGCGGATGTGGGCGGCACGGTGGACGTCGCCGGCATGGCGCAGCCCGGCGTCGTGGACGTCCCCATCGACGTCGCTCGAGATCAGGACTTGGGCGACGCCGTGGGACCCAGGAACGCGCCGGTCGCCGGCGGCCAGCACCATGTCGAGGTACAGGTCGGTCACGAGGGCGTCGACCGCCTCGCTGTCCTCGGGCGAGAACCGCCCCGACCTCACCGGCCGAGCCTCCGGTCGTGGCCCAACTCCCGGGCCACGGAGCCGAGCGCCCTGTGGATCAGCACGCGGACCGCGCCCTCGGAGCGGCCGAGGACACCGGCGATCTCGGCGGTGCTCATCTCGTCCACGAAGCGCAGCAGCACCGCCTGCCGTCGGTCGTCGGGCAGCGATCGCACGGCGCGCAGTGCGGCGGACGCCTCGTCACGGGTCACCACGTCGCGCTCGAGGTCCGCGCCGTCGGCGATCGCGTTCCCCGCGATCAGCGCCGCGTCGAGCGAATCGACGGGCCTCCGGAGCCGCGACCGCCGCTCATTGGACACGACGTTGCGCGCGATCCGGAACAGCCAGACACGGAAGGTGCTGGCCTCCGGCCCGTCCTCTGGCCTGGCCAGCTCGCGGAACCGCGGCAGCGCCGCCAGCGCGCGCAGGAATGTGCGCTCGGTGGCGTCCTCGGCAGCGTGGTGGTCGGCGAGCTCGTGCAGGGCGTAGGCGTACACCTGGGCGACGTACTTCCGGTAGAGCGCGTCGAACTGGGCTGGGTCCCGGCGTGCCGCCTCCACCTGCGGCCGGTCCCGGTCGAGCACGACGACGACGCGCTCCGCCGCCGGCTCCGTCCTTCCAAACCCCGGGCGCGGCATGGTGTTACACCGTCCCCGCGGCCAGCCGGACGTGGACCACTTCGCCGGCGTGCAGCAGCAGCGTCTCGCCGCCCTCGACGGGCGTCGCCACAAGCCCGCCGGACGCACCGTCGACGCCGTCCACGCGCCACTCCACGCCATCAGCGCCGGGCGGCCCGGAGAGGCGCACCAGCCGGCCGGTCAGGGCCTGGCGCGCGTTCCACGTCTGCAGGTCGACGACGGCGGCGCGCAGGGCGCCGAGGCGCGTCTCGAGGAAGGCGAGAAACGCGTCGAGCAGGGCCTGGCGCTCGATCGGCCGGCCGGCGGAGGCCTCGTGGAGGCTGGTCATGGTGCCTGCGAGGTCGGGCGGGAACTCAGCCGCCGGCCAGTCCGCATTGACCCCGATCCCCACGACCACCTGCGGATCCGCGGTGCCGAGGCCCGTGCTCTCGCCGAGCACACCCGCCAACTTGCGGAGCTCGAGCGGCGACGCCAGTCGGGCCGATGCCGCCTCCGCCGACGCGATCCCGGTCAGGAGCGCGTTGGGTCCGGCCACCTCGACCACCAAGTCGTTAGGCCACTTGAGGCGGATCGTGCCCTCCGGCAGGCCTGCCACCTCCTCGGCCGCGTCGCACATCGCGAGCGACACCGCCGCGCCGAGCCGCCAGACGCGGTCCGCGGCGAGCCATGTCGGCCGGAAGCCGCACGACAGCAGGAGTGCGGCGCCCGGCGGCGCCGTCCAGACGCGGCCCTCGCGGCCCCGGCCCGCGGTCTGCTCGTCGGCGACGGCCACGCAGACCTCCGGCTCGCCGTCTGCCAGCCAGCCGCGGACGATGTCGTTCGTGGACCCGACTGCGCTGAAGCGCTCGAGCCTGCCGATGGCGCCGGCGGTCCGGTCGGCCCCCGTCACTGGGCTCAGCCGGCGGCGGCCGCCTCGACGGCCTCCGGCTGCTCAAGCGAGAACGCGGCGTGCAGGGCTCGGACGGCCTGCTCCACACGGTCCTCCGCGATGATCGTGGTGATCCGGATCTCCGAGGTGGAGATCATCTCGATGTTGATCCCCTCGTTCGCCAGCGTTCCGAACATGCGGGCCGCGTAGCCGGGAGCGTTGTGGATGCCGGCGCCGACGATCGAGACCTTGGCCACCGAGCTGTCAGTCGTCATGTCGGCGAAGCCCAGGTCGCGCACGATCGGCTCCAGGATGCGCTTGGCCTTGGCCAGCTCGACCCGCGGGATCGTGAACGAGATGTCGGTGGCTCCGCCGTGCCCGACGTTCTGGACGATCATGTCGACCACCACCCCCGCCTCGGCGAGCGGGCCGAACACGCCCTGGGCGACGCCGGGCTTGTCCGGCACGCCGACCAGCGTGACCTTTGCGACGTTCCGGTCGTGGGCGAGGCCCCGGACCTTGTTCCGCTGCTCCACGAGCGGGTCCTCCTTGATGAGCGTGCCGGGGGCGTCCTCGAACGAGCTGAGGACCTCGATAACGACGTCGTTGACCCAGCCGAGCTCCACGGCGCGCACCTGCATCACCTGGGCGCCCTGGTGGGCGAGCTCCATCATCTCCTCGTAGCCGATGACGGGCAGCTGGCGGGCGTCCTGGGCGATCCGCGGGTCCGCGGTGTAGATGCCCTTCACGTCAGTGAAGATCTGGCAGCGGTCCGCGTTTAGCGCGGCGGCCAGGGCGACCGCGGTCGTGTCGCTGCCGCCGCGGCCCAGTGTCGTGGTCTCGGCCAGCTCGAGCGCCTTTGCGCTCTGGCCCTGGAAGCCCGCGACGATGACGACCCGGCCGGCGTCCATCTCACGGCACATGCGGGCCGGGTCCACGCCGGCGATGCGCGCCTTGCCGTAGGTGCCGTCTGTGGTGATCCCCGCCTGGGCACCCGTCAGGGAGATCGCGGGCACGTCGATCGCGTGGAGCGCCATCGAGACCAGCGTCGAGCTCTGCAGCTCGCCCGTGGCCAGGAGCACGTCCAGCTCCCTGACGTCGGGCTCGTCAGTGATGGCCGCGGCGAGCGCAAGGAGCTCGTCGGTGGTGTCGCCCATCGCAGACACCACGACCACCAGATTCGAGCCCGCAGCGCGCTCGCGGGCGATCCTCCGGGCCACGCGCTTGATGCGCTCGGCGTCGGCGACCGACGATCCGCCGAACTTCATGACGACGAGGGGAGCGGACATAGCCCGGCAATTCTAGCGGGCCCCGGCAGCGCGCCTGACGTTTCCATTCGTGGCGGGCGCGGGCAGGGCCCGTGTGGCGGGCGCGGGCAGGGGCCCGTGTGGCGGGCGCGGGCAGGGCCCGGGCCGCCGCTCGAGGAGCCGACGCGAGCCCGAATCGCGGCACTGCGCCACAATCGGGTTGCCCGAGCCAGCGTCCGATCGCGGAGGTCCCCGCCGCCATGTGCTTCGACCATGATTCCCGTCCGCCCGTCGTGCCCGACCCCTCGGGGATGCGTGACGCGACCGAGGTGGTGCTCGAGGCGGCTGACGGCAACCGCTTCGCCGCCCACACCGCGCGGGCGGCCAAGCCAACGGGCGCCGGGATCGTGATCCTGCCCGACGTCCGCGGGCTCCACACGTACTACCGGGAGCTCACGAAGCGCTTCGCGGAGCACGGCGTGGACGCGATCGCGATCGACTACTTCGGCCGGACGGCGGGCCTCACCGACCGCGGCCCGGACTTCGATTACATGCCGCACGTCGCCGCCACCAAGTACGCCGGCCTGATGGCCGATGTCCGCGCCGCGGCTGCGCACTTGCGGGCCGAGGCGCCCGTCGAGCGCCTGTACACGACCGGGTTCTGCTTCGGCGGCCGCCTGACGTTCCTGACCGCCAGCCACGCCGACCTTGGCCTCGCCGGCGTCATCGGCTTCTACGGCTGGCCGACCGGCGCGTCGCGGAACGACACGCCCGCTCCGGCCGACGTGGCATCGGCCTTCACCTGCCCGGTCCTGGGCATCTTCGGCGGGGCGGACGAGAACATCCCGGCGTCGGCGATCGCCACGTTCGAGGCAGCGCTCGAGAAGGCCGGCATCGAGCACCGGATCGACACCTACGAGGGCGCACCCCACAGCTTCTTCGACCGCAAGGCGGCGGACTTCGCGGACGCCAGTGACCGTGCGTGGGCGGAGACGCTGGGGTTCATGGGCGTCGCCCGGTGATCAGACGGTGAGCTTCCTGCGGCGCGTGTTCGGTGGCGGAGCCGGCCATCGCGGAGGATCTCCGGCTGGCGCCGCGCCCGATGCCGCCGGCGCCACCGGCGATGTGGCCGAGCGCGAGGAGGTCGAGCGCGATGAGGCCGAGCGCGACCGCGTGCTCCTGCGCGAGGACTCGGAGCGCCTCTCCGACGAGCTGATCGCCCGGCAGGTGCGCTATGCCGACAGGCGCTGGACGCCACCCGCCCAGGGCGGGACCCGGCGTGCCGGGGACAGCGACGCCGCAGCCGACGACCGGGATTGAGCACCCGACGTCTTGGCGATCGCGTACGCTGCCGGGGCTGAGGAGGTCCGTGTGCGCGCACTGAAGATCCTGGCCCGATTGCTCCTGGCGGTGGTCGGGCTCATGCTGGCGGCCACGATCGCGTCGGTCGGCGCGGCGATGGCCATGAAGCCGCGGCTCCCCGACCGATCGCAGCCCGAGGACGACGAGCTGGACATGGTCGCGATCCTCGATGCGCGACGCCTGCGGTCCTCGTCTGCGGCCTTCCGGGGCGGGCGGCTGATCTGCTGGCAGGGAAGTGCCGACCTCGATCTCCGGCGTGCGCAGCTCGACCCCGCCGGCGGCCGGCTCCGCGTGTGGACCATCCTCGGCGCCACGGAGATCCACGTGCCCGAGGACTGGCGCGTGGACTCGCAAGGCACCGCGGTCCTCGGCGCGGCGAGCAGCAGGGCGATGCGTCCAGAGCCCGATTACGACGGTCCGGTGCTGTCCATCGAGCACCGCACCCTGTTCGGCGCCCTCGGCCTCGTGGCCGAGCCGGACGAGGAGGTCCTCGAGGTCTGACGCCACTCGGCGCCCCTGCCGCACCCGAGGCGCGCTAGGCTGGCATTCCACGCCCGCCGGGCTCGCATCCCACAACCGCAAGGAGGGGTCCATGAAGGAACGGATGATTGGCGAGGTCCAGCTGCTGGTGACCGCCGATACCTCGCTCGGCGACGCGCTCTGGGACTGGGTGGCAGCCGACGCCACGCGGCGCGCTGCCGACGGCTGGCGGATCGCCAACATCGGCGGCGTCGGCACCCAGATGGGGATGCAGGCCCCGCAGGGCGGCTACGGCGCGCCGTCGTACGCCGTCGCCCTTTCGCTCTGGATCCTGTATCGCCGGTGAGCGATTCGTCGCCGAGCGCGGCCCAGTCCGTCGACGGCCCCCCGCCCGCCAGCGATCGCGTCCGCCTTCGGCGCAAGCCGGTGCGCGGGCGCCATGACCGGCAGACGATCGACGCGATCATCGACGCCTCGCTGATCGGGACGATCGCCTTCGTGCACGACGGCCAGCCGTTCGGGATCCCGACCAACGTCTGGCGCGAGGGGGACCGTCTCTACTGGCACGCGTCAGCGGGCAGCCGCCTGCTGCGCGTGGCGAGCGACAGCCCCGTCTGCGTCACGGTGTACCACCTTGACGGGATGGTCCTGGCACGATCGGCGACGAACCACTCGGTCAACTACCGCTCCGTGGTCGTCCTCGGCACGGCGCACCTGCTCACCGACGCTGGCGAGATCGAGCATGCCCTCGAGGGCCTGATCGAATCGATCTACCCCGGCCGCTGGGCGCAGCTCCGCCCGATGACCGACAAGGAGCGCAAGGAGACTGGCGTGATGTACGTGGACCTCGCGGAGGCGTCTGCGAAGGTCCGCGCAGAGGGTGTGCACGACGACGCCGATGACGAGGCCTGGCCGGTGTGGGCCGGGGTGGTCCCGGTTCGGATGGTGCGCGGCGAGCCCGAGCCCGACGAGTTCACGCCGCCGGGAACGCCCGAGCCGATCGTCCGGGTCCCCTGACGGTCGAGGCGAGCGTCGGCGATCCGCCGCTCGCGACCGGAGGGCGGCGTTTGATCCGCGCCTACGCCCCCTCGGCGGCCTCCGGACCGCGGTTGCGCGGCGCAACGATCGAGGTCTGGCCGGTCAGGCCCGCGTCCTCGGCCGCGTCGCGCAGGGCCACCTCGACCGGCGCGGCGTCTGCGCCCGGTGCCACGAAGGCGAGCACCGTCGACCCGGCGCCCGAGAGGAAGGCGCCCAGCGCGCCAGCGGCCCGGGCCGCACCCGTCAACCGCGGCAGCTGCGGGTAGGCCACCGAGCGGTAGGGCTCGTGGATGCGGTCGACCGTGAGGTCCGCCAGGAGCTCGTAGCGGCCCGAGGCAATGCCGGCGACGCCGATGGCGATGCGGCTCATGTTCGAGACGGCGTCGCGGAGCGGCACCTCGGCGGGAAGGACGCGGCGCATGTCGGCGGTCGACAGCCGTCGGTCAGGGATGAACAGCACCGCGCGGAGACCGTCAGGCGCGTCGAAGCGCACCGCCTCCACGCGGCCGCCGAGGTGTGCCGACACGACGAAACCGCCCATGAGGGCAGCCGAGGCGTTGTCGGGGTGGCCCTCGATGTCCGTGGCCAGACGCAGCATCGCCGGCGCGTCGAGCGCTCCCCCTCCCAGCACGTTGCCGGCCCACACGCCACCGACCGCGGCCGCGGCCGACGACCCGAGGCCGCGCGACAGGGGAATCCGATTCTCGGCGCTGATCCGCCAGCCGATGGCGGGGGGTCGGGGACCCCGCTGTGCCTCGATGGCCGACTCCAGGCCCATCACGAACCGGTTCGACCGCTCGCCGCCAAGCTCCCCCGCCCCCTCGCCGGTGGTCGTGAGCTCGATCGAGCCGTCGCCCTCGACCGCCTCGACGGTGACGCGGTTGCAGAGGTCGAGCGCCAGCCCGAGGCAGTCGTAGCCGGCGCCGAGGTTCGCGGTGGACGCGGGCACGTCCACCACCAGCCGCCGGCCGAGGACGCGCGACCAGTCGCCCGGGGTCTGCCAGTGTCCGGCGACCGACGACCGCGGCACGCGACTAGTCCCCCACCGGGTAGCAGGCGCCCGACGGCGCGGCGGCGCACTCGCCGGCGACGGGACGGACCACGGGCTCCGGGCCGTCTGCGCAGGCCGCGCCGCCCCATGTGGAGCCGAGGCCGCGCGCGATGGACACGAGGTCCGACAGCACTGCGGCGCCGGCGGCCGCTCCCCCAGCACCGGGACCCTCGAAGGCGACGCGCCCGACCGGCTCAGCGTCTACCTCGACCCGGTTGAGCACGCCGTCGCAGCGGCCGAAGGGCGACGAGGCCGGAACCGCCGTCGGCACGACGGACGCCTCGACGGCATCGTCCCCGGCGAGGCGGGCCGTGGCGATCAGGCGCAGCGTGCGGCCCTCGACGGCCAGCGCTGCCACGTCCTCGGCGGTGACGCCGGTGATGCCCGGCGCGCCCGGCCGACCGGACGTGGTGCCCGGGCGGTTCGACACGGCGTCCGGCGCGATCCATGTCCCGAACGCGAGTCTGGCGAGGATGACCAGCTTGTTGACCGCGTCGCGCCCCTCGACGTCGGCAGTCGGGTCGGCCTCGGCGTAGCCCTTGGCCTGGGCCTCCCGCAAGACCTCGGCGTACTCGCGGCCCTCGCGTGCCATCGCGGTCAGCATGTAGTTCGTCGTGCCGTTCACGATGCCGCGCACGCGAGCGATGCGGTCCGCGGCCAGATCCTGCGCGATCGGGCCGAGCAGGGGGATGCCGCCGCCCACCGCCGCCTCGAAGCGCAGGACGGCGCCAGTCTCGCGGGCGATGCGCTCGAGCTCGGGCCCGTGATGGGCGATGACGTGCTTGTTGGCGGTGGCCACGCTCCGGCCCGCGGCCAGCGCGGCGCGCGCCAGCGAGTGCGCAGGCTCGTCACCGCCCATCGTCTCCACGATCACGTCGATGTCGTCCCGGGCGAGGAGAGCCGCCGGGTCGTCCGTGAGCAGCTCGGCCGGGATGCCGAACGCGAGTGCGCGGTCGGTGAACTTCTCGGCCACGCCCGCCAGGACGAGCGGCCTGCCGTCCGCGGGGGCCAGGCGCGACGACCGCTCGAGGAACGCGCGGACGACCTCTCGGCCGACGGTGCCGGCGCCGATCACGCCGACGCGCAGTGGCTGGGTGCTCAACTGGGTTCTCCGGGCGGTGCTGGGCGATCCGGGGATGGTAGCGAACGCAGGCCGTGGTCCGCGACTTGCGGCTCGCGGATCGCCAACACGGGGCGGCCCGCGGTCACTGAGCTGGCCCGCGGTCACGGATTCGTGCACTGCCTGCCACTCGGCTCGCGCACGCCAGCACGTGTTGGCCCGAGGCCACCAAATCGCGCCCTGCCTGCCGCTCGGCTCGCGGATCGGTGGGCCCCACCCACCAGGAAGCGGCTTCCGGTTGGCCAGAGCCACCAAGATGAGGCGAACAGCAGCCAGGCAGGCCACCAGGAGCGGTTATGGTGGCCCACGGCCACCACGAGCGCGTGCTCCGTGATCCTGCCCTGCCTAGTTGCGCGCGCCGCCTGGCGACCCGCGCTCTCGACCACGCGCAGAATCGCGACATGGACCGCTCAGACCCCCTCGACCTCGAGCGCTTCGTCGCCGCGCAGGGCGGCATCTACGCCGACGTCGTCGGCGAGCTGCGGGAGGCTCGCAAGACGCGCCACTGGATGTGGTTCGTGTTCCCACAGGTGCTCGGGCTCGGCGAGTCACCGACCTCACGGCGGTACGCCATCCGCTCCCTGCGCGAGGCGCGCGCCTACCTCGCGCACCCGGTCCTGGGGGTCCGCCTGCGCGAGTGCACCGATCTGGTGCTGGCCGCCCCGGCCAGCGCGACGGCGGAGTCCATCTTCGGGGGCATCGACGCGCTCAAGCTCCGCTCGTCCATGACCCTGTTCCTCCGTGCAGCGCCCGGCGAGGCGCGCTGGCAGCAGGTCCTCGACCGCTTCTTCCGAGGCGTGCCGGACCAGCGCACCGACGATCTGCTCGGCAACGGCTGAGCCGCTCGTATCGCGGCCTGCCCCCGCTCCGTTACACTCCCCGCCAATGACCGTCGAGCTTGAGCCCTCCCCCGCCCCGATCGCGGTGCCCGCCCCACGGCCGCGCATCTTCTCCGGCATCCAGCCGTCCGGGATCCTGCACCTCGGCAACGACCTGGGCGCGATCCGGAACTACGTGATGCTCCAGTGGGAGTACGAGGCGATCTACTGCATCGTCGACTTCCATGCGCTCACGAGCACGCACGACGGCGAGGCCATGCGCCGGCGGACCAGGGAGATGGCCGCGAGCCTGCTCGCCCTCGGCCTGGACCCTGACCGCTGCACGCTGTTCGTGCAGAGCCACCGGCCGGAGCACACCGAGCTGATGTGGCTCCTCGCCACCGTCACCCCGGTGAGCTGGCTCGAGCGGACGCCGACCTACAAGGAGAAGAGGCAGAACCAGCCCGACGACGTCAACCACGGGCTGCTCACGTACCCGGTCCTCCAGGCGGCCGACATCGCCATCTACAAGGCCGGGCTCGTGCCGGTGGGGAAGGACCAGGCGGCGCACCTGGAGCTGTCCCGCGAGATCGTCCGGGCGTTCAACAACCGCTACGGGCCGACCTTCCCCGAGGCGGAGGCGGTCTACACCGAGGCGCCCGTGGTCCTCGGGACCGACGGCGTCAAGAAGATGAGCAAGTCGGTCGGCAATACGATCGAGATCCTCGCCTCGCCCGACGAGATCCGGCGCCAGGTCATGTCGATGGTGACCGACACGAAGCGGATCCTGCGCACCGACCCTGGTCGCCCCGAGGTCTGCAACGTCTGCCAGCTCCACCGCTTCTTCGGCGACGACTGGGAGGAGATCCAGGACGGCGAGCGCACGGCGCGGACCGGGTGCGTGGACACGAAGAAGCTGCTCGCCCAGCGGATCATCGACCACTACGCGCCTGCGCGGCAGCGCTTCGCGGAGCTGATGGCCCACCCCGCCGAGGTGGACGGGATCCTCGAGGCCGGAGCCGACCGCCTCAAGCCGATGGCCCAGGCGACGATGGACGAGGTCCACGCCAAGATGGGGCTGCGCTGATCGATTCCGCTCGAGGGGCCCTGCCCGGCCCCTGCTCGCCCGGCCGTTCTGGCGGGGCGCCCGCCCGCCCATCCGATGAGCACGGGTTGACCCGCGCGTCGTAGGCTGTCGCCATGCCCGTTGAGCTCTCCGAGCGGCAGCGTCGTCTGGTCGACGCCGTCCTCATCCTAGCGGTGGTGGCGCTCGGCTTCGTCGTTGTCAGCGACGCGGCCGGCGTGCTCACCTACTTCGCCGACGTCCTGCTCCTGTTCTTCCTGGCGTGGCTGATCGCCTTCGCCATCCTCCCGCTGATCAGCCTGGTCAGGCGGCTCGTGCCAGCCCTGCCCGACGTCCTGGCCGTGATCCTCGTCTACCTCGCGGTGGTCGGAGTGCTGCTGGCGCTCATCATCCAGATCTCCGCAGGCCTGGCAGCGTCGATCGGCCAGTTCGTCAACGACCTGCCCCAGCACAACGCGGAGCTCATCACGTGGCTGACGGGCGTCCAGGACCGGCTCGCCTCGCTGGGATTCCAGGTGGACCTGGTGGGCCAGGTCCCGGTGATCGTGGCCAACCTCCAGACCCTGGCCACCCAGCTGATCGGGCCCCTGCAGCAGGTGGCGGTCGCCAGCGTGGGCGTGCTCGGCAACATCCTGATCGTCGTGATCCTGTCGGTCTACATCGCGGTGGACCGCGAAGCCGCCATCGCCTTCGTGTACCGGCTCGTCCCGCCGGGCTGGACCAGCACGGCGCGCCTCGTCCAGAGCAGCGTCGCGCGATCGTTCGGCGGGTTCCTGCGCACCCAGTTGGTGATGGGCGTCGTGTTCGGCGTGCTGACAGCAATCGTCAACGTGGTCTTCGGGCTCCCCTACGGCGACGTGACCGCGGTCGGCGCCGGCATCCTGCACGCCGTGCCGTTCTTCGGCCCGTTCGTGTCATGGCTGCCGCCGGTGCTGGTGGCGGTGCTGGCCACGCCGTTCCCGGTCTGGCTGGCCGTGCTCGCGATCATGGGCCTCGGCTGGTTCCTGACCATGAACGTGCTGCAGCCGCGCCTCATGGCCGGCGCCGTGGGGATCCACCCGATCGTCGTCCTCGGGTCGGTGGTGGTGGGCTCGAAGATCGCCGGCTTCGCCGGGGCCATCTTCGGCATCCCGATCGCCGCGGTCCTGTCGGCGTTCTTCTTCCACTGGTTCGAGCGTGCGCGCGAGGGCGAATCAGTCGCCGACCGGGCGACGAGGCGGCTGCAGGAGCGTGAGGGCCGCCCGGTGCGGCGGCCCCAGGAACCCGTGCCAGGCGTGGACGAGGACGTCGCGGAGGTCCGCGAACCGCACCACGCGCCAGGGCTCAGCGCGGCGGCCCCGGTCTCCGATGCCGTCCACCAGGCGCATCGCATGGAGCCTGGAGAGGCGGGCCCGCCTTCCGGTGAGGCGGGCCACCCGGCCCCATCCGCCCCGAGCACTGCTCCAGCCTCGCCCGGTGCCGGGTCGGCCGAGGCGAAGGGATGAGAGCGGAGGACGGCGACCGTCCCGAGATGTCCCGGGAGCGCGCCCGGACCGAGCGGCGCGACGTGGACAAGGAGCGCGGCGAGCCGCTGGCCGGGGCCAGGGGCGGGCGTCGGGCCCTCAAGCGGATGGGCCGCCCGCTCGACGCGTGGTCTTCCCGTCCGCGGATCCTCGTGACCAACGACGACGGCATCGAGTCGCACGGCATCGTCGCCCTCAAGCGGGCGCTCGACGCCATCGGCGACGTCGTTGTCGTGGCGCCCGATTCCAACCAGTCCGCCGTGGGCCACACGAAGACGCTCACGCGGCCCTTGCGGGTCCGCGAGCGGACGCTGCCCGACGGCTCCACCGGCTATGCCGTCGACGGCTCCCCGACCGACGCCGTGAGCCTCGGCCTGCTCGGCTTCTTCGACGAGCCGTTCGACCTGGTGGCATCGGGGATCAACTACGGCGCCAACCTCGGCGACGACCTCACCTACTCGGGGACCGTCTCCGCGGCGATGGAGGCGATCATCAACAGCATTCCCGCATTCGCCATCTCGCAGGAGTACTCCGAACACGTCGACTTCACGCTGGCCGGCCTCGCCGCCGCGATCGTGGCCCGGAACATCCTCGAGCACGGCCTGCGCCACAGCGAGCTGCTCAACGTCAACGTGCCTGCCGTGAGTCCGGAGGAATGCGACGGCATCGAGGTCACGCGGCTCGGCAAGCGCGTCTACCAGGACGAGCTGATCGGGCGCGTGGACCCGCGCGGGCTGCCCTACTACTGGATCGGCGGACCGCCCCCGTCGGGCATCGCCCTGCCGGGCACCGACTTCCACGCGATCGTCAACCGCCGGGTGTCCGTCACGCCCGTCCACCTCGACTTGACCGGCCGGCGACTCCTCCGCGAACTCCCGAGCTGGGACTGGGCCCTTGACGCGTCCGCGGCGAGCGCCGAGGACGTAGCGGCGCTACGGCCCACTGCCGTCGAGCAGGAGCGCTTCGCCGAAGAGACACAGCTCGAGCGCCGGTAGCGCGATTCGGCGGCGATCCGCCGGGGCGCGCTCCCGCGCCGTGGCGGCCCTCCTGCGCCAGATGTGAATGCGGCGGGCGGACGCGGCAAGATCCCTGCCGCCTGCCCGCCCGAATCGCGCCTGGCGGGAGTACCCGCGTGGCGGGCCGACATACGACGGCGAGTGCTCGCGTGGTTCACATCTGGTGGCAATCGGGTTCATCTACCCGACCGCGAGACCGAGCAGCGGGCCGGGCCCCCTCGACGGGTCGCGCCCGCGCAAGCCCCTAGCGCCGTCGGCGCCTGCGGTCCGCCAGCACCTCGCGCGCCGCGTTCCGGCCCGGGGCTCCCGTGACCCCGCCTCCAGGGTGCGCTCCCGATCCAGCGAGGTACAGCCCGCTCACGGGCATCCGGTACCGGGACCAGCCGAGCAGCGGGCGCCACAGCCAGAACGAGTCGAGCGCGGGCTCGGCGTGCATCGGGTGGCCGCCGGTCAGGCCGAACTCCCGCTCGAGGTCGGCGGGCGTCAGGACCTGACGCGCCTTGACCCGCGCGGACACGCCCGGCGCCACAGTCTCGAGCGAGCGCAGCACGGCATCGCCCACGGCGTCGCGCTGCGAGTCCCACTCCGCATCGGAGCGCCCTGACGGCATCCACTGCGCGACGACGCTCATCACCTGCGTGCCCGCCGGCGCCCCCGCCACGAGCGACGGGTCCACGAGCGACGGGATCGTCGCCTCGAGGACGGGCTGATCCGCGAACTCCCCGTACTTGGACGCGTCGAACGCGTGCTCCATGGCGTCGATCGACGTGGTCCCCACCTGGATCCGACCGCGGAGCAGCCGCGGGTCGCCGGCCGCGGCCGGGAATTCCGGCAGGCCGTCGAGCACCAGGTTGACCTTGGCGGACACGGCCGGCGTTCGGATGTTGCCGGCGCGCCAGCGCATGTTCGGCCCGATGGTGACGGGGTCGAGCAACGCGGTGAGCAGCGGCTTCGGTCCGAGGCCTGAGACGACCGCGGGGGCGGCGATCTCCTCACCCGACTCGAGCACGACGCCGGTGACGACGCCGTCGATGGTGGTGATCGACGAGACTCGGGCCCCTGTCCGGATCTCGGCGCCCGCCACCCGGGCGGCCGACGCCAGGGCATCGGACACCGCTGACGGCCCGCCCTTCGCAAACACCGTCTCGCCAGAGCCTCCGCCCTCGTTGCCCGCCGCGTCGGCGAGCAGGACGGACGTGGACCCAGCCGACCAGGGGCCCATCGCGGTGTGGCGGACGCCGCGCCAAGCGGCGGTCGCACGGATCGCCTCGGTCTCGAACGACTCGGCCACGAAATCGGCGACCGCCATCGCGAGCACGCGGAGGATGGCCCGGCCGTCATCACGGCCCATGCCGCGGAACGCGCGCGCCAGCCGAAGGCCCATCAGGGCGTTCCCGGCGCCGGGGCCCTTGATGTCCGGCGGCGCCTCGTCACCGATATCGGCGAGGAACCGGGAGAGCGACCTGACGCGACGGTCGAACTCGACGAACGCGGTGGCATCATCGTCCGACCAGGTGCGGAGCGACGCGACGCTCTTGCCCAGATCGGCCCACAGCGTCACGGCCCGGCCGTCCGGCTGGGGTGCGAAGACCCGGACCTCGGGCGCGATGAGCACCATGCCGAATCCGCCGAGGTCGAGGTCGCGGGCGACCGACGGCCGCAGGCGGCCCACCGTGTGGGCAAGCGTCGGCACCCTGACACCGGGGGTGATCTCCTCGGTGACCGCTGCGCCTCCCACTCGGTCGCGCGCCTCCAGGACGAGCACGCGCTGTCCGGCTCGCGCGAGGCAGGCGGCGGCGGTCAGGCCGTTGTGGCCCGCGCCGACGACGACGATGTCGTAAGTGCTGCCGTGCGTGATCGTGGTCATCGTCAGGCCGCCTTCCGGCCGCGCGCCTTGAGGACTTCGAGCGCGGCAAGCCGCCCGTTGGCGCCCATCAGGCCGCCGCCCGGGTGCGTGGACGAGCCCGAAAGGTAGAGGTTCTGGACGGGGGTCCTGAACCGCGCATAGCCGGGGACCGGCCGGTTGAAGAACAGCTGCTCGAGGCTCAGCTCGCCCTGGAAGATGTTCCCCTCGGTCAGCCCCATCGTCCGCTCGATGTCGAGCGGGGTCAGGACCTGGCGGCCGATGATGATGTCGCGGATGTTGGGCGCGAACTCCGCGATCCGGTCGATGACCGCGTCGCCGAACGCTTCTCGCTGGTCGTCCCAGGTGCCCAGCTCGGGCGCCAGCTTGTACGGCGCGTACTGGACGAAACAGCTGATGACGTGCTTGCCGGGGGGCGCCATCTGCGGGTCGACGAGCGTCGGGATGATCATGTCGATGTATGGCCTGCGGCTGAAGTGGCCGTACTTCGCGTCGTCGTAGGCCCGCTCCATCTCCGTCGGGTGGGGGCTGAACGAGATCGCGCCCCGGAGGTGCTCGCCCGCGCCCGGAAGGCACGTGAAGTCCGGAAGCCGGTCCACTGCGAGGTTCACCTTGCCGGAGCTGCCCCTGAACTTGAACCGGCGGACCTCCTGCTCGAACGAGGGGTCGAGCGACCCGGGCTCGAGCAGATCGAGGAAGGTGACCTTCGCATCGGCGGAGGACAGCA
>JBJKRU010000085.1:0-2741 GCA_046704485.1 Candidatus Limnocylindrales bacterium | reverse complement strand
GGCACGTACAGGCCGAGCCGCTGGTGGAGCAGGTCGAGCTCTCGCCTGAGTATCCCGTCGAGGTCACGGAGGCGATCCTCGGCCGTGGGCGCCTCGAGCAGCGCCTGCTTGCGGTCGAACTCCACCTGGACGATCCCGGTTAGCAGGAACGACAGCGGGGACGGGTCCTCTGGCACGCGGAGCGAGTCGCGCCTGCCCTCCGCGTCCAGGACGGCGCCCACCTCGCCGCCCACCTCCTCGACCGGCTCGTCGTCGACCTCCACCTCCACCTGGACGTCGACCGGCAGGCCCAGCTCGCCCTCGCGGGGCTGGAGCTCGCGCAGGTACTCGATGAAGCGGGCTCCCACACGCTCGACGAGGCGGGCCGCCGCGTCAGGGTTGCCCACCTCGTCGGGCAGCGGCTCGACCTCGGCCACGAGGTAGGGCTCCGCCTCCGTGTCCACCTCGAGCACGGTGAACCGGCCGGTGCCCACGACCAGCAGGCTCCAGCGCCCGTCGGCGAACTTGCTGGCCTCGCGGATCTCGGCGAACGTGCCCACGCCGGCGATCGCGAGCTCCGCGCCGTCACCGGCCTTGGGCGCCAACTCCGAGCCCTCGCGGATCAGCACCACCCCGAAGGGCGAGGGCGTGTCGAGGCAGCGGCGCACCATCTGCCGGTACCGCTCCTCGAAGACGTGGAGGGGCAGCGCGATGCCGGGGGCGAGGACCGTGTGGAGGGGGAACAGGGGGAGGCGCACAGCACGAGGGTAGGGCGAAGGGACCGAATCGCGCGAGTCGCGGGGCCGGGAGGCGAGGGAGCCCGGACATGCGCATGGCTGGGAAACGCGCGAGCCGCCGGTGCCGGCGGCTCGGGTCTGCGCAGGTGGCGGCGCGCGGCGGGCGGATCCGCGCGCCCGTGTCAGGCGGTCAGTGCGAGCAGGAGCGCGGCGCCCCGGCGTCGTCGGCCGTGCGGAACGAGGAGCCGCAGCCGCAGCCGGAGACGGCGTTCGGGTTGGCGACCGTGAAGCCGGCACCCATCAGGGTGTCCACGTAGTCGATGGACGAGCCGGCGAGGAGCGGGACGCTGCTGCTGTCCACGTAGACGCGGACGCCGTTGGTCTGGAGCACGCTGTCGTCGGCAGTGGGCTGGTCTTCGAGCATCATCCCGTAGCGGTAGCCGGAGCAGCCGCCCGAGTAGACGTACACGCGCAGGCCGATGTCGGGGCTCGTCTCCGCTTTCGTCAGCTCCTGCAGCTTGGTGGCTGCGGCGTCGGTCAGGGAGACGATCGAGGGCTGGGCATCGATCATGGCGGGCACTCCTTCGGGTCGCGGGTCCAGGACCGCCCGGTCCTGGACTGGAGGATCGTACGCATGACAACTGATTTCGTCTACTGCTGGCGACGAAATCCGGGGTTAATCTGCCGCGACGCGCAGGCCCGGCGGGTGCTCGATCGCCTGCGCGGCCTCGGGGCGCGGCCGCGGAGCCGGGCTGCGGACTACCCCTCGACCCGCTCCACCACCGTGGCGATCCCCTGCCCCACGCCGATGCACATCGTCGCGAGGCCGAAGCGGCCGCCCGTCCGCCGCAGCTCGTGGACGAGCATGGTCATCAGCCGAGCCCCCGACGCACCCAGCGGGTGCCCGAGCGCGATGGCGCCGCCGTTGGGGTTGACCTTGGCCAGGTCGAGGCCAAGCTCGTCAGCGCAGGCGACCGACTGGCTGGCGAAGGCCTCGTTGATCTCGACCACATCGAGGTCCGCCACCGCCAGACCCGCCCGCCCCAGCACCTTGCGCACCGCCGGCACGGGGCCCATCCCCATCACATCGGGGTGCACGCCGGCGACGGCGGTCGACACCACCCGCGCCATCGGCCGCAGCCCCAGCGCCCGCGCCCGCTCCGCCTCCACCACCAGCAGCGCCGACGCGCCGTCGTTGATCCCCGAGCTGTTGCCCGCGGTGACGGTGCCGTCCCTGGTGAACGCCGGGCGGAGGGCGGCGAGCGCGTCGAGGGAAGTGTCGCGCGGGTGCTCGTCGCGGTCGACGACCGTGACGGCGCCCTTCCTGCCGGGCACCTCCACCGGCACCAGCTGGTCGGCGAACCTGCCGCCCTCGATCGCCGCCTTCGCGCGCCGCTGGCTCTCGAGCGCGAACGCGTCCTGCCGCTCGCGCGAGACCTGGTGCTGATCGGCCACGCGCTCGGCCGTCTCGCCGAGGGAGATCGGCGGGTACATCGCCTGCATCCGCGGGTTCACGAATCGCCAGCCGAGCGTCGTGTCCTCCACCGCCGGCGCCCCGCGCTGGTAGCCGCTCTCGGGCTTGAGCATCACGTACGGCGATCGCGTCATCGATTCCACCCCGCCGGCGATGAACACCTCGCCGTCCCCCGCGCCGATGGCGTGGGCGGCGGTGTTGACCGCCTGGAGGCCGGAGCCGCACAGCCGGTTGACGGTGAGCCCGGCCACCTCGACCGGCAGGCCTGCCAGCAGCAGCGCCATGCGCGCCACGTTGCGGTTGTCCTCGCCCGCCTGGTTCGCGCAGCCCATGACCACGTCCTCGACCAAGGCCGGGTCGAGCCCGTTGCGGTCGACGACGGCCCGGATCACCAGGGCCGCCAGGTCGTCGGGGCGGACGGCCGCCAGCGCCCCGCCGTAGCGCCCGATGGGCGTGCGGACCGCGTCGATGATGCAGGCCTCGTGGTGGGTTCGCTGCTGGGGGTCGGGCATGGCTCGATTGTAGGGACCGGGGAATGCCCGGCGGGGCCC
>JBJKRU010000084.1:0-7950 GCA_046704485.1 Candidatus Limnocylindrales bacterium | reverse complement strand
CCCGGCCGCCCCTGCGGGCGCTGGCCCTGGCCATGAGCGCCGCTTCCGGCGCGGTGAGGGCGCGGGCGGTCGTCGGCCCACCGGGCCGAGCCGGCAGGCGGTTGCGCGCGACCGACATCCGCTGGATCCGCTGGCTCGCGGCCCTCATGGCGGCGCGGCGGGCGTGGCCCGTCCCAGGGGCGCTGCTCGTCCCGTGGGCGCAGCCCGTCCCCATGGCGCGGCCCCGCGCCTGTCGTCGGCCGAGCCTCGCCCGGCGCGTCCCAAGGGCGCTGCTCGTCCCAGGGGCGCGGCCCCGCGCCTGTCGGCCGAGCCTGGTGCGGCCCAGGCGATCGCCCGTGTGCGTCCTGGCTCCACGGACGCGGGCCCTTCTGCTGGGTCGACTCGGACCCCGGCGGGCGCCGGCCTGCCGGTCGAGCGTTGCCTGCCGACGACCCAGGGCGGCCTGCCCCGAGCCGGGAGGGCGGCGGGAACGGGCGTGTCGACCGGTCTGACTGCTCGTCCCACGGACGCGGTCCGCGCGGCGAGCCTCCATCGGAGGGCCGCTGGCCGCCCGGGGTACGGGGCCTCGAGGACGGCCGCGGCGTCCCGGCCGACCGGTCGGGTCCCGGGCGCCCGCTCCCGTGCCTGGAGTCGCCGCCGCGGCCTCGCGCGCCGCGTCGGTCGCCGTCGTGAGGGCGGTCAGCCACCGGTCGCCACCATTCGGCGCCAGCGCTGACCGTCGCGCGTGTCCTCGACGGCGATGCCGTGCGACGCGAGCTCGTCGCGCAGGGTGTCAGAGCGCGCCCAGTCCTTCGCTGCCCTCGCCGCCGCACGCGCGTCCAGCAGCGCCTCGAGGTCGGGCGACAGCTCGTCCTCCGCACCGGGCAGCACGCCCAGCACCTCGTCCAGGTCGCGCAGCGCGGCGAGCGACGTCGCGGCATCGGTCGTGGACAGCGACCGCGCAGCGATCCGCCGGTTGAGGTCTCGGACCAGCTCGAACATGGCCGCAAGGGCAGGCGAGATGTTCAGGTCGTCGTCCATCGCCGCCGTGAACGCGTCACGCGCCTCGGTGAGGAGCCCCGGCAGGGTGGCGTCGTCCGCCGACTCCGAGCGTTAGGCCGCGAGCGCGGCCACCAGCGCATGGAGGCGCTCGACGGCCGACGTCGCGGCCTGAAGCGACTCCTCGCTGAAGGAGAGCGCCGCGCGGTAGTGGGCCGAGATCAGGGCCAGGCGCAGCGCGCGGGCCGGGACGCCGCGGCCGACGATCTCCGCCACCCGCTCGATGTTGCCCGAGGACTTGGCCATCTTCTCGCCGCCCAGCTGGAGGAAGGCGTTGTGCAGCCAGTGACGCACGAACGGCCGTCCCGTGGCTGCCTCGCTCTGGGCGATCTCGTCGGTGTGGTGCGGGAACACCAGGTCGATGCCGCCGGTGTGGATGTCGAAGGTCTCCCCGAGGTAGCGCATGGACATCGCCGAGCACTCGATGTGCCAGCCGGGGCGACCCGGGCCGATCGCCGTCTCCCAGCTCGGCTCGCCGGGCTTGGGGCCCTTCCACAGCGCGAAGTCGCGGACGTCGTCCTTGCCGTACTCGTCGGACTCGACCCGCTCGCCGACCCGCATCTCGCTCGCGTCCACGCGCTCGAGGCGCGCGAGGCGACCGTAGTCGGGCCAGCTGGCGATCCGGAAGAAGACCGAGCCGTCGTCGGTCCGGTAGGCGTGGCCGCGGTCGAGCAGCGTCTGGATGAGCGCGACCATCTCCGGGATGTTGTCGGTGGCTCGGGGCATGACGTCCGGCTCGCGGATGCCGAGCGTCCGCAAGTCGTCGAGGAACACCTTCGCGTATCGCCTCGAGATCGCGTCGATCTCAACACCCTCCGCCGTCGCCGCCTTGATGATCTTGTCGTCCACGTCGGTCACGTTCATGACCCAGGTCACGCGGAGCCCGCGGAAGCGCAGGTAGCGGACCAGAAGGTCGTCGAAGGTGAAGGCGCGGAAGTTGCCGACGTGAGCCGGGCCGTACACGGTCGGCCCGCAGGAGTAGACGCGGACGTGCCCGGGCTCGAGCGGCTCGAGCGAGCGCACGTCGCCAGTCAGCGTGTCGGTGAGACGGATGGTCATGCGGCTCCCTCGACGGCGGCGACTGCCCGGGCAGCGATCGTGCGGCCGGCGCCCTCGTCGCCGGACAGGTTGCCCGTGGAGGCCTTCACGTTTACGGCGTCTGCCGGCAGTTCGAGCAGACCCGCGATGGCGGCGCGCATCTCTTCCAGATGGGCGCCCAGCCGTGGGCGCGCGCCGATGATGATGATGTCGACGGACGTCACCCGGCAGCCCGCGGCCGCGAGGCGGGCCACGACCTCGCGAAGCAGGTCCCGGCTCGAGACGCCTCGCGGCGTCCGGGCGTCCGGCGGGAACAGGCGCCCGAGGTCCCCCTGGCCGGCAGCGCCGAGCAGCGCGTCGGCGACCGCGTGGAGGGCCACGTCCCCGTCAGAGTGGCCGGACAGCCGGGGCGCGCCGGCGATCTCGATCCCGCCCAGGCGCAGGCCGGTGCCGGGCCCGAATGGATGGCTGTCGTGGCCGAAGCCAACCCTTGCCGGCACCTGCCGGTCACCGCTCGTGTCGTCGGGCGCGGTCATGTGGAGGATCGCTTGATCGCGGGGGATCGCATGGACGGGAATGGTACAGGCCGTCGGCGCCACCGACCCCGGCGGGCAGGTCAGGAGAGGCGCGGCTGCGCGAAGATCATGCGGCCCGCGACGGTCTGGAGCACGCGGGTCACGCTCACCTCGAGATCCGTGTCGATCAGCTTCGCGCCGCCTTCGACCACCACCATGGTCCCGTCCTCGAGGAAGCCGACCCCCTGCCCGGGCTCCTTGCCCTCCTGGATCACCCGGACGCGGAGCTCCTCACCGGGCATCACCGCCGGCTTCACGGCATTCGCCAGCGAGTTGATGTTCATCACGCGGACGCCCTGGAGCTCGGCGACGCGATTCAGGTTGAAGTCGTTGGTGAGGACGACGCGACTCCGCTGCTTCGCCAGCTCCACCAGGCGCGCGTCGACCTCGGTGACGCCGGGCGTCTCGTCGGCCACGATCTCCACCGGCGTGCGTGCCTCGCGCTGCATGCGCGACAGGATCTCGAGGCCCCGCCGTCCCCGGTTGCGACGCAGGGTGTCGGAGCTGTCCGCGATGTGCTGGAGCTCCTCGAGCACGAAGCGCGGCACGATGAGCGTCCCGTAGACGAAGCCGGACTCGACGATCTCCGCGATCCGGCCGTCGATGAGCACGCTCGTGTCCACGACGATGCGCGGCTCGCCTTCGGTCGATGCGGCGTCGGGCCTCGGACGGCGGATGAGGCCCGCGCCCTCCGCGGCGGCGATCAGGTCGTTCCGCTTGGCCACCGTGAGGCCCATCATGCCCAGCCCCATGAACAGGCTGATCCCCAGCGGGAGCCAAGTCCCGAGTGGACCCGAAAGCTGCGCCAGCGGGAGGCTCAGCAGCAGGCCTAGCAGCAGGCCGATGAACAGGCCCAGGACGGCGGTCACGAACTCGGCCGTGGACAGCTCCTGGACGTGGGCGACCAGCCACTGTGCGGGGACGATGGTCAGGTACGGCAGCACGCCGAAGCCGACGATCAGCCAGGCGATGGTCCACGCAGCGACGATCAAGCCGCTGTTCGGGGCCCTCTGCAGGTCGGGCAAGCCGGCGATGAGCACGAGGCCGACGAGAGCCCCCAGCGCAGCGCCCAAGACTCGGATTGTCCGGATCACGCCAACCTCGACAGCAGGCCACGTCGCTCCCGGCGACCGGATGGCGAGCCTAGCACGCCCAAGAGCGCGGGTGCACGGCCTTCGAGGCTCCCGATCCGGTCCACCGGACGGGCGAGCCGCCCCGAGTCGCGGGTCGGGTCAGGAGCGCCGACCCGCTACCCCGGTCCTCTCCGCGAGGGCCGCCCCGATGGCGTCCGCCAGGGAACCCGCCGGGACGACGTCGAGCCCGTCGACGCGGCCCGGCGTGCGGCCGCCGGCGCGCGGCACGACGGCGCGGGTAAACCCCAGGCGCGCGGCCTCCCTCAGGCGCCGCTCGATCCCACCGACCGGCCGCAGCTCCCCGAGGAGTCCCACCTCGCCGATCGCGACGGTGCCGGGCGCGAGCGGCAGGTCGCGGAACGACGACGCCAGGGCGAGCGCGAGCGGCAGGTCGAGACCGGGCTCGGTCACGGCGAGGCCACCGGCCAGATTCGCGTAGACGTCATGGCCGGCCAGGCCGATCCCGGCGCGCCGGCCGAGCACCGCCACGAGCAGGGCGAGGCGATTCGGATCGATTCCCGACGTGGTCCGGCGCGGCGCGGGCGCCCCCGTGGGAGCGACGAGCGCCTGGACCTCGACCAGCAGCGGGCGGGTCCCCTCGAGGACTGGCGCCGGCACCGAGCCCGGCGCGGGCCATTCGTGCTCGCCGAGGAAGGCGCGAGCAGGGTCGGGCACCTCGGCCAGCCCGCGCTCGCCCATCTCGAACACGCCCACCTCCTCAGTGGACCCGAAACGGTTCTTGGCGGCGCGCAGCAGGCGGAGGCCGCCGCTCCGGTCACCCTCGACGGACAGGACGACGTCCACGAGATGCTCGAGGGTCTTGGGGCCTGCCAGGGTGCCGTCCTTGGTGACGTGGCCCACAAGGACCACGGAGATGCCCTCGCCCTTGGCCAGCTCCATCAGCCGAAGTGCCACCTCGCGCACCTGACCGACGCTCCCCGGCGCGCCGTCAAGCTCCTCCGATCCCACGGTCTGCACCGAGTCGACCATGAGCAGCCCGGGGCGCCCCTCACGTGCGAGGTCGATGATCCGACCGACGCCCGTCTCGGCGACGACGCGGATGGAATCGGCCACGGGGCCGGTGGTCATGCCCAGCCGGGCGGCGCGCAGACGGACCTGCCCGGGCGATTCCTCGCCTGTCGCGTAGAGGACGGGGGCGCCAACCGCAATGCCGGCGGCCATCTGCAGGAGCAGCGTGGACTTGCCGATCCCCGGCTCGCCCCCGAGCAGCACCACCGAGCCTGCCACGAGGCCACTGCCCAGCACCCGGTCGAGCTCGCCGATCCCGATGGGCGTCCGGATCGGCGAGGACTCGCCCGCATGCGCCAGCGCGACGGGCGGAGCACCCGTGCCCGACGACGCGGCGGCGGACGGGCGAGGGCGGGGCGCCTCTCGAACGACCGTCTCGACGAGCGTGTTCCACTCGCCGCACGAGCGGCACTGCCCCTCCCAGCGCAGGACGGACGCGCCGCAGGACTGGCAGACGTACCGGCTCTGGGGGCGGGCCACAGGAGCGCTCCTGGACTAGGTCAGGCTTCGACTGGCGTCTTGGCCTCGACTGCCGCGATGACGAGCCCCTTGCCGTCGGGGTCCAGGTCCACAGTGATCGTGTCGCCCTCGTGGTAGCGGCCCAGGAGGAGGTGCTCCGCGAGCGGGTCCTCGATCAGGTTCTGGATGGTCCGGCGCAGCGGCCGGGCGCCGTACGCCTGGTCGTAGCCAAGCTTGATCACGTGGTCCTTGGCGGCCGTCGTGACGTCCAGCGCCATGCCCTGGGCCTTGAGCTGCTCGCGGACGCGCTTGAGCATCAGGTCCACGATCTGGCCGATCTCCTCGACCGTCAGGCTGCGGAACACGACCGTGGCGTCGATGCGGTTGAGGAACTCGGGTCGGAAGCTCTGCTTGAGCTCGGCCTGGACCTTCTCCTTCATCAGCTCGTAGGACGCGCTCGCCCGCGCCTCGGCGGTGTCGCCCATCGCACGGAAGCCGAGCGAGGAGTTGGTCTGGATCTTCGCTGCCCCGAGGTTCGAGGTCATGATGATGATCGTGTTGCGGAAGTCCACGCGGCGGCCCTTGGCGTCGGTCAGGTGCCCGTCCTCGAGGATCTGCAGCAGGATGTTGAACACCTCGGTGTGGGCCTTCTCGATCTCGTCGAGCAGGATCACCGCGTAGCTCTTGCGGCGGACGGCCTCGGTGAGCTGCCCCCCCTCGTCGAAGCCGACATAGCCTGGCGGTGCGCCGACCAGCCGGCTCACGTTGTGGCGTTCCATGAACTCGCTCATGTCGATCTTGATGAGCGTGTCCTCGGAACCGAACATGAACTCGGCGAGGGCCTTGGCCAGCTCCGTCTTGCCCACGCCCGTGGGGCCGAGGAAGACGAACGACCCGATCGGGCGCTTGGGGTCCTTGAGGCCTGCCCGAGCGCGGCGGACGGCCCGCGAGACGGTCTCGATCGCCTCCTCCTGACCGATCAGGCGGTGGTGGAGCACCTCTTCCATCTTCAGCAGGCGCTCGGACTCCTCCTGGGCGATCCGCGTGACCGGGATGCCGGTCCACATGGCCACGACCTGGGCGATCTCCTCGTCGTCGACCTTCGGCGGCTCGCCTGACTGCGTCTCCTGCCAGGCGGCACGAAGCCTCTCGACCGTCTCGCGGCTGGTGGCCTCCTGCTCGCGCAGCATCGCCGCCTGCTCGTACTCCTGGGCGCTGATCGCCGCGTCCTTCTCCTTGGTGATCCGGTCCAGGTCCTTCTGGGCGGCGCGGAGGTCGGGCGGCTGCGACGAGTGGCGGAGGCGGACCCGACTCGACGCCTCGTCGATCAGGTCGATCGCCTTGTCGGGGAGGTGGCGGTCGGTGATGTAGCGGATGGACAGGTCGGCGGCAGCACGCACCGCCTCGTCGGTGATGGCGACCTTGTGGTGCTGCTCGTAGCGCTCGCGGATGCCGACCAGGATCTCGATGGTCTGCTCGAGCGTGGGCTCCTCGACCATGACGGGCTGGAAGCGCCGCTCGAGCGCCGCGTCCTTCTCGATGTACTTGCGGTACTCGTCGAGCGTGGTGGCGCCGATGCACTGGAGCTCGCCGCGCGAGAGCGGCGGTTTGAGGATGTTCGCCGCGTCGATCGCGCCCTCTGCCGCGCCCGCCCCGACCAGCGTGTGGAGCTCGTCGATGAACAGGATCGCGTCGTTGGTGTTGCGCAGCTCCTCGATGATCTTCTTGAGCCGCTCCTCGAACTCACCGCGGTACTTCGTGCCGGCAACCAGCGAGCCGATGTCGAGCGTCAGCACGCGCTTGTTGAGCAGGATGTCCGGCACGTCGCCGGCAACGATCCGGTGGGCGAGGCCCTCTGCGATGGCGGTCTTGCCGTCACCCGGCTCGCCGATGAGCGCCGGGTTGTTCTTCGTCTTGCGGCCCAGGATCTGGATGACCCGCTCGATCTCCTTCTCGCGGCCGATCACCGGGTCGAGCTTGTCGGCGCGGGCCGCCTCGGTCAGGTTGATGCCCAGGGCGTCGACGGTGGGTGTCTTGCTGGCCCGCTTGGTCTCCTGGGCGGGACCCGCGGAAGAGCTCTGCGACAGGACGCGGATCACTTCGTGGCGGACCTTGTCCAGATTGACGCCCAGGCTCTCGAGCACACCGGCCGCGATGCCCTCGCCCTCGCGCACGAGGCCGAGCAGCAGGTGCTCGGTGCCGATGTAGTTGTGGCCCAGACGGCGGGCCTCGTCGATCGCCAGCTCGATCACGCGCTTGGCGCGCGGCGTGAGCCCGACCTCGCCCACCACCGGCCGGTCGCCCCGCCCGATGATGAACTCGACCGCGGTCCGGACCTTCGGGAGCTCGACGTTCATGTTCTCGAGCACGCGCGCCGCGACGCCCTCGCCCTCGCGGACGAGGCCGAGCAGCAGGTGCTCGGTGCCGATGTAGTTGTGGTTGAACCGCTGCGCCTCGTCCTGCGCCAACGTCAGGACCTTGCGTGCCCGGTCAGTGAACTTGTCGAAGCGGTCCATTCGCGGTGCCTTGCTCTTGCGTCGGGCGCGGGGACGCCGACCTGCGGGCCATCCTAGCACCACCGCCCGGGCGCGGCGCCGGGGGGATCGTCGCCCGTCGAGGGGTCGGCCGCGCCCGCACGCGGCTGCCAGCCGCGCTGCGGACCGGAGTCACGCCCGCAC
>JBJKRU010000083.1:0-13244 GCA_046704485.1 Candidatus Limnocylindrales bacterium | reverse complement strand
GATCTTGTCGAGCACGAACTGGGCGGCGATCGAGGCGTGGTCGAGACCGGGCAGGAACAGCGCCGGCCGGCCGTTCATCCGCGCATGGCGGATCATCAGGTCCTCGACCGTCGTGCGCTGGGCGTGCCCCAGGTGCAGCGAGCCCGTCACGTTGGGCGGCGGCTGGATGATCGTGAACGGCGGCCTGGACCAGTCGGCGCGCGATCCGGCGCCGTCCGGCGCGAACACGTCGGCGGCGATCCAGTGCTCGTAGATCTCGTGCTCGAACTCGGCCGGTGCATAGGCCTTGGCGAGCGTCCCGGTCGGCTCGGTCATGGCTGGCTCCCAGAAACAGGACACCCCGCTCGTCCAGCGGACGAACGGGGTCGTGGTACCACCTGCTGGCTTCCGTGCCCGGGGCCAGCGGGTCATCCCCGCCAACCGTGCTCCGGTCACGCTCTGCGGCGCGCTATCGGGCGCCAGGCGCACGGCTCGCGAGCGACCTTCGGTCCCGTCGTGCCCGCGCGGCTCGCACCGTCCCGCGCTCGCTTCCGGCCGACTCGGGCCTACTCCTCTCGGTCACCACCGTGAGAGCCGGAGTCTAGCACGCAGGTTGCGGGGCATGGCCGTGGCGTCGGGCTGGGGAGCGGCCACGACATCCGCGGAGCGGATCCCGCTCGGGATCAGCCGGCGCCGTGGGCCGCCTGGCGCTGCTCGGAGGGCACGCTCGCCGATGCCTCCGCGCCGGTCGGATCCGCCGCTCCGTCGTCGGGCTCGTCCAGCCGCTCTCGCAAGGCCAGCTCACGGTTCGCGCTTCGCAGCCAGTCAGCAGCGCCGAGGAGCAGCGGCACGGCCCCCGCGAGGATGAACCACGGGCCGAAGGCGCCCGCCATGCCGATGACGGCGATCCCGAAGCCCACCGCCAGCGGGGCGGCACTCCGGGTGGGCAGCGGCCCCGACTCGTCGCCGAACGGACCGTCCGGCTCGACGGGCCCCGCCTCGTCGCCCCCGTCGGGCAGATGGCGCGCGCCGGAACGGAGCAGGGTGAACCCGGCGCCCGTGGCCACCCCGAAGCCGATCAGCATGACGGTGCCCACCGGGTCATAGCTCACGAACCAGTAGCCGACGCCCACGATCAGGGCGAACAGCGAGAGTCGGCCGAAGTACCGGATCTCCTCCATCAGGCGCTGCCTCCGGCAGGGGCGGCGTCCGGTCCCGGCCCGGCATCGCCGGCCCCGGCACCAGCCGCCTCGCGCGCCCGGCGCTCGGCCTCGGCAGCCACGCGCGCGTCATACACCGGCCTGAGCGAGCGGATGGGCGGGAGGTGGTCGAAGTTGTGGTGCGGCGGGGGGTACGACGTCGCCCACTCGAGCGAGTTGCCGCCCCATGGGTCGGCCGGCTGGTCAGCGGGACGGCGCAGCGCCCGCCAGACGGCGAGGATGAACGGCAATGTGCCCACTGCCAGGATCAGGGCACCGATCGTGGAGATCAGGTTCAGCAGGTCCCAGCCCCGGTTCGGCGGGTAGTCGGCGATGCGGCGGGGCATGCCCTCCGCGCCGAGGATGTACTGGGGGATGAAGGTCACCGCGAAGCCCACGATCCACGACAGCCAGTGGAGGCGGCCGAGCCCCTCGTCGAGGCGTCGCCCGGTGAGCTTCGGGAACCAGAAGTAGATCCCCGCGAACCCGGCGAAGACCGTGCCGCCGATCAGGACGTTGTGCAGGTGGGCCACGACGAAGTACGTGTCCTGGGCCATGTAGTCGATCGGCGGCGAGGCGAGCATCACGCCCGAGATCCCGCCAACCGTGAACACGTACAGCAGGCCGACGCACCACAGCATGGGCACGGTGAAGCGCAGATTCCCGTGCCACATGGTCGCGATCCAGTTGAAGATCTTGATCCCGGTCGGAACCGCGATCAGCAGCGACATCAGCGAGAAGAACGGCAGGTCAACCTGCCCGGTGGTGAACATGTGGTGCGCCCAGACGCCCATCGACAGCGAGGCGATCGCGACAGAGGCCACGACCATCAGCCGGTAGCCGAACAGCGGCTTGCCGGAGAACACCGGCACCACCTCGCTCACGATCCCGAAGAAGGGCAGGATCAGGATGTAGACCTCCGGGTGGCCGAAGAACCAGAACAGGTGCTGCCAGAGGACTGGGTTGCCGCCCTGGGTCGGGTCGAAGAAGCCGCCGCCGAAGTGGCGGTCGATGAACAGCATCGCGAGCGCCGCGGTGATCGAGGGGAAGGCGAACATGATCAGCGTCGACGTCACCAGGATCGTCCAGGTGAACATCGGCATCCGGAACATGTGCATGCCGGGTGCCCGGCGCGCATAGATCGTCACCATGAAGTTGACCGCGCCGAGGACGCCCGACACGCCGACGAGGGCCACGCCCACGATCCACAGGTCCATCCCGGCCCCGGGCGAGAACGTCGAGTTCGACAGCGGCGGGTAGCCCGTCCAGCCGGCCGCGGCCGCTCCGCCCGTCGTGAGGAATCCCGACATCACGGTCAGTCCGACGAACAGGAACAGCCAGTAGGAGAGGGCGTTGAGGCGCGGGAACGCCATGTCGGCGGCGCCGATCTGGAGCGGCATGATCGCGTTGGCGAAGCCGATCGCCAACGGGCCGGCGAAGAACAGCAGCATCAGCGTCCCGTGGACGGTGAACAGCTGGTCGTAGGTCGACGCGTCCACGAACTGCTGGCCCGGCGCCGCGAGCTCCAGGCGGATCAGCTCGGCGATCAGGCCGCCCACAGCCGCGAACCCGAAGGCGGACGCGATGTAGAGCGCCCCGATCTTCTTGTGGTCAGTCGTGGTCAGCCACTCGAGCAGCGCGGTGCGCGGCGGGGCGGTGATTCCGAGGTTGATGGTGCTCATGGCGCCGCGCTGCCTCCGGCAACCCGATTGGCGAGCCACTGGCGGTACGTGGCGAGGTCCACCGCCTTGATCGTGAACAGCATTTCATCGTGCCCGATCCCGCAGAGCTCAGCGCACGCGCCGGGGTACGTGCCGGGCGTCGTGATCTGCAGGTCGAACGTGGTGGGGAAGCCCGGGATCGCGTCGCGCTTGAAGAGGAACGCCGGGATGTACATCGCGTGGTTGACGTCGAGCGACTCGAGCGTCACGTGGACGGGCGTGCCCACGGGCAGCACCATCTCGAGCGGATGGTCGGTCGTGCCCGTGTCCGTGATCCCTGCGTCCGTGTAGGTGATCTGCCATTGCCAGCGGAATGCCACCACCCTGACGTTCACGCCACCTGGTTCCACCGCGTCGACGGAGCTCAGGGTCATCACCGTGAGGACGAACAGCACCAGGACCGTGACCAGCGGGATGCCGGTCCACACAGCCTCGATCTTGAGGCTGCCCTCGGTCTGGGATGCGACACGGTCGTCGCGCCGTCGGTAGCGCATGATCGACCAGGTGACCAGGATCCAGACGATGGCGGCCACGATGATGCCGCCGACGAGGAACACGTCGTAGAGGCTCGAGATCTGCTGCCCCTGCGTTGTGGAGCCTGCCGGCATGCATCCGGCCACCGACGCGGCGGCCGCGGCGAGCAACAGCAACAGGCGCGCCCAACGGCTCCTCGATCCGCGCATCGCCATCGCTCGGCTCATTGGCCCGTCTCCGCCTCGCGGAAGCCGCCGTCCGCCGTCCTCACCAGCACCACCTGCGGCGGCTCCGGGGCTTCCTCCTCGCGCTCCCGCCGCTCGTGCGCGTCGCGCGCCTCTCGGGCCATCCGGTGGACCACGAGCCACGTCACCACGGGTGCCACGACGAGCAGCACCCGGAAGATGGCCGTGAGGCTCTCGACCGGCAGGTCGAGCATGACGGCGAGCACGTCGTTGCCGCCGGCCAGCGTCAGCACCAGGAAGATGGCCACGCCCGCAGCCCCGGTGGCCGTGCGGATCGGCGTGCGCCACGGCGGGTCGAGCAGGTTGTGCTCGCGATGGTCGTGGGTCAGCCGCGACTCCACGAACGGCCAGACGGCCAGAGCCGTCATCAGCAGGCCGGGGATCAGGATGCCGGGCACGAACAGCGAGGGGATCGTCACCCCGAAGATCGTCGGCTCGATGGGCAGGCCCAGTCGCAGCGCGCCCTCGAGCCAGCCCACGTACCAGTCTGGCTGGGCGGGCACCGTCGCCACGTAGGGCACGTACGGACCGTAGAGCCAGACGGGGTTGATCTGGATCAGCCCGGCGACGAGCGCGATCACCGCGGCCGTCAGGAAGAACAGGCCGAGCGACCGGAAGACCTGGCCGGGCCAGAACGACAGCCCCACCACGTTGTCCTCGCGTGCCCCATGGCCGCGAAACTGGGTGTGCTTCTGGAACCACAACAGCGCCAGGTGGACCGTGACGCCGCCGATCAGGAGCCCCGGCAGCAGCATGACGTGGAACACGAACAGCCGGCTCAGGATCCCCGCGGTCGGGAACACCCCCCCGAAGAACAGCGAGGCCACCCAGGGCCCCACGAACGGGATCGAGAGCATCACCGAGTCGATGATCCGCAGGCCGGTGCCGGACAGCAGGTCGTCGGGGAGCGAGTACCCGGTGATCCCCTCGCCGAGGGCCAGCGTGAGCAGCCCGATGCCGATCAGGTAGTTCAGCTCGCGCGGCCGCCGGAACGCGCCGGTGAAGAAGATCCGGGCGAGGTGCACCGCGATCGCGCCGATGAAGATGAGTGCCGCCCAGTGGTGGACCTGGCGCATGAGCAGGCCCGCCTTCACCTCGAACGACAGCCGCATCACCGAGTCGAACGCGGCGGACATCGAGGCGCCGTCGAGCGTGGAGTACGGGCCCTCGTACGTGACCGAGCGTGCGTCGGGCGTGTAGAAGAGCGTCAGGAAGGTGCCCGTCGCGAGCAGGACCACGAACGCGAACAGGGCGATCTCGCCGAGCAGGAAGCTCCAGTGGTCCGGGAACACCTTGCGCATGGCGACTCGGACCGGGGCGGCCATGCCCGTCCGGCGGTCGAACCAGCCCGCCAGGCGCTCGAGCTCGGTCTCCTGTTCGGTCTTCGCCTGTGCTTGGTCAGCCATCGTAGATGTTCCAGAACGCGGGCCCGACGGGCCCCGTGAAGTCGCCCAGCGCGACGACGATGCCGTCGGCGTCGATCTGGATCGGGAGTTGGGGCAGCGGGCGGCCGGCAGGCCCTGCGATCGGCACCGCGCCGTCGAGGACGTCGAACGTCGACTGGTGGCACGGGCAGATCAGGTGGTGCTCGAGGTTCCGGTACAGCCCGACGGGGCATCCCGCGTGGGTGCACAGCTTCGAGTAGGCGACGAAGCCGTTCGGCGCCCCCGCCATGCGGTCCGGGGGGAGGTTCAGCAGGCCGGGCCCGACGTTGATCAGGAGCGTCTGGCCGTCCGCCGAGCCCGGGTCGCCCTCAGGGAACCCGGTGATGATGCCTCCCACCGGGACGTCGGACACCCTGATCGGCTGCCCGTCGAGGCCAACCATGCGCAGGCCGCTCTTCCATGGCGTCACGAACAGGCTGCGCCCCGGGGCCGGCCCCAGGGAGAGCACGGGGATCACGAGGGCGGCCCCGAGGCCAGTGAATGCCCCGGCCAGGGCTCGGACCAGCATCGACCGCCGCGTGATCGCCCCCTCCTCGGCGAGGATCTCGCGCACGGCGTCAGCGTTGGCGGAGTCGGCCACGGGGTGGCGCTCCTCCACCCGCAGCGTGCCCGGCAGCAGCCGCTGCGACCACAGGATGACGCCGACGCCGATGCCGCCGAGGCTGACCGCAAGCAGCACGGCCTCCGCCTGCGTCTGGCCGCCGGCGAGGTACACGAGCAGGAGCCCGAACCCGGCCAGCATCGAGATGAGGAAGCTGAGCGAGATCCGCCGCTCCGCGCGGCGGGTGTCCGTGCCCGGCCCGCTCACGCGTCCGTCCCCGTCTCGGGGCCGCCACGCGTGCCGCCCTCGCCCGCAGCCGCCGACTCGGCCGCCGGGACGGCACCGTCGGTGTCACGCCGGACGGCCACCCAGCGCGCGACGATCAGCAGCCCGAGCAGCGTCATGCCCGCGAAGAAGCCCTCTGTCACGGGACCGACCTCGGGCGACGTGGCACCGCCCGGATGAGGGGCGTTCCGCAGGAACTCCACGTAGCCGGCGAGGTCGTTGAGCTGCGCCGGCGCGAACGAGAAGCGCGGCATCGGCCCGGGGCCCGAGACGGCCGCCTCGCCGATCGTCGTCGCGTCGGCCTGCGTCAGGGCGGGCGCGACGGCCCCGCCCACCGCGCCGCCACCCGCCGCCGGCCCGTGGCACGCGGCGCAGTTGGCGACGAACAGGTCGCGACCCACATTCAGGTCGGCGCCCGAGGTCACGACGTTGGGGATTGCCGGGCCCTGCCCGAGGGACGCGACGTACGCCACGATGGCCGCACGGTCGGTCGCGTCGAACTTGGGGGTGCCGCGCTTCGCAATCGTCCCGATCCCGGCGTCGCCCGCCGGCATCCTGCCGGTGCGGAGCATGAAGTCCGTCATCGCGGCGCCAGCGTTCTGGATGTTCGGCCCCTTCGCCGTGCCCGCCCCCTGGGGACCGTGGCATGCGGCGCAGCTCGTCAGGAACAGCTGGCCGCCGCGATCGGCCTCGGTCACGCCAGCCACTGCCGAGGCGGCCGGCTTCGGGACGACGGCGCCCGCGACGGTGCCCGCGACCGCGATCGCGAGGCTGCCCGCGACCAGCACCGCGGCGTACCCGATCGCAAGCCGGCGGATCGAATGCGAGCGGGCGCGGGTGCGGGCAGGTGGCGAGGCGGGGGCCGATCCGGCGGGGGGCACGGACTCTCCGACTACCATGGGTGGGACTCGTGGGACTCGGCCCACATCCTACACGAATGGCACCGATTCGCCCCTGGAGGCCCCCGACGGTGGTCGTCACCGCACACCACATCATCGCGTTGCTCGTCGCCGCAGCCGGCCTCGCCCTGGCCGTCGTCGCCGCCGCTGGCGCCGGCCGTCGCCGGTCCCTGCGGTTCGCCGCCGACCGGACGATCCTGGCGGCCCTGGCGCTGGTCGCGGTGGGGATCGCGACCGGCCTGGTGGTGCTCCTGACGGGCGGCAGCCCCAAGGATCCGCTCCACCTGCTCTACGCGGTCGTGGCGCTGCTCGTCCTCCCGGTGGCGCGATTCTGGGGGCGCCTCGCCGCGCACCGCACGCTGGCGCTCGGCGTGGGCGGCGTGCTCCTGGCCGCGCTGGTCCTGCGGCTCTTCCAGACGGGCTAGCTGTCGTTCTCCTCGACCTCGTTGACGAGGACTGACATCGGAGCCTGACCGCTATGCCCGGCCCCGAGGCGTCGGAACCGCGCCGCCGGAAGCCGGGCGGGCCGCCCGGCGGACCCTCCTCAGCGAAGCCTCGGGTGGCTCAGGCCGTCTCGCCCTGCTCGGCCAGCCATGCCGCGTAGTTCGTCTCGTCGACGCCCTTGTCCACGTCGCTCTTGGTCAGCAGCAGCGGAGCCCGCCCGTCGCGGATCGTCTCCTCGGTGATGATGCAGCGCCGGACGTCGGTGCGCTCCGGGATGTCGAACATCACCTCGAGCAGCGATTCCTCCACGATGGAGCGCAGGGCGCGGGCGCCGGTCTTGCGATCGAGGGCCACCTCGGCGGCCGCCTGCAGGGCCCCCTCCGTGAACACGAGTTCCACCTTGTCGAGCTGGAGGAACTTCTGGAACTGGCGGGTGACCGCATTCTTGGGCTCGGTCAGGACACGCACCAAGTCCTCCGCGGTGAGCGGCGACAGCGTGACGATCACGGGCAGGCGGCCGATGAACTCCGGGATCAGCCCGAACTTGAGCAGGTCCTCGGGCATCAGCCGCTCGATGATCTTCGCCCGGTCTGTCCGGGACATCTGCCCCTCCGAGCCGAACCCGATCGAGCGCTTCCCCACCCGCTCGTCGACGATCTTCTCCAGGCCGTCGAACGCCCCGCCGCAGATGAACAGGATGTTGGTGGTGTCGATCTGGATGAAGTCCTGGTGGGGGTGCTTGCGGCCGCCCTGGGGCGGCACGTTGGCGACCGTCCCCTCGAGGATCTTGAGCAGCGCCTGCTGGACGCCTTCGCCCGACACGTCGCGCGTGATCGACGGGTTGTCCGCCTTGCGGGCGATCTTGTCGATCTCGTCGATGTAGATGATCCCGCGCTGAGCCCGGGCAACGTCGAAGTCGGCGGCCTGGATGAGGCGCAGCAGGATGTTCTCGACGTCCTCGCCGACGTAGCCCGCCTCGGTCAGGCTGGTGGCGTCGGCGATGCAGAACGGCACGTCGAGGATCCGGGCGAGCGTCTGGGCGAGCAGCGTCTTGCCCGAGCCGGTGGGGCCGACCAGCAGGACGTTGGACTTCTGCAGCTCCACCTCGTCGACGGCACTGCCCGCGTTGATGCGCTTGTAGTGGTTGTAGACGGCGACCGAGAGGACCTTCTTCGCCTTCTCCTGGGAGATGACGTACTGGTCCAGCGACATCGTGATCTGGCGGGGGTTCGGGAGCTTCTGCTGTGGCGTGCGCTGCTTGGGCGCCTCCAGCATCTCCTCCTCGATGATCTCCTGGCACAGGTTGATGCACTCGTCGCAGATGTAGACGCCCTGCCCTGCGATGAGCTTTCGCACCTGCTCCTGGCTCTTGCCGCAGAAGGAGCAGCGGTACGGGACCTTGGTTCCCTTGGACCCCGTCGTCGTCACGCGTTCGGTCTCCCGCGCCTAGCTTGCCGTCGCGGGCCCGGACTGACCGCCGCCCGGATCCGCTGACCCCTCGCTGGCGAGATGGCCCGCGTCGTGCCTCTGCGCGATCAGCGAGTCCCCCTGCAGCGAATAGATCGCGTCGATGATGCCATACGCCTTGGCCTCTTCGGGCGACATGAAGTTGTCGCGGTTGGTGTCGGCATCGACCCGCTCGAAGGGCTGCCCGGTGTGCTTGGCCAGGATCTCCGTGTTGCGCTTGACCAGGAACTCCCACTCGCGCATCTGGATCACGGCGTCCGGCGCGTTGCCGCGGAACCCGCCCGACCCCTGGTGGATCATGATCCGGCTGTTGGGGAGCGCATAGCGCTTGCCCGGCGCCCCGGCGGCCAGGAGCACGGCAGCCATCGACGCAGCCATGCCGATGCAGATGGTGTTCACCGGCGCGCGGAGGTACTGCATGGTGTCGTAGATCGCCAAGCCGGCGTTCACGACCCCACCGGGAGAGTTGATGTACAGGCTGATGTCCTTCTCCGGGTCCTCGGACTCGAGGAACAGCAGCTGTGCGATCACCAGGTTGGCGAGGTGGTCCTCGATCGCGTCCCCCAGGAAGATGATCCGCTCCCGGAGCAGGCGCGAGTAGATGTCGTAGGCGCGCTCGCCTCGGCTGGTGGACTCGATGACCATCGGGACGAGCATCGTCGGTCTCCCTGCGGTGCCTTCGGGCATCGACTGCTGTGGCGGCGGGCGTCAGGCGCCAGCCGCGTCCCCGCCGGCCGCGGCGACGCCGTGGTCGTGGGGCTCATCTTCGTGGACGTGGCCGGGGATGGCGCCCGGGTCGGTGGCGTCGATGGAGGCCGAGGCCTGCGCCTGCGGCGAGTCGAGCGCCGACGGGGCGTCGTCTTCGAGGTGGGGCAGCGCCGGGTGGTCGGGATGGGCGGCCAGCCAGCGGTTGACCAGGGACTCCACGAGCTGCGAACGGCGCAGCGTGCTGCGGATGAAGTTGCGGCCCCGCTCGGACTCGAAGTACTTGACGGTCTTCGCGTCCTGGTAGCGGGCGCGGGCCAGTTCGACCTGCTCCTCGATCTCGGCATCGGAGACCTGCAGGCCCTCCTCGTCGGCGATCTTGGACAGGACCAGCAGCGTCCTGGTGCGCTTCTCGGCCTCCGGGCGGAACTCGGCGTGGAGATCCGACTCGGTCTTGCCCGTCGCCTTGAGGTAGGCCGCCTCGCCGATCCCCTGCCGGGCGAGCGAGCTGCGGAACTCGTCGTGCATCACCTCGACCTCCTGGTCCACCAGGATGTCGGGCAGCTCGAGCGTGGCGTTGGCGACCGCGCACTCGATGATCTTGTCGCTGAACTCGTGGCGGGCGCGATCAAGGGCGTTGCGGTGCAGGCGGTAGTCGACGTCCGCCTTGAGCGCGGCCAGGTCCGCGTAGTCGCCCATCCGCTGCGCGAACTCGTCGTCGGCAGCGGGCAGCACCTTCTCGCGGAGCTCCTTGAGCTCAGCCTCGAAGCGGGCCGGCTGGCCGGCCAGGCTCTCCTCCGGGTAATCGTCCGGGAACGTGATGTCGAACGCGGTCGAGTCGCCGGGCTTGAGCCCGAGCAGGTTGGCCTCGAAGCCGGGGATCAGCCGGTCCTCTCCGATGATCAGCGGCATCCGCTCAGACGTGCCGCCCTCGAAGGGGACCCCGTCGCGCGTGCCGCGGAAGCCGATCACCGCCCAGTCGCCGTTCTGCGCCCCGCGGTCCTCCACCGCTTTCAGCGTCGCGTTCTGGTCGCGGAGCTCCTCGACGACCTTGTCGACCTTCTCCTGGTCCACGCCCTCGATCTCGGGCGCGAAGTTGAAGTTCTGGTAGTCGCCGAGCGTGACCTCGGGCCGCACCTGCACCGTGGCCTTGTACTTGAGCGGCTGGCCCTCGACGGCGGCCACGATCTCGACGTCCGCGTTGGTCAGGGGCACGATCCCCCGCTCGATGATCGCGTCGCGGTAGGTCGCCTGCACCAGCTGCTCGACCGCCTCGTCGAGCACGGCGCCTGGGCCGAGGACGCGCTCCAGGATGGGGCGCGGCGCCTTGCCGGGGCGGAACCCGGCCACGCGCGTGCGCCGCGAGAGGCGGCTCGTGGCCTCGCGGACGGCTCGGTCGAGGCGCTCCGGCGGGACCTCGACTTCGAGGAGGACGGAGCTCTTGGGGGCGGGAGAGGCGGTCACATTCATCGCCCGGGGAGTATAGGGCGGGTCGGCGGGCCGCCGGGCGGCCGGTGGCTGCAGGGTGCGGAGCGAGGCAGCCGGGCGGCCGGTGGCTGCATGGGTGCGTGGGGACGAGGCCGCCGGGCGGCCGGACCCGACCGAGCACGATGGCGCGCGGGGTGCCAGCGCTAGACTGGCCCCACGGGCGAGTGGCGAAATGGCAGACGCGCCGGCCTTAGGAGCCGGTGCCCCGTGAGGGGCGTGTCGGTTCGACCCCGACCTCGCCTACCAGCGTTTCGTCGGCCGGGTCAGGCGCGCTTCTGGCGGACCTTCTCCAGCTGCTGCTCGAAGGCGGCGCGGTCGGTGTTGAGCAGCTGCTCGGCAAGCTGCTTGCCGGCTCTGACCGCGATGGGCCGGCCGGCCGTCATGAGCAGCCCGCCCACGATCCCCGCGATGTCGCGCTGCTTGCGCTCCGGGGCCTTCTCGTCCAAGTACCGCGCGAAGTCCCGCTCGATGACGCCCCGGACCCGCTCGCCGTCGGTGCCGAGCTTGCGCAGCGTGGCGTCGACTTCCTTGGGCAGCATTGACTTGGGCAGCGGGTCGGGCTTGCCGAAGATGGCGTTCCTGGCGCCGCGGAGGACGCGCCTGGGACCGCCCACCGCGAGGAACCCCGCGCCGGCCGCCGCGCCCGCGGCCTTGACCGGGTTGCGCCGGACCCTGGCCTTGACGTCCACCGCCGCGCGGGCGGACGCCTCGAGGCGCAGCAGCTCCTCCTCGAGCCGCCCTCGGGCGGCGGCGACCTCGGCCCGAGCCGCTAGGACTTCGGGCCGAGCGGATTGCGTGCCTTCGCCCACTCGATCGTCTCCTTGGCGGTGTCGATGCTCTGCTGCGGCCAGAACCGGAGCTTGATGGTCTCGAAGTCGATGCCCCCGGCGACGACCCTGCCTCCGAGCACGCCGAGGTAGACGGCGTATGCGGTGGCGAATCCAAGGGCGGCGCCGACGCGCCAGCCGAAGTCGTAGCTGAGGAAGGCGCCGATCAGCGCGCCGACGACCAGGCCGCCGAGAAGCCCGAGGATCGCGCCGCCCGCGCCAGCCGCTCGAGCACCCGCGATGAAGCCCACGACGGCCGCGATGACGGCCACGACCACGACAGCGACGACCAGGGGCCGATAGGCCGCGTCGATCGCGAGGTTCGCGTTGTCGCCGAGCATGGTCCACAGCCGGTTGAACCAACTGGCCCCGAACACGACGAACGCGACGATGCCCACGATCACGCCGGTGATGGCGGCGGGAACAGGCCCACGGAGCCGGAGGCCGACCACGACGGAGGTTGCCGCCAGCGCGATCAGCAACTCGGCGCCCAGCAGGATGCCCCAGCCGATGCTGCCGAACAGCCACTCGCCGAGGAACAGCATCGTTGCGACTGGCAGGAAGATGCCGAGCAGCAGGAGAACGGCAATGGCCATGCCGACAAACGCGGCAGCGTAGGCGACCTCGCCCTTGATGGCATCTGCCTCGGCCCTGCCGAGTGCGATATGGGCACGGGCCACGCCCAGGACAGCATCCTTGGTGGCCTTGACCTGGGCGATCAGGCCCGGCGCCTCCGCGTCGGGCCCGGCGGGGGTGCCTCCGGCTGATCCGCCGCCAGCACTGGCAGGGCCGCCCCCGCCCGTCGAGCCGGGGGTCTCGCCACCGAGGGCGCTCGCGTCAGGCTGGGCCTGCGAAGGCTCGGATGCGGGGCGCTCGGGCTCAGGGTTGGGCCGGTCGGGATCCAGCGGTCGTCCTCCCCACGATGATGCTGCTGGCCTAGCGGGGCCGGGACCATTCTACCCGTGGTCGGCCTCCGCTGGCAGGCGCGGCCCCTCCGAGGATCCCGGCGACGACGCCGCGGTGCAGGGTACGCTGGCCCCATGGACCACCCCGCCGCCCCCGCCACGCCCGGTCGGGCGATCCTCTTGGCAGAGCTCCTCGCCATCGGCACTGAGCTCACCGTCGGCGAGACGACCGACACCAACAGCGGCGAGCTGGCTCGGTCGCTTGTCGCGCACGGCGTCGAGGTCACGCGCGTCACCGACCTCCCTGATCACCAGCCCACGGTAGTCGGGGCGCTGCGGGCCGCACTGGACCGGGCGGACCTGGTCGTGTGCACGGGCGGTCTGGGCCCGACGCCCGACGACCTCACTCGCGACGCCGTGGCGGAGGTCTGCGACGAGGAGGTGGAGACCGACCCGGAGACGCTGGCCTGGCTGCAGGGCATGTGGGCGCGGCGCGGCCAGCCCTTTCCCGCCGCGAACGTCAAGCAGGCCTGGACCATCGCGTCGGCCTCCTCGCTCGCCAATCCCCACGGGACCGCGCCCGGCTGGTGGGTGGACCGGCCCGACGGGCGGGTGATCGT
>JBJKRU010000082.1:0-2682 GCA_046704485.1 Candidatus Limnocylindrales bacterium | reverse complement strand
GTCCAGGGCCTCCACGAGGGGCTCGGCTACGACTTCCTCGGCCTGTTCCTCGTGGACCCCGCCACCGGCGACCGGGTGCTCGACGCCAACGTCGGCTGGCCCGACGCCCCGCCCGGCTTCCGGCTGCCGCCCGGCCGCGGGCTCAGCGAGCGGCCGCTCCGGGACGGCCGGCTGCACTACACCCCGCGGGTCGAGCGGACGCGCCGCCACGTCCGCAGCACGATCCGCGGCTCGGAGGTGGACGTCCCCGTCGTGGTCGGGGACGCGGTCGTGGGTGTGCTGGCGGTCGAGCGCGCGACGCCGGATGCCTTCGATCGTGACGACTTCGAGATCCTGACCGCCGCGGCGAACCAGGCCGGCCTCGCCCTGGCACGCGCCCGGCTGCTGGCCGCCGAGCGGCGGCGCGCCGACGAGCACGAGGCGCTGCTGGCGACGATGGGGGACCTCTCCGCCGAGCTGGAGCTGTCGAAGCTGCTCCAGGCCACGCTGCGCCGCGCGGTGACGCTGCTCGGCGTGACCGGCGGCGAGCTGGCGATCTACGACGAGGGACGCGAGGAGCTGGAGGTGGTGGCCAGCCACCGCATCGGGAAGGACTCGACCGGCACCCGCCTGCGGCTCGGCGAGGGGGCGATGGGGCGGGTGGCGCAGACCCACCAGCCGCTCATCATCCCGGATTACGAGAGCTGGGAAGGGCGCTCGCCGCAGTACTCGCAGGCGATCCGCCTGGCGGTGATGGCCGCGCCGCTGTTGATCGGGCAGCGCCTGGTGGGCGCGATCGCGACGGTGCACGACGACCCCTCGCGTCGCTTCGGCGCCGACGACCTGCGTCGCCTCAACCTGTTCGCGCCGCAGGCCGCGGTCGCCATCGAGAACGCGCGCCTCTACACGGCGGCGCAGCGACAGAAGCAGTACTTCGAGGACCTGGTGCAGAACAACCCGGTGGCGATCGTCGTGCTCGACCGCGACCACCGCATCATCTCCTGCAACCCGGCCTTCGAAACCCTGTTCGGCTACCCCCAGGCCGCCGCGATGGGGCGCGACCTCGACGAGCTGATCAGCACCGAGGCGACCCGCGCGGAGGCGGTGGGGTACACCCAGCACGTGCTCGAGCAGGGGCCGGTGCACGGCCTCGGCAAGCGCCGCCGCCGCGACGACACCGTGGTGGACGTCGAGATCCTGGGCGTGCCGGTGGTGGTGGACGGCGAGCTGGTCGGGCTGATGGGGCTCTACCACGACATCTCGGAGCTGCAGCGCGCCCGTCAGGACGCCGAGGCCGCCAACCGCGCCAAGAGCCAGTTCCTCGCCCACATGAGCCACGAGCTGCGCACCCCGCTCAACGCGATCATCGGCTACAGCGAGATGGTCGAGGAGGTGGTGGCCGAGCTCGGGCACGGCGAGCTGGCGCCGGACCTGCAGAAGATCCGCGCGGCCGGCCGCCACCTGCTGGCGCTCATCAACGACATCCTGGACCTGTCGAAGATCGAGGCGGGCAAGCTGGAGCTGTACCTCGAGGCGTTCGAGGTGCGGCAGGTGGTGGACGAGGTGGCGACCACGGTGCGCCCGCTCATCGAGAAGAACGCCAACCGGCTGGAGCTGGCCTGCGACGCCGACCTCGGCGCCATGCGCGCGGACCTGGTGAAGGTCCGCCAGGCGCTGCTCAACCTGCTGTCCAACGCGTCCAAGTTCACCGACCACGGGACCGTGACCCTGTCGGCGCGGCGGGAGCGGAACGGCGACGGGCGCGACTGGCTGGTGTTCGCGGTCCGGGACTCGGGCATCGGCATGACGGCGGAGCAGATGGGGAGACTGTTCGAGGCGTTCGCCCAGGCCGACGCCTCCACGTCGCGGCGCTACGGGGGCACGGGGCTGGGCCTCGCGATCACCCGCCGCTTCTGCCGGATGATGGGCGGCGACGTCGAGGTCGCGAGCGAGCCGGGGCTGGGATCCACGTTCACCGTCCGGCTCCCGGCGGCCGTCGAGCCCGCCGCACCGGCAGCGCACTGAGGAGGGCGAGGAGCACCGATGGCGAGGATCCTGCTGGTCGAGGACAACGAGATGAACCGCGACATGCTCTCGCGCCGGCTGCAGCGCAAGGGCTTCGAGGTCGAGATGGCGGTGGACGGCACCGAGGGGGTGGCCAAGGCGCGCGCCGGCGCCTACGACGTCATCCTCATGGACATGAGCCTGCCCGAGATGGACGGGTGGGAGGCCACCCGCCAGATCCGCCAGGCCACGCCGGAGCGGCGCGTGCCGATCATCGCGCTCACCGCCCACGCCATGGCGGGCGACCGGGAGAAGGCGCTCGAGGCGGGCTGCGACGACTACGACACCAAGCCCATCGAGCTCGACCGGCTGCTCGGCAAGATCCACGCCTTGCTGGACGCCGGTTCCCGCGCGTGAGCCATCCCGGGCGGATCAGCACCGGCACCCACGCCGTCGCGGAGCTCCGGCACGAGCTGCGCACGCCGATCAACCAGATCGTCGGCTACTGCGAGATGCTGCTCGAGGACGCGTCGGGGGAGGCCGACAGCGGCCGGCGCGCCGCGCTCAGCGAGGCGTTGGCGGCGGTGCGGGACGCGCTGGCCACGATCGAGCGGACCCTTCCCGGCGGGCGCGAAGAGGTGCTGCCCACCGACACCGCCGAGCTGCTCGACACGCTCCGCACGCCGCGCGAGCGGATCC
>JBJKRU010000081.1:0-7010 GCA_046704485.1 Candidatus Limnocylindrales bacterium | reverse complement strand
GTCGAGCGCTGGCCGGCCGAGAACCCGTCCGTCGGGGCGGCCATCGTGCGGGCGTCGGACGAGCGCGACGCGCGGCCGCTGGCGCAGGTCGAGGCCGAGGTCTGGCGGCGGTCGGGCGGGCGGCGCGACCGCGGCGACGCATCGGCCGACCTGCGTACCGCAGCCGAGCGGCACGTCGATGCCTGAGGCAAGCCTGGCGCGAGGGCGGCAGGGGAGTGGTCCGACCCGTGCCAGGCCCATGCCGGCGATCCCTGCGGCGGGCGATCGCCCGTTTCGCGGGACTGCCCACGCCAGTGGGCTGTTCCGCCCCGGTCCGCACCGCGCCAGCATCGGCCGCCTCGACCTCGGCCTGCTCGATATCCGCGACCGCGCCTGCCTCCGGCTCCTCCGCCGCGTTGAGGTGGCGACGCCCGACCAACTGGCTGTCCTGGTCTACCCGAGTCGCCGGACCGCGTTCCGCCATCTGCGTCGCCTGTGGCTGCTCGGCCTCCTCGAGCGCGCGCCGCTGCCGCCCCATCGCGGCGGGGTACCGATCGTCTACCGGCTCACGCGCCGGGGCATGAACCGACTCGGCTACGCCGACCGGCGCACCGGTGGCCTCGCGCACCTCCGGCACGCGCTCGACACCGTCGCCGCCGTGTGCACGCTCGCCCGACCAGTCGACTGTGCATCGGGCCCCGTCATGCCCGTCCAGCTCTGGCTGCCCGAGTCGACAGCAGCAGACGCTGACATCGACCCTGCCCGGCCCGACGCGATCGTCGTTCTGCAGCTGGACGGCGGCTCGGCGGTCCTGTGTCTGGAGACCGACGAGGCTACTGAGCACGCGCCGCAGATCCGCGCCAAGCTCGCGGCGTGGGAGCGAGCACTCGCCGGCCGCGACGGCTGGCATGTCCTCTTCGTCGTCCCGACGACCGCGCGGCTCAGCTGGCTACGGCGGGTGGCACGGCCCTACTTGGCCGATCACGGGTGGGCCGTTGTTCTGGCAGATCTCGAGTCAGACGGCATCGAGGGGCCCGTCGCCCCGCTCGCCCGCTCGGGCCCGGTTCGCCGCCTCCGCTCGCTCGTTAGCGATCCCCGGCTACGCGTGGGCTCGACGCCGATAGGCTCCGACGCCTGGGTTGAGCTGCTCGGCTCCGGCGGCGGCGAGGAGCTCGACGAGGTCCTCCCGTGAGGCGCGAGTCGCTCACCCCCGCCGAGCGCGTCCTCCGCGCCCGCATGGCCGCCTACGCGCTCCACGCCCGACACGACCCCCGCGAGACGACCAAGCCTGCCCGCGTCGCCTTCGACCAGCGCTTCCTCGACGAGGTCGAACCCGACCGCCGCCTCCCCGAGAACGAGCGCCTCCGCCGCGCCGACGCCGCCCGCCGCGCCTACTTCACGCGCCTCGCCTACCTCTCCGCACGAGCTCGCGGCGGACGAGTGCAGCGCCGCACACGAGCCTCAGGGGCCGGCGACCTGTGACCTTATGGCGGAGCCAGGACCTATGTCGCGCAGGCCTACGAGCCGGCATTGAGCGCAGCTCTCGACGTCGATTGAGTTGACTCGCTGGCACCACATGCATTGCCAGTCTGCGGGCGGCCGACCGTCGATATCCTCGAGGACTGCGGCGGGAACCCTTCCACCGGCGTCTGCGACGGCCTTCAGGGCTTCGACTCGTACGCCTGCATCGCTCGACAGGAGCGCAACGCGTAGCGTCGCCTCATCTGTCGCACCGTTGGCCCAGGTTTCACCGACTGCCTCCGCCGCCGTTCGCCGCAAGACAGGATCCGTTTCCGCGAGCCAATCGCCGGCGAGTGAAGGTCGCAAGGCAAGGCTGACACGGGCCGCCAAGCGGCGCGAGTCGACCTGGAGGTCGGGCAGCAGCGTGATCACGCGCGTCACGGTCTCATCAGGGTCGGGTGCGTGTTGGAGCGCCTCCAGAGCCAGCAATGCGAACAGAGGCCCCCGCGCCATCAGGTCGAACAGCTCGTTCTTCGTGTAGCTCGCGTCTACTGCAGACCAGTTCTCAAGCGCCCTGCCCGTCGCCGTGTCGTGCAGGAAGATCGACGCCTTCAGCGGCGACATTCCGGCTGCTATTGCGGCTTGGGCTGAGAGGACGTGGGGATCGAAGCCGCCGAGTGCGATTACGAGGTCTACTGCTCGTAGCAGGGTCGCGACATCCTGCTCCCCTTGGGATGCCCAAGTCGACGGTACTTCCCCCGGAATGAGCGTCTGCATGAAGTCGCCCAACTCCGCCAGCCTTCTGGAACGCTCTGGGGAGAGGTCGACGGGCTCCTGCTCGGCGATGTGTTCGAGCATCCGCGTCCAGGCGCGGTTTCGGAGCTCGAATGTCCGCAAGAAGCCCTGGTCTGACAGAGGTTGATACCGACCCTCCTCTGCGCGGCGTTTGAGGTCGATGCGTCCGAGGCGCGCCAATGCCGCGTCGAGGTCCGCCTCTACCGCCATGGAAACGTGCCGGTACGCCTGCAGAATCTCGTCGTCACACGACAGACCGGCGGCGAGGAGCATCTCCGCGGCGCCGACCACCGCTTCGCCCCAGCCCTCGTCGACTAGGGCACCGCCGGGGGGCCGAGTCACCAAGACTCGCTTCAGGACAGCACCGTTCTGATCGACGGGAAGGTTCCAACGCACCGCCGCGAGAGCGACTGCGGTCGCACGTAGGCGCTCGTCAGCGAGGCTCTCGAGCGTCTCGATAACCTCGAGCCGTCGTTCATCAGGGACGCGGAACCTCGCGAGAGCCTTGGCGGCGGGGATGCTCGGCGCCTCCGCCACACGGCGAATCAGCGCGTCGAGGAGGCAGTCCATACCTTGGTCTGCCACTTCCGCACCGCGCGCCACTGCCTCGGCCGCCGTCAGCAACACGGAGGCAAGTGGGCGTGCGCACGCGAACTCGGCCAATCGGCCCGCGAGAGTCGGCGACAACCCCGCGGAAAGTAGGAGCGTCTCGGTACCGGAGTCGTCGGAGGCAACCGAGGCGAGCCACTCGGCGACTTCGTCCCCCTCAAGACGGGTAGCGTATCGAGCCTCCGCGACCTCGATCATGCCGCGGAGGCGACCCGAGACGACCGGCGGTCTTCCGGAAGCAACAAACACCGCGGCCTCGTCCCACAGGGTGAGGAGCGTGCTTGCCGCGGCGAGCGCTGGGCCTGACGCGAACGCCCATCGCGTCTCGAGCAGCTTCGCCAGCTCCGAAGAAAGCTCGTCACGAGGCACTTCGGATCGGTCATAGAGTTGGTGGCCGATAGACACGAAGCTCTCGCGAAGGAGTCCGATCACCTCCTCCGGGGAGTTGCGCGGCCACAGCTCCGTCGCCCCGCGAGCCGTCACCTCCTTGCGCTCGATCTGCTCGTCGATGAGGTCAGAGAGGATCTGGGCTCGCGAGTACGGGATCGGCGATGGATCGCGTTGCGCCAACAAGACGAGCGCGAGCACCGTCAATAGGGGCGTCTCGCGCAGTATCGGATGCTGACGACGATGACCCATGAGAGTGTCCAGTCGCGTTCGGACCCATGCCTCTCGCTCTCCCTCACGCACGTCTGCCGTCAGCGCGAGTTGAACCCCGATCGCGTGAAGCACCTCCTCCATCTCGGTGACCGCGGACAAACGGGCCGTCGGCCAACCGAGCGTTCGCGCCTCCGCGTACGCGACATCCCGAGTCGCGACAAGACAATCGCTGCCAGGATCAATGTCCTCCGTGATCCGGTCGAGTGCCCGCGTCACCTCGAAGCGGCGATGCCGCGTTTCGTCGAGTCCATCGAGAAAGAGGGCGCCTTCTCCTTGCTCCAGGCGCTCCACCAACTCGCGCACGAGTTCGCCCTCTCCTCCCCTGACCTCGACGCCGGCTCTCACGAGGTCGTCAAGGCTCGTCGGGACCGGTGCCGACAGAAACCGCTGGAGCGGGACGACAACAGGTACCAGCTGTTCGGGTCGCTCAGCCCACGCACCGGCGACCTGAAGGACTGCGCTCGACTTCCCTGCACCCGGCGCACCAAGAAGAATCAGTCGTCCACGTCGCTGGAGAGCCTGGCCCAGGTCACGGGTCGTGTCGCGGCCCCTCTCAGCGGGCGCGACCACCTCCCAGGTATCGGCCAGCCCGGGCACACGGACGGGAGCAATTGCGACGCCGAGTCCCCGGAGGTCAATCTCCGATCCTCGGGCCGCAATTCGCTGGCGGTACGCCCCGACTAGGCGTTTCCGGTGAGCCGCACGTGCCGATGGTGACCCGTCCGCGGCGGCGCGCAACGTTCGGCCCGCGTCCTCGAGCGCGTCGAGCCACTCACGCAGCACGCGGCCGTGTCGTCGGATTGCCGCAGACCTCGCGGCTGCTTTGAGGTCATTGAATGCCCGCGCCCCTTCGTCCTGCGTCACGACTCGCTCGCTGAGCACGGCCTCCGAGAGCGACCGGTGCGAAGCGTTCGGCTCGGTGATCTCCACGCGGAGGACTGCCGCGACGTCCAGTATCAGCCCCATATCGTCCGGATCCGCGATGCCGAGGTCCTTCAGCAGGTCCTGGAGGGTTTCGAGCGCTCTGCGCTGGATCTGGGTCGGCGCGCCGGGATCAGTCTGCCGTCGTCGCTGGAGCGCATCACGAAGGGCGACGATTCCCTCGGAGTCACTCTCGGTGGCGAGAACGAGTCGGTCGTGATCGCGGTTGAGCGGCTGGCCACGGAAGACCTTCACCCATTGCTCGACAGTCTCCCGAAGATGCTCGCTCCCCAAGGTCAGGTCGCGCTTCGCCTGCAATAGGGCGCGAGCGCCACTCAGGGTTACTCGGATGTCATCGACGGGGTCGTCGACCTCGAGGGTCACGATCACCGGGGTCGCATAAGTGGGTCGGAGATCGAGGCCCTCGACGTCGCGTCCTGCGAGGCCCATTGTCACGAACCAAGCGGCCACGCCAGCCCGATACTCGCTCCCAGCCTCGTTTGCGCTGCCGCTCACAGCGCCTCGCGATGGCGCGCGTCGGGTCGCCGTGGGGCCGCGACCGTCAGTCGCCATCTCTGCATATCCATCCGACGTGCGGGAAGAGCGTGACCTCGTCCGGTCGCAGGCTGACGTTCGGTTCCACAGCAAGGAGTGTTGCGGCCGACCGGGTTCGTGCGCAAGGTGGATCGCAGTCTGGCGCCCCTGTTCAAAGAGGACTCGAGTCGCGGGCCTGGTCGGCGGCGGGGAGCACTTGACTGACGCCGTTGTCTGAACTATTGTCATTTAGCAATGGTTGAGGCAAGACTCTCCGACTGGATGCCCGCGTCCGAGGCCGCCGCCGCGCTCGGGCTGACGCGGCAGCGGGTCCTCCAGCTCGTGGGCGATGGAGCGCTGCGCTCAAGGGTCCTCGGCCACCAGACGCTGGTGCGGCGCGAGGACGTGGAGGCACGCCAGGAAGTGCGGCCCGCCAGCGGCCGCCGCTACTCGCCCCGTCGGGCCTGGGCGCTCATCCTGCTCTGGGACGGCGCCACGCCGCCGGGTCTCGACGCGCCGACGCTCTCGCGGCTGCGCGCCATCGCCCGCCGGGGCCAGTGGGACATCCGCGCACGACTGGGGCCGCGCGCCCAGCGCCGCGACCTCCGCGCCCACAGCTCCGACCTCGCCCGGCTCGGGGCCGACGGCGCCGCCGTCCGGACCGGGCCGCGCTTCGCGGCCGAAGCCGGGCTCGGCCTGGTGGCCCCGGACGCGCCGGTCGAGCTATACGTGGACGCGGCGACGGCTGGGCGACTCGAGCGGCGGTACGCGCTCCGCCCCGCAGACGAGCCGAATGTCGTGCTGCGAGTCGTGCCCGACGAGGTCCGCGCCTGGCTCGCCGGCCCGGTCGCGCCCCGGGCCGCCGTCGCGCTGGACCTCGCCGACGACCGCGACCCGAGGAGCCAGCAGGTCGCGCGCGAGGCGCTGACCGCGCGATGACGGTCGTCGTCCTGCCCGGGAGCGACGCGGAGGCACGGGTCTGGGAGACCGCGCTGGAGGTTTCTCGGCTGTTCGAAGGTGTCCCGTGGGTCCTCGTCGGCGCCCAGATGGTCATCCTCCTCGAGCTCGAGGCGGGGAAGCCATCCGGCCGCACCACCGGGGACGTCGACGTCGTTGTCGACGTACGCGTGCTCGCCGACGGCACGCGGATCGCCGCGGAGCGCCTCGTGGCTGCCGGGTTCGAGATGGCGGAGGCGCGGCACCCCTATCGGTTCCGGCGCGGCGACGCGCAGGTCGACCTCCTCGCCCCCGACCACGTCGGCCCCCGCGCCGACCTGACGACCGTCCCGCCCGCGACGACGACGGAGATCCCGGGCGGCAGCCGCGCGCTCGCGTCAGCGCGCCCGGTCGTCGTTGAGGTCGTCGGCGTCGGCAACGGCCAGCTCCCGGTCCCGTCCCTCGCGGCCGCGATCGTGCTCAAGGTCCGGGCGTGGCAGGCCCGCCAGGCGGATCGCGACGTAGAGGACATGGTCCGGCTCCTCGACCTCGTCGCCGACGTGGAGACGGTGCGGCGCGAGCTCAAGCCGGCGGAACGTCGGGCGCTCGCCGGGATCCGACCGCTCGCGAACCCGGAGCACCGAGCTTGGCGGGTCGCCCGGGAGCCGGGGGAGGCACGAGCGGCGCTGGACCGGCTGTCGCGCTGACGATGGCGCTGTCAAGGCTGCCCACCCGGGCCAGCACGCCGTGGCTACAAGGGGCAGCAGCCGAATTCCCGCGGTGAAGGTGCCAACCGGCCCCAAGATCATCCGGTCGGCGCGCGCACGCCGCGGCGCATCAGTCTGGCGGGGCGCGGGCCCGGCCCTTCGCTAGCGACGCCGACCGGTCGGCCGCGATCTTGCCGGCAGCTGCCCGGTGGAGCCAGAGTGAGCGCACCTGGTCCCGTAGGCCCCCCGCGCGACCGGCGACAGGTCGCCCGGATCCCAGGTGAGTAGTGTCCCAACGCGTGGTGTAAGTCGGGGCCCTTGACGGCGAGGGTCACCGCGTGGTCTTCCAGTGAATGTCTGACGTTCACCCGGAGGAACCGCGCGATGACCGAACCGAGAATGGCACTC
>JBJKRU010000080.1:0-12172 GCA_046704485.1 Candidatus Limnocylindrales bacterium | reverse complement strand
GTGCGGACCCCGGGGCCGCTTCGCGTCACGGCGTGTCCGGGGACAGACATCAACATCGCCCGCCGGGCCGGCCGGCCCGGGGCGGGCGCACAGTGCCGCGCGCGCGACACACAGGGCGGCGCGAATTGCGCCCGCTGGTACACTCCCGGGTGAACGCCGGTTCTGGTCGTCTCGGGCGTGCCCTTCCGAGGCGGCGCCATATCCGGCGAGCGTGGTTGCCGCAGCCCGGCGTCCGTGGGCGCCGACGATGACGGAGACAGCTCGCACGAGATGAGGACGCCACTTCGTTGAGCCGTCAGGTCGCGCAGCATTTTCCGCGAGCGTCTCGCGGTCTGGGCCGCCGGACGATCGTTGCGCTGCTGATCGTGCCCCTGCTCATGGGGGCGTTCGCCGGTCAGGTCACCGCCCCCTCTCCCGCGTGGGCTGACCAGTTGAGCGACGCCCAGGCGCAGAAGCAGGCGCTGGCCACGAAGATCGCCAAGGAGAAGGCCCAGATCGCGGCGCTCAACGCGTCGCAGGCGACCCTGGCGACCAAGATCGACCAGACGAAGACGCAGCTCGACGGCATCACCTCGAACCTCACCGCCACGCGCCAGCAGGTGGACTCGCTGACGGCGGACCTCAAGAACGTCCAGGCGCAGTACGACTCGCTCGTCTCTAGCCTCGCGGACCTCGACACCCAGCTCACGTCGATCCAGGCGCAGGAGGCGGCGACCCGAACCCAGCTGGGGCAGCACGAGGCGCAGCTGGAGGCGCGGATCCAGGTGGCCTACGACGACCAGCGGACCTCGCTGCTCGAGACCCTGCTCTCGGGCGCCTCGTTCACCGACATGCTCGCGGCGATGTCGACCCAGCTCGACGCCGCGACGCAGGACCAGCAGCTGGCCCAGCAGGTGGCCGAGGACCAGTCGACGCTCCTCGCGCTCCACCAGACCGTCCAGGACACGCGGGACCAGACCAACCTGATGCGCCAGCAGGTGGCGGTCCAGGGGCAGGAGCTCGACCGCAAGATCGCCGCGCTCGCGGCAGCCACCAAGCGGCTCGCGGCGCTCGAGGCGGCGGCCAAGGCAGCGCTGGCGGCCCAGAAGAGCGAGTACGCCCAGATGTCCGCCAACAAGGCGTCGCTCGCCGCCGCGCTGGCCAGGGCTGCAGCAGCCCAGAAGGCGCTCCAGCAGAAGATCAACAAGCTGATCGCCGCCCAGGCCAGCCACGGCAACATCCCCAGCCAGTACAACGGCACGCTCGCCTGGCCGATGTCGGGCGTGATCAGCCAGGACTTCGGCTGCACCGGCGTGGTGTTCGAGCCGCGGTATGGCAACTGCGCCCACTACCACAACGGGATCGACATCGTGGCCCCGTACGGGACGCCGGTCCGCTCCGCCGGCGACGGGCGGGTCGTCTACGTGGGCTGGAACTACGCCGACGGCGCGAACCCCGCGTGGATCGTGATCATCGCCCACAGCACCTCGCTGGTGACCTGGTACGCGCACATGCAGCCCAGGTACCCCGTCCGCGCCGGCGACCAGGTGGCACAGGGCCAGATCATCGGCTATGAGGGCAGCACCGGCCACTCGACGGGAGCGCACCTCCACTGGATGGTCGAGTTCAACGGGGTGTTCGTTAACCCGCGTCTGTTCACCTAGTCGCCAGCAGCTGCCAGCGCGCCGCTCTGGGCGCGCCAACCGGGTCGCGGCCGCGCTCCCGCGCGGTGTTAGGATCGCGGTGCAGGCACGACGGGAGGGACGACGTTGGTCAAGCCGGTCATGGCGGTCATCCTCGCGGGCGGCGAAGGGGAGCGGCTGTCGATCCTGTCATCGGTCCGCGCCAAGCCCGCCGTCCCGTTCGGCGGCAAGTACCGGATCATCGACTTCACCCTCTCGAACTGCGTCAACTCCGGGCTCACCGACGTGATGGTCCTGACGCAGTACAACCCCCGCTCGCTCAACGACCACATCGGCCTCGGGCGCCCCTGGGACCTCGACCGGAACACCGGCGGCGTGAAACTGCTGCAGCCGTATGTGAAGCGGGGCCGCGTGGCCGAGTGGTACCGCGGCACCGCAGACGCCGTGCTCCAGAACTTCAACGTCATCGAGCACGACGCCGGGGACACCGTCCTGGTGCTGGCGGGCGACCACATCTACAAGATGGACTACACGCCGTTCATCGCGGCACACCGCCGTCACCGCGCGGAGATCACGATCGCGGTGCGCCGGGTCCCGCTGGCCGAGGCGACGCGGATGGGCGTGCTCGCGCTCGACGACCAGGACCGCGTCGCCGACTGGCAGGAGAAGCCCAAGCAGCCCAAGAGCGACCTGGCATCGATGGGCGTGTACGTGTTCAGCAAGCGGGCGCTGCGCCGCTGGCTGTCGGAGGACCTCACCGACTTCGGCAGCAACGTGATCCCGGCCATGCTCGAGGCCGGCGCCCGCGTGTTCGGGTACCGCTTCGACGGCTACTGGCAGGACGTGGGGACGATCCAGTCGTACTGGGAAGCCAACATGGCGCTCCTCGACGACAACCCCGAGCTCGACCTGTATGACCGGGAGTGGCTGATCCACACCAAGTCGGAGGAGCGTGCGCCGGCGAAGGTCGGGCCCACCGCGCAGGTTCACCGGAGCCTCATCTCGCACGGCTGCGTGATCAACGGCACGGTGGTCAACAGCGTGCTCTCGCCGGGCGTGCGGGTGGATGTCGGCGCGGTCGTCCGCGACTCCATCCTGATGTTCGACACCGTGGTCCGCAGCGGCGCCGTGGTGGACCGGGCCATCCTCGACAAGGAGGTGACGGTCGGACAGGGCGCGATCGTGGGCGACGGCCCCGACTTCGACACGCCGAACCGCCTTGAGGCGGGCCGGCTCAACACGGGCATCACGGTGGTCGGCAAGCAGTCGGTGGTCCCGCGCGGCGCGCGCCTCGGCCGGAACGTGAAGGTGGGCTACCAGGTGCGGTCCTCGGACTTCGCGTCGAGGACCATCCGGTCCGGCGGGACGGTGGAGCGCCGGGCGGAGAAGCCCCGTGGCGCGGACGAGAGGCCCCGCAGCGCGAACGAGGAGGGCGTGGCGGGGGGCTGACGGCTGGCCAGCGCCGAGCGGCCGCCGTCCTCGAGGATCGTCGGGCTGCCCGTCAGGCGACACCGAGCGGTCGCGCCGTCGAGGATCCTCGGGCTGCCCGTCGGGCGGCACCGGCCCCCCCCAGGTGCGTGTCGCCGATCGCCGCTCCGACTGGTTCGGGCACGTCGGGTAGACTCCCGCCCATGTCGCTAGCACCGCGGGCGGCGGCGCTCGGCCCATCGGACGTAGAGGCCTGGCTCGCCGAACTAGGCGCAACCCCGCTCGAGCGCCGCGACCGCGAGGGCGTCACGTCATGGGACCTCGTCCTCGACGGGCGTCGACGCTCGTCGCTCCGGATCACCCTCATCCTGGACCCGGGCCTGGCGCTGATCCGCTGGTGCCACTTCGCGCCGCCGATCAACGACAACTTCCGCAAGTCCTACCGCAAGCTGCTGCGCTGGAACGACGAGATCCCATTCGTGAAGTTCTCGATCGGCGAGGACGAGCGTCCGCTGCTGCTGGCCGAGCTGCCGGCGGCGGCGGCGACCCGCCACGACCTGGGCCTGGCCCTGGCCCGGCAGGTGGCCCTGGCCGACCGGCTCCACGGCGATGTGGTCGAGTGGCTGCGCGCCGGCGGCTGGCGGACGGGTCCGCCAGCGGACACCGACGGGCCGGGCGTGCGCCTCGTGGCGCGCTACTCGGCCGAGCTGGCGGAGCTGCTGGCGGACGGGACGAGCGCTTGAGGCTCCTGGCGTCGGGCGCGTCGCGCCGAGCCGCGGGGACGGCCCGCGGCCGCCTTGCGCAGCCCGCCAAGCGGGCGGTCACGCTGGCGCTCGCCGCTGGAGTGCTGGGGCTCCTGCTCAGCCCCGTGGGACCCGTCGCCGCCCCGGCAGCGCGCGCCGCCACCACCGATCTGACGATTGTCACGACCGCCCGCTACACCGTCCCGCCGGAGCAGAAGCGCGTGCGGGTGGTGGTCGATGTCACGATCGCCAACCACCGGGCCGACACCATCGCCAACCGCTACTACTACGACCACGCGTTCCTCGCGGTCCAGCCCGGCGTCGCGAGCCCGTCGGTCGTCACCGGCCCCAAGGGCGCCTCGGTCGTCGTGTCGTCGAAGTCCACGGACGCGACAATCCTGCGGCTGAACTTCGGCGCCAAGCTGTATGGCGGCCACAGCACCGCCTTCCGGTTCGCGTTCAACCTGGTGGACACCGGCAGCAGTGCCCGGCGCCTGATCCGCGTGGGCACCAGCCTGATCACGTTCCCGGTCTGGGCGTACGCATCCGACGGCGCGACCGGCAGCAAGGTCACCGTGCGCTTCCCCAGCGGCTACGACGTGACCGTCGAATCGGGGGCGTTCGCGACTCGAACCACCGCCTCGGACGGCGGGGTCGTGCTGGCCACCGGGGCGCTGGCAAACCCTGTCGCGTTCTTCGCCTACCTCTCCGCCCAGCAGCCCGCCACGTACAGCACCTCGCAGCTGTCGGTGGCCATGCCCGGCGGCGCGATCTCGCTCGCGATGCAGGGCTGGAAGGACGACCCGGCGTGGGCCGGGCGGGTGGGCGACCTGTTCAGCCGGGCGCTCCCGGTCCTGGCGAAGGACATCGGCCTGCCCTGGCCGCACGTCGCGCCGGTCGTGGTGCAGGAGGCCGTCAGCCGCAGCACGGGCGGGTTCGCCGGCCTGTACGACCCGAGGGCGGGCCTGATCCAGGTGGCGTACTGGGCCAGTTCCGCGGTGATCGTCCACGAGGCGGCGCACGGCTGGTTCAACGGCACCCTCGTGGCCGACCGATGGGCGGCCGAGGGGTTCGCCAGCCTGTACGCGCAGCAGGCCTTGACGACCCTCAAGATCAAGTCGTCGCCGCCCCAGTTGACGGCCCAGCTCAAGGCGGCGGCCTTCCCGCTCAACGCGTGGCCCGCCGAGCCCGACCCCGCGTCCGCGTCGGAGTCGTACGGGTACGCGGCCTCGTACGCGCTCGCCTCGCTCATCGTCAAGCGGGCCGGCCCTGCCGCGCTCGCCCGCGTGTGGGCCGACGCCGCGGGGCGGATCGGGGCGTACCAGCCGCCGGCGCGACAGGCGACGGGGGGCCCCGAAACCGTCTCTGGCGCGCCGGACTGGCGGGGCCTGCTGGACCTCCTCGAGACCGAGACCGGCAAGGACTTCACGGACCTCTGGCGGACCTGGGTGGTGCGGCCGGGCGAGGCCGGCCTCCTCGACCAGCGGGCGGCCGCACAGGCCGCCTACCGCGAGACGCTGCCGCTGGCGGCCGGATGGGTCCTGCCGAGATCGATCCGCGACGCGCTGCGGGCGTGGCAGTTCGACGCCGCCGAGTCCCTGCTGGCATCCGCCCGCGCGGTCCTCTCCGAGCGCACGCTCCTGGAGTCGGAAGCCGCGGCCGCCGGGCTGGCCCTGCCGTCCACGGTCAAGACGCTCTTCGAGGCAGGCAGCCTGCAGGCGGCCATGCAGGAGGCGAAGGCAGAGCGGGAGGCGATCGCCGCCATCAGCGCGGCGGCGGCCAGCCGCGCCAACGGGTCCGACATGGTCACCGCCGTCGGGATCATCGGCGAGAACCCCGACCGGTACGTCACCGCCGCCGAGAGCGCACTGGCCTCGGGCGATCCCGCGACCGCGTTCTCGGACGCTGGCGCCGCGTCGAGGCTGTGGGCCGATGCACCGGGCGAGGGCCGGCGGCGGCTGCTCATGGGCCTCGCGCTGGTCCTGGCTGCTGGCGTGCTCTCGGCGTCCCTCGTCGGCCGGCTCCGCCGATCGCTCCGGACGCGCGGGCGGGGCGCCCCATTCGCTGCCCCGTGACGCGCCGAACGCGGCGAATGCAGCTGGCAGCGCGCTCGGGGATCCTCGCCCTTGCGTTGTCGCTGCTCGCGCCCTGGGGCGGGGGGAGCCTGGCATCCGCAGGCTCGCCGGCGGTCGCGCCCGCGTCTGGCGCCTTCGTCCCGACGACCGGCGGGGCTGCGGCGTCCCGTGTCGCGGCGTCCGGTGCATCGACGGCGAGCGCTCCTGACGTCCGTGGGGGCTCCACCGACCGGAGCGTCGTCGACGCCGCGCCGCTGCCCTCAGGGCCGGTGACTGCGGGTGGCCCCGCCGCCGTCGACGGCCTGGACGTCGCCACCGCCACGACATACGTGCTCGACACAGCCGCGCGCCGGGTCAGCGTGAGCGTGGACGTCACGGCAACCAACCGTCTCTCGGACACGCTGAGGCTCCGCTACTACTACCCGGAGGTGAACCTCGCCATCCAACCGGAGGCCGCCTCCATCGTCGCGTCGCAGGATGGCGTGCGCGACCCGACCACGACAGAGCCCCGGACCGGCTACCGCCTCCTGAGCGTCGAGTTCTCCAGCCGGCTCTATGCGGGCGAGACGGCCCACGTTCAGCTGTCCTACGTGTTGCCGGCGGGAGCGCCGCGTTCGGCCAGCAGCGTTCGCGTCGGCGCCGCCTACTCCACATTCGTCGCCTGGGCGTTCGGGGACCGCGGCACCGTTGAGGTGGACGTCCCGCCCCCCTTCGACGTCACGACCTCGGGCGGCACGCTCGCGCAGTCGGATCGCAGCGACGGCACCCGCGTGCTCGCCGCCTTCGTCCCGGCTCCGGGCACTTGGTACGCGTGGATCGACGCGCGCGACGACGCCGCACTGACGAGCCAGACGCTCCACCTGCCCGGCAACGAGCAGGTCGTGGTCAGGGCCTGGCCGGACGACGCGGTCTGGCGGCAGCGGGTCGCCCGCGAGCTCACGCGCGGCATCCCCGTGCTCCTCAAGGAGATCGGGCTGCCCTGGCCGGTCGAGGGCCCGCTGACCGTGATCGAGGTGTCCGGGACCCTGCTCGAGGGTTACGCCGGGTTCTACTCGGCGGGAACCCACGAGATCACGATCAGCGAGAACCTCGACCCGCTCACGATCGTCCACGAGGCTTCGCATGCCTGGTTCAACGCGTCCCTGTTCACGGAACGCTGGATCACCGAGGGCTTGGCCAACGAGTACGCGTCCCGCACCCTCAGGGCCACCGGCAGCTCGCCCGCCAGCCCCGGCGACGCGCGCACCTCGGCGCCGGTGGCGTTCTCGCTCGACACGTGGGGCCCGCCCGCGCCCATCAAGACCAGCACGCAGGACGCCCGCGAGCAGTGGGCATACGACGCGTCCTGGACCGTGGTCCGCGAGGTCGTCGACGAGGTGGGCGAACCCGGCATGGCCAAGGTGTTCGCTGCGGCCGCCGCCGGCACCACGGCGTACGTGGGCGGGGGGCCGCCCGAGAAGAGCTCGATCCCCAACGACTGGCGCCGGTTCGTGGACCTCGCGGAGGAGGTCGGCGGCGGGGCGGGCATCGCCCAGATGATTGCCCCCTGGGCGCTGACACCCTCCGAGCGTTCGGAGCTGGCCCCCCGGGCAGCCGCGCGGGCCGCGTACCACTCGCTCGTCGCCGCCGATGCCGACTGGGCCGCGCCGGTGGTGGTGCGGATGGACCTCGACGGCTGGGACTTCGCCGGGGCCGACGCCGCGATCTCGACGGCAACGGCCCTGCTCCGGGACCGGGATGCCATTCGAACGGAGGCGGCGGCCGAGAACCTGTCGGTCCCGGCGTCGCTCGAGGCGGCCTACGAGGATGCGGCGAGCGTGTCTGCCCTGTCGGAGGCCGCCCGGGACGAGGCAGCCGTGCGGATGGCGCTGGCGGCGGTCGCCGCCGCCGACCGGGCGGTCGAGGCGCCGAGGGACGGGCTCGTGGAGCTCGGCCTGGTCGGGTCGGACCCTGCCTCTGGGCTCGCCGCCGCCCGGAGCGCCTGGCAGTCGGGGGATGCCGCCACCGCCCAGCGGGAGGCCGCGGCCGCGTCCCGGGCGATCTCGGTGGCAGCCGACGCTGGGCGGCTGCGCCTCGGGGGGTTCGCCGGGGGGTTGGTGGCCCTGTCCCTGCTGGCAGTCGCCTTGTCGGCAGCCCGTCGACGTGCCCGCCAGGCCGGCCGCCAGGCCGCGTCGACCGGTGGGCCGCTCCCCGGCTCGGCAGTGCCCAGTCCGTCCCCTATACTCGCCGCCAGTGCCACGGGCGGGGCCATTGCCACCGGCGAGGCGCCCCCCGAGCCCCAGCCGGGCGGCCAGGACGGGGTGCCCCCCGAGCTCCCAGGCGGCCGGGACGGGGTGCCACCCAAGTCCCCGGACGGCCGGGGCGAAGGAGCGGAGTGATCGCCATGGCCGGTGCCTTGGGCGGGATGGACGCCTGATGGGCCTGCAGCGCATCCGACCGTCCACGGAGATCCTGTCGGGCGCGACCGCCGACGTCTACTTCGCGCGCGCCGACCAGATCCTGGCCCGCGAGGGGATCGACCCCGTCGTGACGATGGAGGTCTTCTGCCGCGAGTCCGCGGTCCTGTGCGGAATCGGCGAGGCCGGCAACCTGATCGGCCATGTCCTCGCTGACGAGCCGGACGCGGTCGTGGAGGCGCTGCGGGACGGCGACCTGGTGACGCCCAAGGAAGTCGTGCTCCGGATCCGCGCCCGATACCGGGCCTTCGCGCTGTATGAGACCGCGATGCTCGGCATGCTCTCCCAGTCGACGGGCTGGGCGACGGCCGCCCGCCAGTGCGTCGAAGCGGCGGCCCCGCAGCCGGTCATCTCGTTCGGCGCCCGCCACGTGCATCCGGACGTCGCCGACGTGCTCGACTACGCGGCCATCGTCGGCGGCTGCGTCGGCGCCTCGACCCCCGCCGGCGCGCGGCTGGCGGGGCTGAACCCGACCGGGACGATGCCGCACTCCCTGGTCCTGATCTTCGGCGACACCGTCAAGGCTGCCGAGGCGTTCGACCGCGACATGCCGCCCGACGTGCCCCGCATCGTCCTCGTGGACACGTTCAAAGACGAGGCCGAGGAGGCGCTCCGCGTCGCCCAGGCGCTCGGCGACCGCCTGTTCGGCATCCGTCTGGACACGCCGTCCGAGCGGGGGCGCGTGACCGCGGACCTCGTGACGGAGATCCGCGCCCGGCTCGACATGGAGGGGTTCGGCCATGTCACGATCGTCGTGTCCGGCGGCCTGAACCCCGAGCGGATCCGGTACTTCAAGGACAGCGGCGCTCCGGTGGGCTCGTTCGCCGTCGGCAGCTACATCTCCGGGGCAACCCCGATCGACTTCACGGGCGACATCAAGGAGATCGACGGCCGGCCGATCGCAAAGCGGGGCCGGATCCCGGGCGTCACCGACAGCCCCCGCCTGCAGCAGCTCGACCTGACCGCCTGGCGCGAGTAGCCCGGGGTCCCGCAGCGGCGGGGACGCGCCGTCCGTGCGAGGATCGTCCGATGCAGGACGATGCGCCCCCGCCCAGCCGTGGCCGCGAGCTCGGCAGCCCCCCGCCGCCGGACGATCCCGAGTCCGCCTACAGCCTGCTCCAGCGCGGCCGCGTCCTGATGCGCCAGCGCCACAACGCGCAGGCCGTCCTGGTGCTCGAGCGGGCGGCCAACCTGGAGCCGGGCCGCGGCTCCATCCTCGAGGCCCTGGGCCGCGCCGCGTTCAACGCCGGGCAGCACGAGCGGGCCCACCAGGTGTTCACGGCGCTGCTGGAGGTCGACCCTTCCTCGCACTACGGCCACTACGCGCTGGCGCAGAGCCTGCGCAAGCTGGGGCGGGGGAAGGAGGCGGTGACGCACCTGCGGCTTGCGTGCGCGCTGGACCCGGGCTCGGCGCTCTACCGCGGCGCGCTGGCCCGGGCGCTGGGGCCCGCTGCGGAGCGCTGAGCGGGGGCTTCGGGACCTGCGCACAGCGCCGCTGTGGGTTGCCGGCATACGGCCGCAGGGGCCCGGCCGCAGCTGCCGTCCAGCCCTGGCGGCGTTCGCCAGCACAGGGGCGCCAGCCGCCCGCTCAGCAGGCGTCGGCTGGCGCAGCCACGGTCCAGTGCGGCCACTCGAAGCCGAAGCGGAACCCGAGGTCGGCGTACAGCCGCAGGGCGCCCGCGTTCTCGCCCTCCACCGCCAGCACCACCGTTTCGGCGCCCCGTCGCCTGAGCTCGGAGACGCCCCAACTCGTGACCGCGCGCCCCAGGCCCCGGCCCCGCCAGTCGCGGTCGACGCCCAGCAGCCGGATCTCGCCGGACGGCACGCCGTCGGCGCTGGTGAACGGCTGGACGCGGCAGAACCCGATCATCGCCCCCGAGTCGGCGGCCTCGGCGATCAGGACCGTCGTGGGGTCGAAGTCCGGTGACGCGTGGATGCGCCGCACCTCGTCGATCGACAGCTCGATGGGCGACGGGTGGTCGAGGAAGATCCGGTTGGCGAGCGCCACGAACGGCACCTCGTCCTCGCCGACCCGCAACGTCCGGACCGCAGTGTTCGCGGGGAACGCAGGCCCGGGCATCGCGTCCGCGGCCCGGCTCGACAGGCGCATCTGCCAGAGCGACGAGGTGTGCTCGAGCCCGCACGCGGCGGCGAACGCCTCGGCGTCGGGGCGGCGCGGCACCCAGAGGCGAAGGCGGTCCTGTCCCTCGGCGGCCGCGATGCAGCGCCCGGCCTGGACGAGCATCCGCCCGATGCCGCGCCGCCGGTGCGACGGGACCACCTTGAGGTCGTCGTCGGTCGGGATCACCCAGCCCGCAATCCGGCCGTCCACCACGGCCACCGCACAGGAGCCGGGGTTCGGGGCCAGGCGTTCCGCCGCGTGCTCCACCTGATAGCGCTCCATCCCGCCGTACTCGCCGCGCTCGTATGCCGCGAGCATCTCCTCGAGGATCGCGCTCGCGTCGTCTGGCTGCAGCGCACGAACGGTGACGGCCGCAGGCTCGGCTCTCTGGCCCGCGGCCGTCTCGGTGGCCATGCTCCCCTCACGCATCGGCATGGTCAGGACTGGTCCGCGCTGCGGAGGCGCTCCAGCCAGAACAGGCCGAGGATCGACTTGGCGTCCGCGATCCGCCCCGTGTCGACGAGCCTCAGCGCCTCGGCCAGCGACAGGTGCCGGAGCTCCAGCTCCTCGTCATCGTCGGGCGTGAGCCGCGACCCGTCGGCCACGGCCGTGAGGCCGGTGGCGAGGTAGAGGTGCATCAGCTCGGACGCGAAGCCAGGTGCCGTCCAGAACTCGGAGAGCTTGCGCCAGGACGTCGCACGGTAGCCCGTCTCCTCCTCGAGCTCGCGGCGCGCAGCCGCGTCGGGATCCTCGATGGCGCCGTCGTGGACGTCGATCGTGCCGGCCGGGATCTCGAGCAGCGCCCGCCCCGCGGCGACGCGCCACTGGCGGACGAACAGGACGCGGTCCCGGTCGTCGACCGCCAGGATCGCGACCGCGCCCGGGTGCGCGACCAGGTCGCGCGTGCCGCGGCTGCCGTCGGCCCGCTCGATGGTGTCCACGTGGAACACCATGTACTTCCCGCGGTGGACGACCTCCGAGGACAGCACCCGCTCCTCGAGTGGGTCCTCGCCCCCGGCGGGATCCCCCTCACCGGCCATCCGCACCTCCATGGCATGGAACGGCCGGTCCGCGCATCGGCAGACCGGCCGTCGTGTTGCCCCTGCTGGCGACTATGCGCCGGACTTGACGAGCGCGTCGCCCGTCTCGGCGTTGAACAGGTGGAGCTTCTCGATGGGCAGGCGCAGGTTGACGACGTCGTCCGGGCGGACGCGGTGGGAGGAATCGACGATGGCGACCACCTCCTGCCCGCTCACGGTGACGTGGAGCAGCTCGTCGTTGCCGAGGTACTCGACGACGTCCGCCTTGCCCTGGACGCTGCCGGCCGGGCCGGAGACGTCCTCGAGCTGGAGGTGCTCCGGGCGGAAGCCCACGGTCACCTTGTTGCCGGCGCCCTTGATCGACTCGGCGTAGCGGGGCGGGACCGGGAAGCTGTAGCCACCCGTCGTGAGGTCGCCGGTGCCCACCGGGACGTCCACGAAGTTCATGGCCGGGCTGCCGATGAAGCCGGCGACGAAGCGGTTCCTCGGGTGGTCGTAGAGCTCCTGCGGCGTGCCCACCTGCTGGAGGAGGCCCATCGACATGACGGCGATCCGCTGACCCATCGTCATCGCCTCGACCTGGTCGTGGGTGACGTAGACCATCGTCGTGCCGAGGCGCTGGTGCAGGCGTGCGATCTCGGCGCGGGTCTGGACGCGCAGCTTCGCGTCGAGGTTGGACAGCGGCT
>JBJKRU010000079.1:0-14521 GCA_046704485.1 Candidatus Limnocylindrales bacterium | reverse complement strand
ACGCGGAGGAGCTGCCCGACGAGCTCCCCGGGACGACGGCCGGGTTCCTGCGCCGGGCCTGGCGGTTCTACGCGTCGCACGGGATCTGCGTCGAGCGCGTCCTGACCGACAACGGCAGCCCGTACCGGAGCCGGGCGTTCGCCGAGGCGTGCGACGAGCTCGGCGTGGGCCACCGCTTCACCAGGCCCTACCGGCCGCAGACCAACGGCAAGGTCGAGCGGATGAACCGCACCCTGCTCGCCGAGTGGGCGTACGCGAGGCCCTTCGCCGACACCGCCGAGCGCGCCGCCGACCTGCCCGCCTACATCGACTTCTACAACCGCCGTCGTCCACACTGGAGCCTGGACGGGCAGCCGCCGATCAGCCGGGCGCCCGTCAACAACGCGACGGGGAAGAACACCTAGCCGACGGAGCCTCAATGCAGATACTCTGCCTACCGGTCTGGTAGCGGGTGCGGCTCGGGAGGAGCAGCCACTGGGGCAGGGCCGCCGACGCGAGGAGGGCGATCGATGGGGGATGCATCGACGGGAGCGGCCGTCCAGCGGGCTCGAACAACCCGAGGGAGACCGGTTTCCCTCCTGTTCGTTTCAACAGTCGGGAGCACGCTCAGGTTTCTCCTGCCCTATGCCACGTACTTCCGGGCCTTGGGTTGGCGGGTCAGCGCGGCTGCGAGCGGCGCCACTCTCGATGCGGAGCTGTTGTCGGCGTTCGACGACGTCCACGAGCTCGCCCTATCCCGGTCGCTCCTAGATGTGCGGGGCCTTCTCCGCGGCAGCTACGCGCTGAGGAGGATCCTCGCGACGGAGCCAGACATCGTCCATGTCCACACACCGATCGCAGGGTTCCTGAGCAGGCTGGTCGTGCACCAGATGCCGGCTGAGCGTCGGCCAGCCGTGGCATACACGGCGCACGGTTTCCATTTCTACAAGGGCGGGGCCTGGGCCACCAACGCGCTGTTCCTGACAGCGGAACGCACCGCGGGCAGGTGGACGGACCGCCTGATCGTCATCAACGACGAAGACGAGGCCGCCGCGGAGCGCCATCGTATCGTCCCGCATCGTCGTCTTGTCAGGATGCCTGGGATCGGCCTTGACACTGGCGTTTGGTCGCGAGCAAGCATCCCCCAAGACTGTGCCGCGAGGGTCCGTGCTCAGGCCGGGATCGCATCCGATGCACCGATTCTCCTCGTCGTCGGTGAGCTCAACCGGAACAAGCGACAGGGCGACGCCATTTCGGCACTCGCGGCTATGCGCAACAGGGCTCCGGTACTGGTGCTCGCCGGAGATGGGCCGGAGAAGCCTCGCCTGGAACGGCTGGCCAGCGAACTCGGCGTCAGGGATCGCGTGCGCTTTCTCGGTTTCGTGCCCGACGTCCGTCCGCTGCTCTGCGCGGCGACCATCTTGATCCTCCCGAGCGAGCGCGAGGGCCTCGCGCGATCAGTCATGGAGGCCCTGGCGTTAGAGGTACCCGTTATCACTTCACAAGCGCGGGGCAACGGGGAATTGGTGGGGTCGGACCGTGGGATCCTGGTCGACACTGGCCACGTCCGCGAGCTTGCCAAAGCAATGGATTGGCTCGGCGACCACGGCGACGAACGGCTGGCGATGGGCCAGCGAGGCCGAGAGCGAATGGTTGAGCATTACGACATCACCGTGCTTCTCGCAAGGCATGAGGCTGTCTACCGCGAGATGCTTGCGGAGCGCCGGGTCCGCGCGGACTAGGTGTCGTTCCCGTTCACATCGTTGACAAAGTGAGAGCCCTCGTGCTCGGTTTGGGGTTGTCGAAGCTCCGAACCGAAGGAGGGCTCTCGTGCTCCATCGTACGGCCAAGCTCACCCCAGCTGGCCGGCAGCTGCTGATCCGCCGGATCCTCGTCGAGGGCTGGCCGCCCGCCACCGCGGCGGAGATGGTCGGCGTCAGCCGGGCGACTGCCTACAAGTGGCTGCGCCGGTACCGGACCGAGGGCCTGGCGGGGCTCGAGGACCGCTCGTCGCGACCACGCCGGCGACCGCGGGCCCTGCCCGAGCGCGAGGTCCGCCGGATCCTCCTCGCCCGCCGCCGGCTCCGGGTCGGTCCCCACCGGCTCGGGCCGCTGCTGGGCCATCCGCGCTCGACGGTGTACGGCGTCCTCCGCCGGCACGGGCACAGCCGGCTCGCCCACGCCGACCGGCTGACCGGCGCCCCGGTGCGGTACGTGCGCGAACGAGCGGGCGAGCTCGTCCACGTCGACGTCAAGCGCCTCGGACGGGTCCCCGACGGCGGCGGCCACCGGATGCTCGGCCCGTCGGCCAGGAACCACCTGGGCCGCGGACACGACTACCTGCACGTGGCGGTCGACGACGCGACGCGGGTCGCCTACGTCGCGGTCCGGCCCGACGAGCAGGCCGCGAGCACGCTGAGCTTCATCGCCGAGGCCGTCGCGTTCTTCGCGGCACACGGTGTCCGGGTCGAGCGGGTGATGACGGACAACGCCTGGACGTACACGCACTCCACCAGCCTCGCAGCGCTCCTGCGCCAGCTCGGGATCCGCCATCTCCGCACCAGGCCCCGGCGACCGCAGACCAACGGCAAGGCCGAGCGGTTCATCGGGACGCTCCAGCGGGAGTGGGCGTACGCGCGCCTGTTCCGCTCCAACGACGAGCGGCTGGCATCCCTGCCCGGCTGGGTCGACGCCTACAATCGTCGCCGCCCCCACGCCGGGCTCGAAGGGCAGACCCCGATGTCGGTCCTCGTCAACAAGGTCGACGGGAACGACACCTAGGCCGCATGCCTCCCCGCCCGAGCCCTCCACCAGATCCGCGGCGTCGGTGTGCAGGCGGTAGGTGCGCGGCTCTCGGGCGCCGCGAAGGCCGGTTCGCCGAGGCACGGCTGCGCACGCGATCGCCACGATGCGGCGAAAGGCGCCTCGCGGCGGTGTGGCCTAGAATCGCCCACGCTCGGGGGGACTCGTCGATGGCCGGCCGCTCGCAAGCCACCGCGCCTGCGGAACCTCGACTCGTCCGCGCGCCCGCTCTGATGATGCCCGACCGACGGGGAGGCGAAGCCATTGGCCAACGATCTCGACCCACGCGGTGCGTCACGGAGGTCGCATCTCCGCCACGCTGCGGCCGTCGGGCTCGTGGTCGCACTCGTCGCGGTGCTGTTCGCAGCCACGGCGTCGACCTCTGACGTCGCGCCCACTCCAGTCGTCACCCCGATGCCCGACGCAACCTCCACGTTCGTGCCTAAGACTGACGGGATCGCCGTGCCATCAACGATCGACGCGACCGGAGCGAGCGACGTCGCGTCGGCGTTGCAGCGGTGGCTGGCCACAGTCCCCGACGGCTCGCAGGTCGACTTCAAGCCGGGTGGCACGTATCGTTTGAGCAGAGCTCTCGAGATCGGTACCGATCGCCACGGCCTGACGCTCGAAGGAAACGGTGCCACCCTCAAGTCGAGTGGAGACTCCAGCAGCCAGAGCTCGCTGTTCATCGTGTCCGGCGCGGGGATCAGGATCCTCAACTTCAACCTCGTCGGCAACAGCCCCGCCCCGGGCACATATCTCAGCGGGCAGGAGTACGCGTACGGCGTCCTGGCCTACGGTGCGAGCAACCTCGAGGTCGCGAACGTCACGATTCGCGACGTATACGGCGATGGGCTGATGGTGAGCAATTGGTCGGACGCCATCTGGTTCCACGATTCCCACGTGCTGTCCGCGGGCCGAAACGGCGCGACGATACTCGCGGGCAGGAACGTGACGATCGAGCACGTCGCCTTCGACGAGTGCGGCTGGGCCACGTTCGATATCGAGCCGTGGGAGTCGAGCGGCGGCGCGACCAACGTCATATTCCGCAACAACACCGCCGGTACCTGGAACGGCAAGTCGGGCTTCTTCTTCGGCGCAGATGGAGTCATCGGCTCGAACGTCAGCGATATCGTCGTGAGCGGCAACACGATCACCGGGAGCCCCCTCACCACATACGTCACCATTGCCCGCCGCGCGAACATCACCTTCACGGACAACGTCTCGTCGGCCACAGCAGTCGGCCCTGTCCTCGCCTTCGCCCACATCGATGGCCTGACCGTCGCCGGCAACGTCCAGCCTCTGAGCTCCGGGAGCCTCGCCAGCATCACAGACAGCACGGGCGTCACCTACCAGCCCTGACTGACCCCTTGGAACGCGAGAACCGCAGGGTCGCCGGCCAGATCCGCGGCCTTCTGCTTACTCGGCCAGATCCGGCCGATCGCGGAACCAAGCCACCGTTCGTGCGATGCCCTCGTTCAGCGATACACCCTTGCGCAAGCGAAGAGCGGCGCGAGCCAGAGAGACGTCGGCCTGTGAGTGTCGGATGTCGCCTGCCCGGGCCGGCCCGAAATCGGGGCCAACCTCGCGGCCAGCGGCCGCGCAGATCGCGCTCAAGAGATCGAGCAGGCTGGTCTGGGTGCCCGAGGCGATGTTGCAGGTCAAGCCCGTTGGGCTGGAAGGAAGCGCGGCGAGCAGGTTCGCCTCGACCACGTTCTCGACGTAGACGAAGTCACGCGTGATCCCGCCGTCGCCATAGATCATTGGCGTCCCGCCGCCGAGGACCGAAGTGACAAACCGTGGGACAACGGCCGCATACTCGGATGCTGGATCCTGGCCCGGCCCGAAGACATTGAAGTACCTCAGGGCCACAGTCTCGACGCCGTTGATCGCGCCGAGCGCATGCAGATACAGCTCTCCCGCGAGCTTGCTCACGCCGTAGGGCGATTCCGGAGCCGGGGGAAGGACCTCGGAGCAGGGCAACTGCGACGGCGCGCCATACACCGCGGACGACCCGGCGAAGACGACGCGACGTACGCGGTGGCGGGAGGCGGCCAGCATCGTCTCGATCGTCCCGTTGACGTTCACGTCGTTGGTGAGTCGGGGCTCGACTACCGACCTGGCGACGGACGCCACGGCTGCAAGATGGAAGATGACCTCGCACCCAGCGGCGGCCTCGTCCAGGGCGGCGGGATCGAGAATGCTGCCAGTTGTGAGGGCGAAGCGCTCACCGAACGGCTCGAGGCGGCTGCGATGCCCAGTCGAGAAGTCGTCCAGCACGCGTACGTCGTGGCCGCGGGCGATGAGACCGGCGACGAGGTGGTGGCCGATGAACCCGGCCCCTCCGGTGACCAAGGCCCTCATCACGCGCCCCGTGGCGCCCCTCGCGGGGCGGCGACTCGCAGTAGCACCTGTTCGGTCTGACCGGCCCGGGCGTCCCAGGAATACTCGGCAACAACCGCCTCCCGTCCGCGCGAACCCATCTCCTCCGCCAAGGCGGGATCGGCGGCGACTCGGGCGACTGCCCGGGCCAGGGCCACGGGATCGCCGGCTGGGACGACGACGCCGCAGGCGTGAGCGCGCACCGTGTCGGCCAGTCCGGGCAGATCGGACACGATCATCGGCACGCCGCAGGCCATGCCCTCGTACAGCTTCAGCGGCGAGAGCCCGTAGCGCGATCGTTCGAATGCGGCCTGTGGCACGAGGCCCACCAGGCTTCCCGACATCAGGGCTGCCGAATCCCTGTAGGGGATCGCCCCGAGCCAGCGAATATGGTCGGTGGCTCGCGCGGCTTCCAGGACTCGGCCCTGTTCCCGTCCTTCGCCTGCGATTACGAGGTCAACACCTGATGGCCAGTCTTCGGACATGGCTGCGGAAATGGCGATATCGATTCCTTGCCAGGACGCGAGGGCGCCAACGAAGACTGCATACGGTTGCTCGGTCTTTCCCTCTGCTTCGCCTGGACGGAACAGATCGACATTGGCGCCGTTGCCTACGACGAAGACATCGCGGCGGCGGCCGATCTGCGAGGCCAGGAAGTCCTTGAGCCCGGGCGTCACGACCACTACCCCGTCGGCCATACGCAATTGGACTCGCGCTGAGAGGAGGATGAGCTGATGTAGCGCTCGCAACTGCGGCCAGGCGTCGTAGATGTCCTCTATCGGACCGTTGCTCTCCTGCACCACGATCGAACCCGCCGCCTTGGCGACTAGCGCGGTCGGGAGGGCCAAGAAGTGGTCTCTGATGTACACGAACGGTGCGGGCCGGAACCGGCACTGCACCCAGTAGCGGATCTGCAGCCAGAGGATCGCTAGGGCGCGACGGAACCCGTCACCGCGTCCGGCCCGCGGATGCGGGACTTCCACAAGCCGGACGTCCCAGCCGCGACGTCGAAGCCCGGCCACGATCTCGTTGACGTGGGCAAAACTCGCCTGACCCTCACGGGTGGGCTGGAGGCAAAGGTAGTCTAGTCGACGTGGCTTCATCTATTGGATTGTGCCGACCTTCCGAGAATTGCGCGTCCGCGTGCGGCCACGTGCGGCCGCACGCGGCCTCGCATCTTGAACGGGTTGGGCGTGGCGCCGGTGCGACGAAGAGAGTGCACAGGCACGTGACGGACCCGGTACCCTGTCGCGATGGCTGCTGCCCAAGGCCACCTCTCCCGTGCGATCAGTACGCCAACCTGTACGCTCACGTTGGACACCGAGCTCATCTGGGGGAGTTTCGATCAGACGTCGCCCGAGCGATTCGCCCGGACCTACCCTGACATCCGAGGAACGATCGCCTCGATTCTCCGCGTCCTCGAGCGGTATGAGGTATCGGCGACCTGGGCCGTTCTCGGGCACCTGTTCCTGTCCGAGTGTCGGCGTGACGCTGCGGGGATCGCCCATCCCGAGTTGCCGCGTCCCCGCCAGAGTTGGCGGCCTGGCGACTGGTACTCCCATGACCCGTGTACGAACCGGCATCGTGACCCCTTGTGGTATGGCGAGGACATCCTCGACATGCTTCTGGCCGCCGGAACCCCCCAAGAGATCGGTTGTCACTCCTTCTCCCACGTCTTGTACGGCGATCCCAGCCTGACGCGCGAGGCCGTGGACGCCGACCTCAGGGCGTGCATCGATCTAGCGGCATCTCGCGGGATCACGCTGCGCAGCTTCGTGTTCCCGCGCAACTCCGAGGGTCACCATGAGGTGCTCCGGGCCCACGGGTTCCGCGCCTATCGCGGCGCCGACCCGACGTGGCATGCGCGGGTCCGCGGGCCGGCCGGCCGGCTCGGGCACCTGCTCGACCAGATCGCCGGGCTGCGCCCGCCCGTCTCGATGCCTGTCGAGACGCTGCCAGGGCTGTGGAACATCCCCGGCTCAGGGCTCTTGATGCCCCGGACGGGCGCCCGTCGCCTGGTTTCGAGGGCGGCGTGCGTCCGGAAGGCCCGAGCGGGGATGAATCGCACCGAGGCAAACGGCGGTGTCTTCCACCTGTGGACCCACCCATTCAACCTTGCCAGCGATCCCGAGCACATGGTCGCCACCCTCGAGTCGATCGTGCGCGAGGCCGTGCGGCGCCGCGACCGTGGGACTCTCGTGATCGAGCCGATGGGTGTCGTTGCGGAACGCTGTGTGGCGGCTGCTGCGCAGGGTCCGGCGCCCGGGGACGCCCCCACCTGAACTGCGACCAAAGGAAGGCGACGCGGTCCTAACTCTTGGCGCTCGTCGGCCTGGTGAGGATCGCGCCTATAGCCGGTCGCGAACTAGCTTGGCGAGCCGTTCGATCAATCTGGCCTCATCGAATGCGTCGAGCGCATACGCGCGACCGGCAGTGTTCAATTCGGGACTGCCGAAAGCACCCGCGTCGCGTATGTTCGCGAGCGCGGTGGCTAGGGCATCAGCCGTCACCGGCGATAACCGCCGCACGAACGGGACTTCTTGCGTGTAGATGACGTGGCGCGCGTTCTGGAGGCCCTCGATGACGGTGTTGCCGAAGCCATCGTGTCTTGGAATGCGGACGACAACCGTCGCCCCGGCGTAGCGGGCTGGCATATCGGAGACCCAACCGTGCCAACGCACATTCGGCGGCGCCGAATGATAAGGGCCGCCGTCGCTGCCGACGACGTCGAACTGCACGTCACTCATCCGCCGCGCAGTCTCGAGGACGACCTCGCCGCCGTAGAAGTCGAACCTTGCAGCTGGCAGATAGGTGAGAACCCGGAAGTCCGCTGGCAGGGGCGGTGCCACCGGAGGAGGGATCGTCGGTGGAGGAAGAAGGCAGAGGGTGGCGTGAAAGCCGACGACCTCGAGTTCAGCCACCAGCCATGGCGCCACGGCGAGGTGAAGATCGTCGAGGGCGGATGACACCGCAGTCCGCCGCAGGGTGCCGGCTCGGGCCTCCTCGGTGGTGTTGAGCACATCCGTGCCAAGCCAGAGGTGGCATCGCACGGCTCGCGGCAGGACCCTCGTCAGCCCCGACCAGTAGGCGTCGAAGGCGCGACCTCGAGGGGTCGTGGCCCCGACACGGTAGCCCACTCTTATCAGGACAACGCGCTCGGAGCGCGGAGGCGCCGCCAGCAGCCTCAGATACCGGGACGAGGAAACATACATTGCCCGCAGCCCGGTGGGACTAGAGTTCAACGCCCTAACGACCCGGTTCGCCTGGAACGCCTGACCGAGCACTAGGACGCTAGTCATGAGCGCCCGACAGCAGAGCTCGCAGCTCCGGAGAGAGGCGAGCGGCGAGCGCGAACGCGACTACCCATGCCGCACCGGATCCGAGTATCAGGACAAGCGGCGGGGCGGTCATCGAGAGGCCGATCACCAAACAGGCACTGGGGGTCGAGATGGTTACCGTCCGCAACACTGGGCGCACGAGCTCTCCGAGACGTACGGACGCCACACGGAGGAAGCGCCAGAGGGCGCTGACGTTGATGGCGACGTCGGCGCACGAGAGGAGGAGAACCCCGACAACCAGCGAATGAACATGGGCGCCGACCGCCAGGGCGCCAAACCTGAGCGTGAGCTCGGCTATCGTGAAGGCGAGGCTCTCCACCTCCCGGCGTCCGACGAGCAACAGGGTGCTGATCGGGCTGGCGACCGCCCACAGTGCCAACGATGGGGCAAGGATCCTTGCGATCTGGCCAGCCTGCCCCCACTGGTCGCCGAACACGGCCTGGATGAGGGCGGGACCCCCCGCTGCCACGATCGCGTACGCGGGGATCGAGAACACAAACAGCGAGATCGTGACGTTGAACGCCAGGTTGCGCAGTCGCGTCGGATGGTCTCGACGGAACGAGGCCTCGCCGAAGAAGACTTGGCTGACCGCAGCCCCCACCAGCGACGCCGGGAGGACGAGAACCCGGTAGGCGAGGAAGTACTGCCCCGATGACTCGAGGTCGAAGGCCGCCGGAATCACTAGGAAGGGAATCTGCAGGGTGACCGCGTTGACAAGCGATGCCAGCGTCATCACGCGGGCGAAGCCCCAACGCTCGCGGCCGTCTGACCACATCGCGGCCCACGTCAGCTTCGTCGACTGGAGTGTCTTCCGAAGCGGATTCAGAAGCTGCTCCGCGCCCACCAGCCGGCCGGTGACGTCACCGAAGAGGAGCCCGGCCGTGCCGAGTCCTAGGATCCCGAGGGCAACTTGGCAGGTCGCCTGGCCGAGCCCCTGCACGGACCGCATGCGCCCCAGAGCGGGGAAGGAGCGGTGGTAGACGGCCCACGATGCGACTGCCTGAGCGACGCTCGCCACGAGTAGCGCCGGGGGGAGCAGCCACATGAACGGCATCAAGGCTGCCGCTCCAAGCGTAGTCAGCAGCGGCTCCCCAAACACCAGGCCAACGACCCCGACCAAGAAGCTCGCGATGAATGCGATCAGCAAGCTCAGCGCAAGGAGGTGGATTGCCTCGTCGGGGTCGCCCGCTATCGGGATCGCGAGGTCGAACCTCAGCGAGGCTCCAGCCACGAGGATCGAGAGCACGGCTGAGTACACGGAAAGCAGACCGAAGGCCTGTGGGTCGTATAGTCGGGTAAGCAGCGGGGATGCGACAACGAGGGCGCCCTGGCCAATCGCAGTCGCCGCACCGACGACCGCGACGTTGCGAGCCACGCTGCCAATCTGGAGCGGCGCCCGGTGCGCGACTAGCCGACGTGCCCACACGCTCGCGTCCTCAGTTCCTATGGGCTGGGACCGATGAGCCACCTTCGTGGACCCGCGCGTGGCCGGGCGCAGCAGTCAACGGAGTCAGGCTGCCGTGCTGAGGGCGCCACGAGCTTCTGGCTGCCGGCGCCTCGCGCGTCCGCCAAGCAGCTCCCAACCCGAGCGCAAGAGCAAGGAAGAGCCAGAGCTGCTTCTGTTGGAGTATGTCGAGGAACATCGCCTGAACGAAGAGGCTGACGAGAGCCACGAGGATGATGTCGCCCCACTCGCCCCTCGACTTCACAAGTGCTACAGCCATGAACCCGATCAGGAGCAGGCCGCCCACAAGCCCTGTCTCAACGGATGTTCCGAGCAGCACGTTGTGGGGTGCACGGGCCGCACCAGTCGGTGCTGTCGCGGCCGCTAGGCTGATCGCGTAGGGCGTGAAGGCATTGGGGAAGTTGCCCAGACCGACGCCGGTGACAGGCGCCGACGCCAGTAGACTCAGGCCAATGGTCCAGATGTCCGTACGGCCAGAACCCCCGGTCTCGAGGCTCGTCGCGGTCCGGCCAAGCAGGAACGCCTGGGCGCCCGGAAGGGCAAGTACGAGAACGCCGACAGCGGCCACCACCGCTATCACCGCAAGGATCTGTCGCAGGTCTCGCCGGAGGACCAGCCACGCCCCGGCTGCCAGCGCGAAGCCCAGCCAGGCGCTCCGTGTCCCGGAGATCGCGAGCGCCACAACGCAGATCGCAAGCGCGGCGAGGGCGAGGACCCGCAGTGCAAGCCTCGATGACCGCGCCTGCACCTCTCCCATGAGGACGATCGTTGCAGGGAGCACAAGGCTGGCGAAGAGCGCCGGATCTTGATTGGAGAACGCCGCTGCGCGTCCTAGGAATGCCGCCGGGCTCTGCAGGTACGAGATGCAGCCGACAATGGCCGTGAACGTGGCCGAGAGCGCATATGCCCAAAGCGCTTTGCGAACGATCCTCGTGTCGGCCGCGACGATACTGGCTATCAGGATGGTGATCACGAACAACTGGATGAGGCTCAGCCAAGTGTTGAACGCCGTCTCGCCGTCGATCGCCCACAGACACGACGCGAGCGCCCATCCTATGAACAGCCAGCCCACCAGCGGCATGACCGCGGGTCGGAGAACATGGGGCCGTCTGACAAGGTAGCCGAAGAAGAACGCGATTCCGACGATGCGTGTCACGGTTCCGGCCGGTCCCGGTGGCAGCGCGAAGTTGAAAGGGATCGCCACGCAATACCCGTACAGCAAGAGCTCCGGCCAGATGAGCGCGACCGAGAGCGCTGCGCTGCCGACCAATGCGACGAGGAGCACGTCGAGCGCGTCCATCGACGTAGCAACCGCCGACGTAGCAACAGTGGCGGCAAGGCAGGCGAGAATAGCGGCCTCCATCACGCCGCGCGATCGGCTCCGCCACCGGATTGCGATCATAGAGACGCGACCGCAAGCCATGTGGCGCGACGCTGGATGGTCATTGTGGCGGGACCAAGGTGGCGCTGGTCAACCATCCTGGCTCTCGGCGCGTGCCCTGCTTCGGGGGGCCGGCCGCCGGGGGGGCTTGTCCGACGCGGCAGATAGCGCCGGGGCCTCTCCGGCTGAGTGGTAAGAGTCCCCGTAGTACTCGGCGGCGTCGCTGCTGGCACGCTGGGGCACCCGGTTGAGAACGGCGCCGTAGACATGCGCGCCGGCCCTTGTGAGCGCCTCACGCGCACTCCGAACCACGGTCCGTCGGCTCCTGCCGGCTTCGACGACGAGAAGCGTCCCATCGACGAACGAGCTCAGAACGGCGGCATCAGTAACGACCTCGAGTGGTGGGCTGTCGAAGATGACTAGGTCGGCTCCGACAGTCAGTTGACCGAGGATCGCCCGCATGCGCTGGGAACTCAGCGCCTCGGCTGGGTTGGGAGGCAGGGGTCCAGCCGTCACGATCCTGAGATTGTCCTGCTCGCTCACATAGGCGACGGCCTCGAGGCTCACCCCTTCTCTGCGGAAGAACGTCGACAAGCCCTCGGCGTTGGGCAGGTCGAAGATGAGATGGACGCCGGGCTTGCGGAAGTCGGCATCAACTAGCACAACGCGTTGACCTGCTTGGGCGAAGGCGACTGCGAGATTGGCTGCCGTGACAGTCTTCCCCTCGCCGGGCAAGGCGCTCGTGATGAGCAGGGTCGTGACTGGCGCATCGATTGATGCGAACTCGATATTCGTGCGAAGTGTCCGGTAGGCCTCTGCGGCAACAGACCGGGGGTACAGGAGCGTTGCCAACCGGTAGGTCTCGCTTCGCCCCTTGTCCACCCTCATCCGGACAATCGTTCCGAGCGTACTGAGGCCGGCCACCTCTTGGATGTCCTCGGGCGTCTTGACGGTATCGTCGAGGTACTCCATCACGACGATGATTGCGCCCGCGATGAACAACCCAACAAGGGCCGCGAGAAGGGTGTTTAGGAGTGGACGCGGCGACACCGGCGATGCGGGTGCCACGGCCGGTTCCACGACGGTGAGGAGGTTGCTGGCGCTGCCGGACGAGAACGACAGGAGATTCGCGTACGTCGACATGAGCGAAACGAGCTGCGACTCGAGCGTCTGGAGGCGTGCATCCTCGGCAGGGGTCCGGGTGGCTATGCCGCTGAGGGTCTCGGCTTCAGCCTCCGATGCGTCGATCTGGGCCTGGGTCGCCTTGAGGTTCGCATCGACCGACTGCTGCAGAGCGGTACTGTGTCCTTGGATCGTGGGTGACTCCGCGATGAGCTGGTTCGCGATCGCGTTTGCGATCGCCGCCGCGCGCGCCGGGTCTGGGTCTTGCGCGGCGATGGTCAACAGGGTGCTGCTTTGCGACGCGTCTGCCCGGACGCGGCCTGCGAGAGCGTCCACACTGCCGGTCAGGCCGAGTTGGTGGATCACGCTCTCGAGGATCGGCCGAGTCGTGGCGACGCTTGCGTAGGTCGTGGTCAGGTTCTGCGACGCGAGGAGCTGCGTGTAGTCGGGGTTGACGGCGGAGAGCGACTGCCCAACGATCAGCGTCGCCTTTGCCTCGTAGGACTTCTGGACGAGGTTGCTGACGGCAAGAGCAGTGCCGGCCGATACGGCGACGCACGCGATCAGGAGGGGAAGCCACGCTCGAACGATGGCGATTTGACGCCGGAGGTCCACGGGGCCTTCTCCGTGTGCCCCGGAACCGCGGGGCGGCGTGCGCGCCGGTGATGGCTGGTTGGGCGCGAGGAGATCGATCATCGGCCACGGAGTCCAGAGCCGTCAACGTGCCTCGCGCCGCGGGGCCATGAGCCACGAGATCACGTCTCGAGCCTGAAGTATCGAGCAGCGGCCTGTCCCTCGCAGCCGGCGGAGCCTTCACGACGCGCCCACAGCGTCAAGCGGGCAGGCGAAGCGGTTGAGTCTCGTCCAGTTCGCCACGGAGATCTTGGGCCTCGGCAACACGGCGACCCGACAGAAGGTGGTGCGCGAGTGCACCGCCAACCTGCCCCCCGGGGGGCCATGAGGGTGCGCCATTCTCTCGTGCGCACCGGGCCGCCTCCGCGCGGCGCACGGCATGACGCACCGCGCGTGCTGGCCGTGGCTGCTCGGGACGACGTCAACGAGCGGACCCCTACGGATACGTGACCCCACTGCAGTCGCTGATGGCCGCGAGTGACCCGGAGGTCAGCGGCTGAACGTTGTTGGTAACCGTGAGGCCATCCACGTGCGCGAAGTGCATGACATAGCCCGACTCTGCGACTGTCGAGCTGTTGCCGGTGACGGAAATGTCCTGGCGCCGAGCGGTCGTGACGTACGAGTCAAGCCCGTAGCCTGTCACCGTGTTTCCGGCGACCGTGACGTCATAGACTGTCGAGCCGTTGATCCCGGAGGCACCGAACAAGAAACCGTATCCACGCGGCTTGCTGATCGTCCCGACGGTGTTGTCGCGGAAGGTGATCGCATGAGCGACTGCGGTCGACTGGTACGGCTCGATATCGAAAGCGCCGTACCCGAGCGTTCCGAAGGTGTTGTCCTCGACGAGCATGTTTGATCCCGACAAGACGGCGAAGCCCATGACGCCGGCGCTCGCGACGTTGTTGCCGTGGAACCAGATACCCGACGAGCCGTCGGAGGCGAGGAACCCGTGGCCCCATACGGACATGATGGTCACGCCTGAGACGTCGATCCCATGGGAGCTGTAGGCGCGGATGCCGTGCGCCTGCTCGCCGGAGGTCGAGTAGACGCCGGGCGTCGGGTCGTCGCCCTTCAGTGTGAAGTCGCGGATCGTGGTATTGGTAGCACCCGCGACCGTGATCACCGAGTTCGAGCCCGATGATCCGGTGCTCCGCAGGACCGCGCCGTTGCCTTCAAGGGTGATTCCCGTGTGGCCGGTGACGCTGATGCCGGTGTCGACCCGGTACGTTGCGCCGGACGGGAACAGGATCGTCGAGCCGTCCGGCTGCGCGGCGATGAAGTTGTTCAGAGTTGCTGACACGTTCGTGGCGCCCGTCGCGTCGATGGTGCGTGGCACGTAGACCCCGGTCGCAGTGGGGCTGGGGGTCGGGCTGGGCGCCGGCGTGGGGGCGGGCGCGGCGGTCGGGGCCGGGGTCGCGC
>JBJKRU010000078.1:0-10207 GCA_046704485.1 Candidatus Limnocylindrales bacterium | reverse complement strand
GGGATCACCGTGCCGAACGTCGGGGGTCAGCCACTGGGTCTCGATGCCGTCGCCCTCGGCGGTGGCGACGATCGGGTCACCGCGAGCACGAGGATCGCCGCCGCGGACGCGAGGGCGCTGGTTGCGGCGGAGATTGCGGCGGTGACAGGCGTCAGCCTCCCGGCGACGGCCGTCAGCCTGTCCGCACCCGATTCGGTGGTGGTCAAGGACGGCGTGTCGGTGACCGCGACGCTGTCGGTCGACGCGAGCGGAAACGTCGTGGCGACCGCGGCCGGCATCTCGACGGTGACGCTGCTGCGTGCCGGCGAGGACGTCCCGATCCGGTTCACATCGGTCAAGGTGGACGCGGCGGGCGATCTCGTGCTGACGGGCATGCTGTCGGTCGGGCTCCTGGGGGGCTGAGGAGCTCGCCAAGGCACGGTGGCGCTCAGAGTGCCGCCGTGCGGGTGCGGGGTAGACTTCGGTGATGGCCGACCCCGTCGTGCGCGAACCTGAAGCCGCCGTCGCGAAGCCTCGTCCCGCGACGCGCCGGCCGGGACGGCGCGGCAGTCGCGAGGGCGGCCCGGTGATGCCGGTCGAGGGCCAGGCGCACAAGCCGCAGAAGGGCGCCCACCGGACCCCTGAGGCGGCCCACGGGCCGCTCATGGACTCGCTGCGCGCCCAGCACCCGCAGGCGGACCTCGACGTCGTGGAGCGCGCGTTCGCGACCGCGGTGGAGGCGCACCGCGGGCAGGTCCGCGCGTCGGGCGAGCCGTACGTCATGCACCCGATCGCGTCGGCGCAGATCCTCGCCGATCTGGGCATCGACCCGGTGGCGGTGGCGGCGGCGCTCCTCCACGACGTCCCCGAGGACACTGAGTACAGCCTCGCCGACGTCGAGGAACGGTTCGGCCCGGAGATCGCGCACCTCGTGGATGGCGTGACAAAGCTGTCCAAGTTCAGCACCCACAGCCACGAGCAGCAGCAGGCCGAGAACATCCGCAAGATGTTCCTCGCGATGGCGGACGACATCCGCGTCGTGCTGATCAAGTTGGCCGACCGGCTCCACAACATGCGGACGCTGGGCGCCCTCCCCAACGACAAGCAGCAGCGCATCGCCCGCCAGACGATGGAGATCTACGCGCCGCTCGCGGAGCGGCTCGGGATCTGGCAGATCAAGTGGGAGCTCGAGGACCTCTCGTTCAAGGCGCTCGAGCCCGAGAGATACCGCGAGCTCGCCAAGCTGCTCGACACCCGCCGGAAGGGCCGCGAGAGCTACATCGAGCGCGCCATCGAGGTGCTCCGCCCGCGGCTTGCCGAGGCGGGCCTGGTGGCCGAGCTGCAGGGCCGCCCTAAGCACATCTACAGCATCTACAAGAAGATGCAGCGCAAGGGCGCCGAGTTCGGCGAGATCTACGATGTCTACGCCATCCGGATCCTGGTGGACGAGATCCGCGACTGCTATGCGGCGCTGGGCATCGTCCACGCGCTGTGGCGGCCGATCCCGGGCCAGTTCGACGACTACATCGCGGTCCCCAAGAACAACCTGTACCAGTCGCTGCACACCGCCGTGATCGCGCTCGACGGGAAGCCCCTCGAGATCCAGATCCGGACGCACGCGATGCACCAGGTGAGCGAGGTCGGCATCGCGGCCCACTGGCGGTACAAGGAGGGCTCGAGGGCCGAGCGCGATTACGACGCGAAGCTCGCCTGGCTTCGCCAGCTCATGGAGTGGCAGCGCGACGTCAGCGAATCGGACGCCACCGAGTTCGTCGAGGGGATCAAGCTCGACATCTTCCAGGACCAGGTGTTCGTGTTCACGCCGCGCGGCGACGTGAAGGACCTGCCGGCGAGCTCGACGCCGCTCGACTTCGCCTACCGGATCCACACCGACATCGGACACCGGACGATCGGCGCCAAGGTCAACAACCGGCTGGTGCCGCTCGACTACCGGCTCAAGAACGGCGACATCGTCGAGATCGTCACGACCAAGGGCGAGCACGGGCCGTCCCGCGACTGGCTGAACATCGTCCGGACCTCCCACGCGCGAGAGAAGATCCGCCAGTGGTTCAAGAAGAAGGACCGCGCCGAGAACATCGTCCACGGGCGTGAGTCCCTGGACCGCGAGCTCCGCCGGCTCGCCCGGACGAGCGCCGCCCAGCTCGGGCTGGACAGGATCGCCGAGGTCGCCAAGAGCTACGGCCACGAGACGCTCGAGGACTTCTACGCGGCCATCGGCTACGGGGCCATCTCGGCCCAGCAGGTCGTCATCCGACTGGGCGTCACGGACGACGGCCAGGCCGCGCTGCCCACGGTCGCCCCGCCCCCGCCCGCGCGGACCGGCGGCGTCCGGGTCAAGGGCGTCGGCGACCTGCTGGTGCGGTTCGCCAAGTGCTGCCACCCGATCCCGGGCGACCCGATCCAGGGGTTCATCACCCGAGGCAAGGGGATCACGGTCCACCTGCGCAGCTGCCCGACGGTGATGAACGAGCGCGAGGTGTCGCGGCTGATCGACGTGGAGTGGGAGTCGGCGCCGGCCCAGACCTACCCGATCGCCATCCGCGTCGAGGCGTACGACCGCACGGGCCTCCTGTCCGACGTCACCCAGGTGATGGCCGAGCACCGGGTGAACATCCTCGCCGCCAACGTGTCCGTCTCGCCCGACCACACGGCGCTGGTCACGATGACGATCCAGGTGTCGTCGGTGGCGGAGCTCGCCAAGGTGATGAGCCGGGTGGAGCAGCTCAAGGACGTGCTCAACGTCCAGCGAGACCTGGGGTAGCGGCTCGGCGGGCGATTGAGGGCCGCCGCCGGGCTCAGCGGGGGCGGGCGCCGACTGCCGATGCGCCGGCGGACTCTGTCCCGAGGATGGGGGCGATGCCGCGGGCCCGGATCCGCTGGAGCCAGAGGATCGCCACGACGCCGGTGATGGCGGTCAGAACGCCTGCGATGACCAGCGACGCGCTGACGCTGACCGCGGACGCCAGCCAGCCGGCGAACAGGCCGCCGATGGGCGCCGAGCCGGCGAAGACCGTCGTGTAGACGCTCATCACGCGGCCGCGATAGCCGTCCTCGACGTTGAGCTGGATTGTGGTGTTGGCCGTGGCGGCCATGCCGATGGCGCCGAAGCCGACGAACGCCATCGCGGCGAGCGACAGCGCGAACGACGTGATCGTGCCGGCGGCGAGCAGCGCCACGCCGAGCACCACCGAACCCAGCCCGATGATCATCGGCCTGGACTCGCTCGAGAACGCGATCAGCAGGGCGGCGGCCATCGAGCCCACCCCTGTCGAGGCCATCAGGATCCCGAAGCCGGTCGCGTCGGTCTTGAGGACCACGTCCGCGAGGGCCGGGACCACGACCGAGAAGTTCATCCCGAACGTGGACACGAGACCGATCATCGTCACCGGGAGGAGCAGCATCGGGGACCGCCACACATATCGCAGGCCGTCGCCGAGCGTCTCGCCCACGGCGCGCAGGGTCGCGGGGCGGTGGTAGTGGGCGGGGGAGTGGAGGTCGTCGTCGCTCATGACCGCGTAGGCCACGATGACGGCCAAGAAGCTGAGGCCGATGATGAGGAAGGCGGCGGCGATGCCGAGGATGCCGATCGCGACGCCCGCCACGGCCGGCCCCACGATGCGCGCCCCGTTGAACATCGCGGAGTTGAGCGCCACCGCGTTCTGGATGTCGTCGTGGCCCACCATCTCGACCGCGAAGGCCTGGCGCGTGGGCATGTCCACGGCATTCGTCACGCCGAGCAGCAGGGCGAGGGCCATGATGTGCCACACCTGCACGACGCCCGCGACCGTCAGCCCGAACAGGATGAACGCCAGGATCATCTGGCTCGTCTGCGTGGCGATCAGCGTCTGGCGCTTGGGCAGGGCGTCCGCGACGATCCCGCCGAACAGGCCCAGCACCATGACGGGCAGGAACTGCGCCACCGAGAGCAGGCCGAGCATGAACGGGTCGCTGGTGAGCTGGAGCACGAGCCAAGCCTGCGCGACCGTCTGCATCCAGGTGCCCACGAGCGAGATGCCCTGGCCGCCAAAGAAGAGGCGGTAGTTGCGGTGGGCGAGGGCGCGCGCGCCGTTGCGCAGCGGGGACCGGCTCATGCGCCGCCTCCGGCGCGCGGCGGCTCGGCATGCGGGCCGTGGTCGGGCGCACGGCCCCGATCGAGGTCGTCGAGGTGCGACTGGTTGTGGGCGCGCCGGGCGCGGGCGTCCGAGAGCATCGCGTCGAGTCGGGCGCGCTTGCGCTCCAGCGTCTCGATCTGGCGGTCGATGCGCTCGAGCGCGTCGGTGATGGCGGCCCGCTGCTCCGCGACGTCGCCACCGCGGAAGCGCACGCGGTTGCGGAGGCGCGCCTGCTCGTCCACGAGCAGCTGGCCGATCTCCGCGAGCGAGAAGCCGGCGTCATTGCGCAGCCCGGCGATGAAGCGGAGGCGGTCGAGGTCGTCGGCGTCGTACAGGCGGTACGCGCCCTCGGAACGGGCGGCAGGCGCCAGCAGCCCGATCTCCTCGTAGTAGCGGATGGAGCGCGGTGTGAGCCCCGTCTCGGCGGCGACTTCCTGGATGCGGAGCAGGCGGGCTCCGGTCTGCTGGTCGGTGGGGGCGGGCTGGCTCATCGCGCCGATGGTACCTTAACCTTGACGCGAACGTGAAGGTTGCCGCGATCGGCTGGGCGTCGTCCGGCGGCGGACGGTATCGTCGCGCCTCGAGCGTCGCGTCCCCTCACGGGCGACGATGTGACCGCGGGAGGTGCCCCGGAGCCCCAGTCCCAGCCCGATCGTCCCCCGGGAGGCGACGAGGCGGCCAAGATCGCGCGGAAACGTTCCCTGTCAGCCGATGCGCGAACACGGGTCTGCACTGGCTCACGTGACCGCGCAGCCTATCCAGGCCGAGCCGGGCTCTGCGCGCGTTCGACCGGTTCGTGGTCGAGGACGGGGAGCCAGACGAGTAGACGAGGCGGAGGCGCCGGCGGAGTAGACGGGCGGGCGGGACGCGCTGGCCCGGTCGCGGGGGCGCCGTGACGGGGGTAGGGGCGGCTAGACTTGGCGGCGATGTCCACCTATCGCGCCCCCCGGGGCACCCGCGACCTGCTGCCCGACGACCGCGCGCTCTTCGACCGCCTGGTCCGCATCGCCGCCGACCTCGCGCAGCGCTACGGCTACCGGCCCATCGAGACCCCGCTGTTCGAGCAGACGGCGGTGTTCGAGCGGGGTATCGGGGAGGTCACCGACGTCGTGGAGAAGGAGTTGTTCCGGCTGGCGCCCCGGAGCGAGGAGTCGGAGGCGTGGGCGCTCCGGCCCGAGCCCACCGCGGGGATCGTCCGCGCCTACGTGCAGCACGGCATGCAGACCTGGCCGCAGCCGGTGAAGCTGACCACGACCGGCCCGATGTTCCGCTACGACCGCCCGCAGGCCGGCAGGTACCGCCAGTTCTGGCAGTTCGACGTGGAGGCGATCGGCGACCCCGGCCCGGCGATCGACGCGGAGATCGTCGAGCTCGGCCACCGCTTCTACGCCGAGGCCGGCGTGCAGGGCGTCGAGGTGCTGGTCAACTCGATCGGCGACCCGGCCTGCCGCCCGACATACATCGCGACGCTGACCGACTACTACCGGGGCCACCTGGCGAAGCTGCCGCCGACGGAGCGGGACCGCCTGGAGCGCAACGTGCTGCGGCTCCTGGACTCCAAGGACCCCGACATGGCGGGCCTCAACGCGGCGGCGCCACGGATCACCGACCACCTGTGCGAGACGTGCTCTGCGCACTTCGAGAGCGTCAAGGCGCACCTTGCGGCGCTGGGCGTGCCGTTCCGGGTGGAGCCGGGCCTCGTCCGCGGGCTCGACTACTACACCCGCACCGCGTTCGAGTTCTATGTCGCCGGCCGCGAGGGGCAGCAGCAGGCGCTCGGGGGCGGCGGCCGCTACGACGGCCTCGTCGCGCTGTTAGGCGGCCGTCCGACGCCCGGGATTGGCTTCGGGCTCGGCCTGGACCGGGTGGCGCTGGTGCTCGCCGAGCAGGGGGGCGCCGGCAGCCCGGCAGCCGGTGTGGACGGCCCGCTGGCCGTGGTGGTGTCGGCCGACCCCGACGACACGCTCAGCCGGCTGCGCATCGCGACCGAGCTGCGGGCCGCGGGGCTCCGCGTCCGCGCAGACCTGGCGCGGCGCAAGCTGGGGCGGCAGTTGGAGGCGGCCGGCAGGGACGGCGCGCATTTCGCGGTGATCGTGGGGGAGGAGCTCGCCGACGGCCACGTCGGGCTTCGGGACCTGCTGGCCGGGACGCAGAAGGCGGTTGCGGTCGGGGACCTCGTCCGCGACCTCGCCCGTGCCGAGGCCAACCACCACCACGCCTGAGCCGGGGCGTTCGGCTCCGCTACGATGGGGCCAGCCACAACCCGCATCCTGGAGCCCTTCCGTGTCCGCCGAACCCGCCACGCTCGCAACGCCATACCGCACCCACACGTGTGGGCAGCTGCGCGTTGACGACGACGGCAACGACGCGAAGCTGGCGGGCTGGGTCCACCGCCGACGCGACTACGGCAAGCTGGTCTTCATCGACCTGCGGGACCGCCACGGCATCACCCAGGTGGTGGTGGACGCGGCGGATGCGCCAGAGGCCCACGCCGAGGTGTCGAAGGTCCGCTCGGAGTTCGTCATCGCGGTCGAGGGCGTCGTCGCCAAGCGCCAGCCCGGCACCGAGAACGCAAAGCTCGACACCGGCGACGTGGAGCTCCAGGCGCGCCGGGTCCGCATCCTCAACGAGTCCAAGACGCCCCCGTTCTACATCAACGACCCCGATGCGACGATCGACGAGAGCCTGCGCCTGCGCTACCGCTACCTCGACATCCGGCGTGAGGCGATGGTCCGCCGCCTGCTGCTCCGGAGCCGCCTCGTCCAGGCCATCCGCGACGCCCACCACGCGCACGGCTTCGTCGAGGTGGAGACGCCCAACCTGATCAAGTCGACGCCCGAGGGTGCGCGCGACTTCATCGTGCCGTCCCGGCTGCAGCCGGGCGCGGTCTACGCGCTGCCCCAGAGCCCCCAGCAGCTCAAGCAGCTTCTCATGGTGGCGGGCGTGGACCGCTACTTCCAGATCGCCCGCTGCTTCCGGGACGAGGACCTGCGCGGCGACCGGCAGCCCGAGTTCACGCAGCTGGACCTCGAGATGAGCTTCGTGGACGAGGACACCGTGCGCGGGTTCATCGAGGAGATGGTCATCGAGGTCACCCGGGCCACGGTGCCCGAGCGCCCGGTCCGCCAGGTCCCGTTCCCGGTCTTCGAGTACGAGGACGCGATGGAGCGCTTCGGCTCGGACAAGCCCGACCTGCGCTTCGGCATGGAGCTGTTCGACCTCGCGCCCGCGCTCGGCAAGCCGTCGGGCTTCCGAGTGTTCGACGAGACGCTGGCCGCCGGCGGCCGCGTGAAGGGCATCACCGCCCCCGGCATGGGTGGCGTCTCGCGCCGGGAGATCGACGAGCTCACCGAGCTCGTCAAGCGGTTCGGCGCGCGTGGCCTCGTCCACCTCTCGGTCCAGGCGGGCGGCGAGTTCCACGGGCCCATCGCGAAGTTCCTCGCCGCCGACACGCAGGCGGCGGTTCGCGAGGCGGCCGGCGCGGGCGAGGGCGACCTCATCCTGGTGGTCGCGGACAAGCGGGACACGGCGAACGACGTCCTCGGCCGGCTGCGCAACGAGATCGCCGCCCGCCTCGGGCTGGCCGACCCCAACGAGCTGGCGTACTGCTGGGTCCACCACTTCCCGATGTACCAGTGGGACGCCGAGCACCACCGCTGGGACGCCACCCACAACCCGTTCAGCGGCGTGGTACCGGAGGACGAGCCGCTCCTGACCACGCTGTCGGGCGACCTCGACGTGCGCGACCCGGAGGACCCCGCCGGGCGCGCCAAGGCGATGCAGTACGACGTGGCGCTCAACGGATGGGAGCTGGGCGGCGGCTCGGTGCGGATCTGGAAGCCCGACCTGCTCGCCCGCAGCTTCAACCTCCAGGGCTACACCGTCGAGCAGATGAAGGAGCGCTTCGGCGCCATCCTCGAGGCGTTCGAGTACGGCGCTCCGCCCCATGGCGGGATCGCGCTGGGCATCGACCGCTGGGCCGCGCTGCTGAGCTTCCAGACGAACATCCGCGAGGTCATGGCGTTCCCCAAGACGCAGTCGGGGTCGGACCTCATGCTCGAGGCGCCCTCCGCGCCAGACGAGGAGCAGTACCAGGAACTCGGCCTGCGCTTCGTCGGCGTCCCGGAGAGGCGCTGAGCCCCGTCTCGTCGGTCGGGCCACGGCCGCGAACGGCGGCCGTCGTCGGCGCGCTCGCGATCGCCTTCTCGGGCATCTTCTACCGCTGGTCGGGTGTCTCGCCCGCCACCGGGGTCGTCTACCGCTGCCTGTTCGGGCTGCCGATCCTGCTGCTCGTGGCGCGGGCCGAGGTGCTGGAGCGGGGGCCGATGAGCCGCCGGACGATCGCGGTCTCAGCGCTGGCCGGAGTGTTCTTCGCGGCGGACCTGATCACGTTCCACGTCGTGGTGGACCTGATGGGCGCGGGCCTGGCGACGGTGATGGGCAACCTGCAGGTGGTCCTCGTCGCCCTCGCGGCGTGGCTCCTGATGGGGGAGCGCCCGCGCCGTGAGGTGTTCGTGGCCATCCCCGTGATGCTTGTCGGCGTGGTGCTGATCTCGGGCGTTCTCGGCGCGCAGGCGTTCGGTGCGGACCCGAGGGCCGGCGTGGCGATCGGCCTGGTCACCGCCATCGCGTACTCCGGCTACCTGCTGGTGATCCGCCGCGCCAGCCCGGACCATCGGCCGGCCGGCCCGGTCGCCATCGCCACGGCGGTCACGGGGCTGCTGGCGGGCGCGTTCGGTGCCGCGGTCGGCGGGCTGGACCTGACCCCCGGCTGGCCGGCGCTCGGCTTCCTGATCGCCTACGGCGTCGTATCGCAGTCCATCGGCTACGTGGCCATCCAGAGCGCGCTGCCGCGCCTGCCCGCGGTGATCTCGTCGGTGCTGCTCCTCGTCCAGCCGGTGGCAACGCTCATCCTGGCCGTGGTCCTGCTGGGCGAGGACCCCTCGGGCGAGCAGCTGCTGGGCGTGGTGCTGGTCGTGGGCGGCATCGCCCTCGCGACGGGTGCGCTGGCGAGGATCTCCGACGCTGCTGGCCTGGGCGGGCGCCTCGCTCGGACGGGTTGACCCCTCGCGACCGCGGACCGTCTCGCGGGCGACGGGCTGGAGCCGCCGCTCGCGGTCAGGATCCGGACGGGGCCGTGCGGGGGACGCCCGACGCGCTCGGCGAGGGCGAGGCAGGTGCCGGGAACTGATCAGGCTGCGCGTCGACGGCGGCGAGCATCTCGAGGGTGGCCTGGGACGCCTGCGCAACCTGGCTGTCGCGGGTGATCGCTGCCGGCGGGTCGTTCGGCTGGCCCGTGTAGTAGCCGAACTGCGCGTGGTTGCCGCCCTCGATGGGTACGAACACGCAGTCGGCCGGCAGCAGGCTCCGCGACTTCTGCGAGGTGATCTGGTCGGTGCCCGCGTCGAGAGTCCCGTAGACGAACGTGCACGCCACGCCGGACTGGCTGATGTCGGCGGCAGGGTACGCCGCCCAGAGCGCTATGCCGCGCATCACCCCCGGGTGGCTGGCCACGAACTGGGCCGCCATCGCGCCGCCGAGCGAGTGGCCGGCGATCGCCCACCGGGTCACCTCGGGGTGGGCCGCCATGACGGCGTTCGCGGCGTCGATGTCCAGGACGGCGAGGTTGAGGGGCATCGAGACCACCACCACGAGGTACCCGTGGGCGGCGATGCGCTGGGCGAGCGGGCCGTACGCCGCCGGCGGGACCTTGGCGCCCGGATACACGACGAGCCCGACCGAGTAGTGCATCGAGGGCGGCATCCACTCGTAGTTGTCGCCGTCCTTCTCGAACGCGGTGTCGGGCTTGGCGCCGAGCGACGCCTGGGCCCCCGGCAAGAGCGGCTGGGGCTGGAGGTACCAGCCGCCGCCGGCGGCAACCAGGACGAGCACGGCGAGGATGAGCAGGGCGAGGGTCCGGCGGCGCGGCCGGTGCAGTCTGGGGGCCACGGGGTGTCCTAGGGAGCCGGCTCTGGGTTGGCGAGGCGTGCCGGTCCGGCGGGCGGCGCGTCGTCTGACTGGGCGGCGGCGGGGGCGCCCCACTCGCGCTCGACGCCGTCGTCGGGGCGGGGAGGTCCCTCGAATGGCGGCAGCGA
>JBJKRU010000077.1:0-24976 GCA_046704485.1 Candidatus Limnocylindrales bacterium | reverse complement strand
GAGCGCAGCCGAGCGCGGCGGGGCCGCGGGCGATGGCGCGGCCGCGGCGCGCGGGCGTCGCGGGCCGGTGGCAGACGGCGCATCAGGCTGCGCGCGGTAGGATGGGACACCCGGCGTCAACGCCGCGCCGGGCCCCTCGACGCCCACGGAGATCGCCATGACCCTGCCGGACGCCCGCCTCGAGCGGCTCGCCGTCGATACGATCCGAACCCTGTCCATCGACGGCGTGCAGCAGGCGAACTCAGGGCACCCCGGTGCCCCCATGGGCGCGGCCCCGATGGCCTTCGCGCTGTGGACGCGCCACCTGCGCCATGCGCCGACGCACCCCGACTGGCCCAATCGCGACCGCTTCGACCTGTCGGCCGGCCACGCCTCGATGCTGCTCTACTCGCTGCTGCACCTCACGGGGTACGCCGTCTCGCTCGACGACCTCAAGTCGTTCCGCCAATGGGGCTCCATCACGCCCGGGCACCCCGAGTACGGCCTGACGTCCGGTGTCGAGGCGACGACGGGCCCGCTCGGCCAGGGCCTGAGCAACGCGGTGGGCATGGCGATCGCAGAACGGCGCCTGGCCGCCGAGTTCAACCGACCGGACCACACGGTCATCGACCACCGAACCTACGTGATCTGCTCGGACGGCGACCTCCAGGAGGGTGTCAGCGCCGAGGCGTGCTCGCTGGCCGGGCATCTTCGCCTGGGCAAGCTGATCGTCCTCTACGACGACAACCGCATCCAGCTCGACGGCCCGACAGCGATGGCCTTCAGCGAGGACGTGCTGGGGCGCTTCGGCGCATACGGCTGGCATACCCAGCGGGTCGAGGACGGCACCGACGTGGGGGCAATCAGCGCGGCCATCGACGCCGCGGAATCCGATCCACGGCCGTCGATCATCGCGGTCCGCACCCACATCGGCTTCGGCAGCCCCCACAAGCAGGACAGCCAGAAGAGCCACGGCGCGCCGTTGGGCGCAGACGAGGTGCGCCTCACCAAGGAGGCGTACGGCTGGGACCCCAACAAGACGTTCTACGTGCCTGACGAGGCGTCAGCCCTGTTCCGCGAGGCCGTCGGCGAGGGCGAGGCGCGCGCGGCCGCCTGGAATGCGCGCATGGACGCGTACGCCGCCGCCTACCCGGACGAGGCCGCCGAGCTCCGGCGACGGATCGCCGGCCACCTCGCTGACGGCTGGGACGCCGGCCTCCCCGCGTGGGAAGTCGGCAGCGACGTCGCCACGCGCAACGCGAGCCAGGACACCATCCAGGTACTGGCCGCCGCGCTCCCCGAGCTGTTCGGCGGCTCCGCTGACCTCTCCGAGTCCAACCTGACAGACGTCAAGGCCAACGGCCACGACCACTTCGAGGCCGACAACCCGGGCCGCAACCTCCGCTTCGGGGTGCGCGAGCACGCGATGGGCGCCATCGCCAACGGGATCGCCTACCACGGCGGGTTCCTCCCCTACGTCGCCACCTTCCTCACCTTCAGCGACTACATGCGCGGCTCGGTGAGGCTCGCCGCGCTGTCCGGCCTGCACGTCGTCTATGTCTGGACGCATGACTCGATCGGCCTGGGCGAGGACGGCCCCACGCACCAGCCCGTGGAGCACTACGCGGCCCTGCGCGCGATCCCCAACCTGTGGTTCGTGCGGCCCGGTGACGCGAACGAGGCCGTCGCCGGGTGGGCGCTGGCTGTGGAGCGGCCGAGCCTTGAGGGCGCCCGGACCGGGCCGGTGGCGCTGGCATGCACGCGCCAGAAGCTGCCGACCCTGCCGGGCACCAGGGATCGCGCCCGTGAAGGCGTCCGGCGCGGCGGCTACGTCCTCCGCGAGGCGTCGGGCGGCGCGGCGGAGCTGATCCTCATCGCCACCGGCTCCGAGCTGGCGCTGTGCTCCGCGGCGGCGGACGAGCTCGAGGCGGACGGCATCCCCACGCGCGTCGTCAGCCTCCCCTGCTGGGAGCGCTTCGACGCCCAGGACCCCGCCTACCGCGAGTCTGTCCTGCCGGTCGCCGTCCGCAGGCGGGTCGCGGTCGAGGCCGGCGTGTCATTCGGCTGGGAGCGCTACGCCGGCGACGAGGGCGCGATCCTGGGGCTCGACCGGTTCGGCGCCAGCGCTCCTGCCGGCACGCTGTTCGAGACGTTCGGGTTCACGGCGGATCGCGTGGCAAGCATCGGCAGGCGAGTGGTGCGCGATGGCCTTCGCGGGCGGGTGGGCGTGAGCGCGCCCGTGGCCGGTGAGCCCGTCCACCACCACGGCTGAGCCGCCAGGAGGTCGCGATGCGCATCGTGTTGGCAGCCGATCACGCGGGGGTGACGTTCAAGGCGGAGCTGATCGCGAAGCTGCGCGCCGCGGTTGGCGACGCGCACGAGCTGGTCGATCTCGGCGGCGACGGCTCCGATCCGCTGGACGACTACCCGGACTTCGCGCAGGCCCTCGGCCGGGCGATCCAGGAGGGGAAGGCCGACCGGGGGATCCTGGTGTGCGGCTCCGGCGTCGGCGCGTCGATCGCCGCCAACAAGATGCGCGGGATCCGGGCCGCCATCTGCCACGACACGTACTCGGCGCACCAGGGCGTGGAGCACGACGACATGAATGTGCTGACGATGGGCGCCCGCGTCATCGGTGTGGAGCCCGCGCTCGAGTGTGCGCTCGCGTTCCTCGGAGCTGAGTTCTCGGGCGAGCCGCGCCATGAGCGGCGCCTGGGCAAGGTGCTCGCGATCGAGGCCAGCTCGATGGGGCGCGGCGGCAGCTGACGTGCCCGGCGTCGGTCCTCCGCCGCCGGCGTTCCGCCCATCAGCGGCCCGCCCCGCAGGGACCCTTGCCGCCGTGGAGCCCGACCGGCCGCAAGGTCCCAACACGCCACTCGCTGGCGAGCAGGCCTATCCTTCTAGACGAACCGCTTCAGTCCTTGCAGCCGCCCGGAGTCGTCCACCATGCCCAGCCGCCTGGTCGAGTCTGCATAGCCATGGCGCGCACGAAGTCCGCCCTCGCCTCGGCACCCGCGCCCGCGAGGCCCCAGGCCCCTGCGCCCGCCCCGGCCGCTCCCAAGAAGGACTCGCCGCGCACCATGCGCGAGCTGCGGGAGGCGAACGAGGCCCGCCGCAAGGTCAAGGTCGACCGAGGACAGGAGAACCCGCTGCGCGAGGGGCTGCGCCTCGAGCGCGTGCCGGACCCGAGCATCTTCGTGCTGTTCGGGGCGACGGGCGATCTCGCCCACCGCAAGGTGATCCCCGCGGTGTTCCAGCTCTGGCGCACCCATCTCCTGCCCCACGAGTTCACGATCGTCTGCGTCGGGCGGCGTCCGTACACCGACGAGGCGTTCCGCGACGAGCTCAAGGCCAGCCTCGACAAGTTCTCGCGCGTGCTCCCGATCGACGACGACACGTGGGCCGACCTGGCATCTCGGGTCGTCTACCACCGGGGCGACTTCAACGACCCTGCGGTGTACTCGACGCTCGCGGACCGGCTCGACGGCATCGATGTCGACCACGCCACGCGCGGCAACCGCCTCTACTACCTCGCCACGCAGCCATCGGCGTTCCCCGAGATCATCGCCCAGCTGGGCCGCGCCGGCCTCGACCACGAGCGTCACGAGGGCGGCTGGCGGCGGGTGGTCATCGAGAAGCCGTTCGGCCGCGACTTCGAGTCCGCGGTCCGGCTCAACCGTGAAGTCGCCAAGGTGTTCCGCGAGCGGCAGGTCTACCGGATCGACCACTACCTGGGCAAGGAGACGGTCCGCAACCTGCTGGTCTTCCGCTTCGGCAACGGCATCTTCGAGCCGATCTGGAACCGGCGGCACATCGACCACGTGCAGATCACGGTGGCCGAGTCCATCGGCATCGAGGGGCGGGGGGCGTTCTACGAGGAGACCGGCGCCAGCCGCGACTTCCTCCAGAACCACCTGCTGCAGCTGCTCAGCCTCGTGGCCATGGAGCCGCCCGCCAACTTCGACGCCGACGCGCTGCGCGACGAGAAGGTGAAGGTCATCCGCGCAATCGCCGAGCTGTCGCCGGCCCAGGTGCGCCGTGACGTCGTCAGGGGTCAGTACGGCCCGGGGTGGGTGTCGGGAAAGCCGGTGGTCGGCTACCGCCAGGAGCCCAACGTCGACCCGGCCTCCGAGACGGAGACCTTCATCGCGGCCCGCCTGATGATCGACGACTGGCGATGGTCGGGCATCCCCTTCTACCTCCGGATGGGCAAGCGGCTGCCGAAGCGGGCGACGGAGATCGCGATCCAGTTCAAGGCGGTGCCTCACCAGCTGTTCCGGGAGTCAGCGTCCGAACCGGAGCCGAATCTGCTCGCGATGCGCATCCAGCCGGACGAGGGGATCATGCTGCGCTTCGGCGCCAAGGTCCCGGGCCTGGGCATCGACGTCCGCAATGTGACGATGGACTTCACGTACGGCTCGGCCTTCCAGATCGATTCACCCGACGCGTACGAGACGCTGATCCTCGACGCGCTCCTGGGCGACGCCTCGCTGTTCACGCGCGCCGACGAGGTCGAGCAGGCGTGGTCGATCGTGGACCCGATCATCGCCACGTGGGCCGAGGAGCCCGCGCCCGACTTCCCCAGCTACGAGGCCGGCTCGTGGGGACCCGAGGCGGCCGACGACCTGCTGGCCCGCGAGGGACGACGGTGGCGCCGGATCTGACCAAGCCCGCCCCGGGCACGATCCTGGCCGTCGGCACCAAGTCGACCGGCGGGCGCATCGAGCCCCTCGGGCCCGTGCGCCCCGGCGAGCCGCAGCTCCGGTGGCAGTCGCGCGCGAACACGATCGACGACATCGAGAAGGAGCTCAACCGGATCTGGGCGCAGCCGACGGCGGTCGTCGATCCCAACCACGAGAGCCCGGTCCGACAGGTCGCCGCCCGCACGAGCGTGATGAACCTGGTGATCGTGGCTGGCGACAGCGAGACTGGCGCCCGAACGGCCGAGACCGTCAGTCGCCTCACCGGCCGCCACCCGTCGAGGACCATCATCGTGCTGGTGGCCGACCAGGACGGCCCGCCGTGGCTGGACGGGCGCATCCAGGCGCACTGCATGATGCCCCGGCCGGACGCCCCCGAGTCGTGCACCGAGATGATCTTCATGACGGCGGGTGGCGAGACGGGCCGGCACTTGGCCGCCCTGGTGACACCCCTGCTGGTCCACGACCTGCCGGTCACCACGTGGTGGCCAGGCGAGCCGCCGCTATCGACAGAGGCGGCCACCGAGCTGCTCGAGCAGTCCGACCGCTTGGTGGTGGACGGCTCCACCTGGACGTCGGATGGCCTCGGCCGCCTGCGCCAGCTGGCGGCCCTCTACGATCGCTATCCACGCATGTCGATCCGGGACTTCGGCTTCGTGCGGCAGACCCGCTGGCGCGAGGCCATCGCGAGCCTGTTCGACCTGTCCGGTTTCCTCCCCTACCTTGGCCACGTGCGACGGGTCTCGGTCAGCTACGGCACCCGCGACGAGACCGGAGCGCCCGGCACGACGAATGTCGTCAAGCCCCTGTACCACGTCGCCTGGCTCGCGTCGCGGCTCGGCATGCACGTGGTCTCGCCGCTCGTCCCCGTGGCGTCAAAGGGCCCCGCCCCCCGGCTGCGGCCGGGGGAGAAGCCTCCCCTCCACCGCGGCCTGGCGGCCAAGCTCCGTGACTCGCGGTCGAGCGAGGTCGGCGTTGTGATCCGGCCCCTGGCGTCAACCGCCCCCGGCGGGACGACACTGCGCGTGGAGATCCTCGCCGAGCGCCGCGGCTCGGAACTGCGCGCGGACGTCACCGCCGAGGCCGAGAACGTCCACGTCCACGCGTGGCTCGACGGCGTGGAGGCGTTGGACCGGACGTTCAAGGCACCACGCCGGGGCGACATCGACCTCCTGTCGGAGGCCATCGAGGGCAGCAGCCGCGACAACGTCGCCATGGAGACGCTCCGCATGGCGGCGAGGCTGGCCGGCGCGGCCGGCGGCCGCGACCCTCGACCCGCCTGAGCCGTGCCACTCTTCGCCGTCCCGCGGCCATGCCCCGGACACCACGCCACCTCCACGGAGACCGCCCGATGACGCAGCCGTCCCTGTTGATCGTCCCCTCGCCGTCTGACGTGTCGAGCGCCGCCGCCCGCTTCGTCGCCGATCGCCTCGGCGAGGGGATCCGCGAGCGGGGCGTGGCCCACTGGTGCACGACGGGCGGCTCGTCCGCGCCCGGGATCTACCGCGGCCTCCGATCGGCGCCCCTGTGCGACGAGCTTGACTGGTCGCTGATCCACACCTGGTGGGGCGACGACCGGTTCGTGCCGGCGGGCAGGCCGCTGTCCAACGTCACCGAGTGCGAGCTGCTCCTGCGCCGTCCCGGCGCCGGCCTTGCCGTCCCCCTGAACATCCCCGACGCGAACATGCACCCGATGCCCGTGGCGGAGATTGAGGCCGCGGGCGGCGGCCCCGCCGACGCGGCGAAGGCGTACGAGGAGGAGATCCGCGATCTCGGACCTGCCTCAGGCCCGGACGGCCTGCCGGTCTTCGACCTGATCATCCTCGGCGTGGGCCCCGACGGGCACATCCTGTCGGTGTTCCCGGGATCGGCGGTGTTCGACTCGCCACGATGGGTGGAGTCCGTGCCCGCCCCGAGCCACGTTGAGCCGCACGTCCCCAGAGTGACGATCAACCCGAGCCTGGTGACGGCCGCCCGAGCGGTGCTGGTGGTCACGGCTGGGGCGTCGAAGGCCGACGTGCTGGCCCGTGCCTGGGCCGGCGGCGACCCCCGCGAGGTCCCCCTGCGCACGACGCTGCTGCCGCAGGCGACCTGGCTCCTGGACGAGGCGGCGGCCGCGGGCCTGCGGTGAGCGGGGCCGCCTTCGCCGAGGCGCCCGAGCGGTTCATCCGGTCGCAGGACGGCGCACGGATCGCGGTGTTCGGGCTCGGCGCGGCGATGCCGGGCACGCGACCGCTGATCCTCGTCCACGGGACGTCCGGCGACCATCGCACCTGGCGCGTCTCGGGACCGATCCTCGCGCGGCGGCGCCGACTGGCCGCGATCGACCGCCGGGGCCGGGGCGACTCGAGCGACGCCCGACCGTGGGCTGCCGAGCGCGAGGTCGAGGACGTGGCCGCGGTGGCGGAGTCGGTGGCCGCTGCATCCGGCAGCGCCGTCGACATCGTGGGGCACTCGCTGGGCGGACGGCTCGCGCTGGCCGCGGCCCTCGCCTCGCCCGTCATCGGCCGGTTGCAGTCTACGAGGCCGTGGCTGCAGGCAGCGCGGTCGAGGCGAGGCTCGTGGCGAGGCTGCGACGCCTCCTGGACGCCGGCGACCTCGACGCCCTGCTGGCGCTGTTCATGAGCGAGGCCGTTGGCATGCCCCCCGCGGAGCTCGAGGCGTTCCAAGCCGACCCGATCTGGCCACGTCGAGCCGCAGCGGGCCCGACCATCGTCCGCGAGCTCGAGGCGGCGCTCTCGGCGCCGGTGCTGTCACTGGAGGCGGTCGCGCCCGTGTCCGTGCCGGTCCTGCAGCTGGTGGGCTCGGAATCGCCGGCGTGGTTCCTCCAGGGCGCGCGATCGCTCGACGCGCGGCTCGCCCGCGGCCGCCTCGAGGTCATCGCCGGCGCCCGCCACGGCGCCCACCACAGCCACGCGGCCGAGTTCTGCGCACGCGTCGAGGCGTTCCTCGATCCTTAGGGAGCCGTGTGTCAGACTCCGCGCATGGACATCGTCGGCTGGATCATCCTGGGCCTGCTCGCGGGGGCGATCTCCGGCTGGGTCGTCGGCGTGCGAAGCGTCCAGGGCTGCCTGCCCACGATCGTGGTCGGCATCATCGGCGCGGTCGTCGGCGGCTGGATCGTCGGGCAGATGGGCCTCGGCCACGCGGAGGGCTTCATCGGCGCGCTGGCGGTCGCCGTCTTCGGCGCGATCGCGGTCCGCCTGGTGCTGCGAGCGCTCGAACAGCGCTGATCGGGGCGGCTGACTGGCGCCACCTGCCCGCAACCTGCCCTGCGACTACCATCGGTTCATGACCGACCCTGCTCCCCCGGCCCCGGCCGACGCCCGTCCCTACTCGCCCGGCCTCGAGGGGATCGTCGCTGGCGAGTCCTCGCTCTCCTACATCGACGGGGAACGCGGACGCCTCCTGTATCGCGGCTACCCCATCGGCGAGCTGGTGACGGCCGGGTCGTACGCAGCCGTCGCGGAGCTGCTCTGGACCGGCGAGTGGGATCCTGCGGCCAGGCTGCCGTGCGAGCCGCTCTCCCCAGCCGTCCTCGCCGCCCTCCGCGCCCTGCCGGCCGACGCCAAGCCCATGGACGCGCTGCGGACGGCGGTCTCCGTCTGGGGCGCCTGGCACAACCCGAGCTGGCCGGCGACCGCGGACCAGGCGCGAGCGCTGACCGCCTCCTCGCCGTCGGCCCTGGCAGCCTTCGCGCGGATCCGCCAGGGCCTCGAGCCCGTGGCCCCCGACCCGGACCTGGACCTCGTGGCCGGGTTCCTGTACCAGCTCCGTGGCGAGGCGCCCTCCGACGAGAGCGCCCGCGCGCTCGACGCCTACTTCATCGTGGGCGCTGAGCACGGGCTCAACGCGTCGACCTTCACTGCACGCGTCATCTCGTCCACGCGCTCGGACATCGCCTCGGCGGTGGCGGGCGCGATCGGCGCGATGAAGGGCCCGCTCCACGGTGGCGCGCCGTCGGAGGTCGTGGAGCAGATCCACGAGGTCGGCTCCCCCGAGCGCGCCGAGGCGTGGGTCCGCGAGCAGATCGCCAAGGACACGCGGTTGATGGGCTTCGGCCACCGCGTCTACCGCGCCTACGATCCCCGCGCCGCCGCCCTGCGGCAGGTCGCCGAGTCGATGGAGCACAAACCGGATTGGCTCGCGCTCGCGATCGCGGTCGAGGACGTCTCGCTGCGGGTCCTGGCCGAGAAGCACCCCGACCGCGCCCTCAAGACCAACGTCGAGTACTACGCGGCACCGGTGCTGATGGGCGTGGGCCTCACTCCGGACCTGTTCCCGGCCACGTTTGCGCTGGCCAGGCACGCTGGCTGGACCGCCCATGCCATCGAGCAGGGTGCGGCCAACCGCCTCATTCGGCCAGACGTCCGGTACATCGGGCCGGCGGAGCGGCACCTGCCGGGCGCTCGCCCTAGCTGATCGACGCCGCCGGGCTGGCCGGGGCGGCCGCCTCTCGGTGCCTCCCGATCACGACGGCCCCCGCCAGGAACACGGCGCTGCCAGCGATGTACGGCCCCGCCAGGCCGACGGTCGAGGCGAGGGCCGAGCCCGTGGCGGGCCCGATGATCCCGGCCACGTACAAGGGCAGGTACACCAGGTTGAGGGTCGCGGACCTCCGCTCGGGCGGCAGCTCGGTCGCGAGGAGCGAAAGGACCATCGCCCCGACTGTGGCGAAGGCCGCCCCGAGCACGAGCGAGGCGGCGGCGAGGGCCAGGAGCCCGGGCATGGCTGGCATGAGCAGCGACGCGGCCGCGCCGCCGACCAGTGCTCCGACCAGGACGGGGCGGAAGCCGAAGCGGTCACCGGCCCATCCCGCGGCTGGCGCCGCGAGCGCGCCGATCAGCGACGCGAGCCCCACCACCACGCCGATCGCGGACGCGAGGCCCTCCCCGGTGCCCACGAGCTGCTCGACGAGCAGCGGCGTGTAGGGCCGCGAGACCTGGCTGGCCATGAAGACCACCCCGTACACGATGAAGAGGCGCAGCACGGTGCGGTCGGTGAGCACGCCGCGCACCGCCCCGAACGCGAGTCGCAGCACGGGACCGGTCGGGACGACAGTCGGCCGCACCTCGCGGGTGCCAAGGCTGATCAGGAGCGCCGTTCCCACCGACAGCGCCGCGGCGACCAGGTAGACGGCCGAGATCGACAGGCCGAGCCCATCGATCATGGCGCCCGCGGCGAGCGGTCCGAGGGCGAACCCGACCGGGCTGGCGCTGCCGAACACTGCGATCACGAGCCCGAGCCGACGCCCGGGAACGACGTCGCGGATCCCCGACACCATCACCCCCGTGTTGCCGAGCTGCAGTCCCACGAGCATCAGCGCCACGGCCACCTGCCACGGCTCTCGCGCCAGCGCGACCAGGCCGAAGACGACCGCTTCGACCAGCGCGCTCCGGACGATCACCGCCTTGCGGCTGTACTTGTCAGCCCAGACCCCCCACAGGGGCACGAGGGGCAGGCCGAGCACGAAGATGAGCGAGGTGAACAGCCCGACGAAGGCAACCCGATCGGCCTCCGCAACGCCGAGCTCACGCAGGTGCGCCGGCAGCAGCGCGAAGACCTGGCTCATGCCATAGCCCTCGACGAGCTGCGTGATGCAGTACGCGACGACGACGCGCCGCCAGCCGGGCAGCGGGTGATGGCTGGCGTCGCTCACGTCGTCACGGTACCCGACCCTTGAGGTCCTTGAGGCGGTCTCGGCCGTATCCTTGGGCCCGTGACTGATCCGACATCGCCGTACTCGCCCATCACCGACGCGGAGGTGACGCCGGCGGCACCTCCCCGCAAGCCGTCTGCGGCGCGGCTCCTGATCCTTGCCGCCATCTTCCCCGGGCTGCCCCACCTGCTCCGCGGGCGCCGCGGCTGGGCTGCGCTCCTCGCCCTTCCCGTCATCGTGCCCGTCCTGGCCATCGCCGTCCTGACGCTGGGCACGAGCAGGACGGCCGTGGCCGCACGCCTCATCGACCCCAGCGTGCTCAGCGCGCTGATCGTCGTGCAGGTCCTCCTGCTCGTGTGGCGGCTGGCGGCCATCGGGGCGGTGCGCGTGCTGGCCCCGATCCGCGCCCGTGCTACCACGGTCGCGGCGCTCCTGATCGCGGTCGCCCTGGTCATCGGGCCGCAGGCGGTCGCGCTGGGCCTGACGGCCGATGCCCGCGACGCGGCGGCCGCCGTGTTCCAGCCCGTCGGCGAGGGCGGCGCTTGGATCCCTGACGCCTCCGCGCCGCCGGTCGCCTCCAACGACCCCGACTTCGCCGGAGCGTCGCCTTCGCTCGTCGCCTCCGGGATCCCGTCCGCCGTGCCGTCCGTCTCGCCCACGCCGGGTGTGCCGCGCATCAACGTCCTGCTGATCGGCGTGGACGCGGGTGTCGGCCGGAACACGTTCGCCACCGACACGATGATCGTCGCCTCGCTCGACCCGGTGGCCGGTACCGTGTCGATGGCCTCGGTGCCGCGGGACACGGTCGACGTGCCGCTTCCCGACGGGCGCATCTTCATGCCCAAGCTCAACAGCCTGGTCTCGTACTTCAACTGGAACAAGTCCAAGTTCCCGGGCGCCAAGGACGGCGAGTCCGTCCTGGCTGCGGCGATCGGGACGCTCCTGGGCATCAAGATCGACCTGTGGGCGGAGGTCAACCTCGGCGGCTTCGCCGCCCTGGTGGACTCGGTTGGCGGGATCAACATCAAGGTGACGAGCGCCTTCTGCGACTATCGGTACAAGGAGTACGGGATCGACGGCTTCCAGATCTCGCCCGGCTGGTGGCACATGAACGGCAACCAGGCCCTCGCCTACGCGCGGGTTCGAAAGGCCCCGGGCGAGAGCGACTTCACGCGGGCCGCCCGCCAGCAGGAGGTCATCGCCGCCATCCGCGACCGTGTCGTGCGCGGCGGCTTCCTCAGCGACCCGACCAAGTTCCTGCGGTCCGCCGGCCAGACCGTGCGCACCAACGTCAGCCCCTCGTTCATCGCCGAATGGGTCGACACGGCCACCAAGGTGGGCAGGAACGACGTGTACCGGATCGTGATCGGCCACCCGTACGTGACGGCCGGCTTCGACAACCGGGGCTCCATCCAGATCCCCGACATCCCCAAGATCCGCGACATGGCGGCCAAGCTCTTCACGCCCACGGGCATCCGCCCGACGGGCTTCGCCACGATGCCGTCGAACGGCAGCGGCGCCACGACGCAGGCGTCATCTTCATCGACCTGCGGCCGCACCCCGGCCCCGACGGCGCCTCCGACACCCACCGCGCCGCCGTCGGCACTGCCGAGCACGTCGCTCGGGCCGACTGTGTCCGGGTCGCTGGCGCCGAGCGGGTCCGCAGCACCGGTGCCGAGCGGGTCCGCAGCACCGGCAGCGACCTCGTCGGGGACGGCGCCATCGGCCGCGCCCACCGCATCCGCGTCGCCTGGGGCGACGTCCGCCGGGGCCGCCTCGTCGCCGGCCGATGGAACGCCGTCGGCCGCCGGGACGACCTCGTCGGCAGCCTCGTAGCGCGGTCCGGCCCCGGCCAGAGGACCCGGACACCAGCGTGCCTGACGCCATCGAGCTGCTGATCCCGGACCCGTGCCTGGTGGTGCTCGTAGGCGCGTCGGGCGCCGGCAAGTCAACCTTCGCCGCCCGCCACTTCGCGTCGGACGAGATCCTCTCGTCCGACGCCTTCCGCGAGCGGATCGCAGGGGACGCGGCGGACCAGCGCGCCACGGGTCCCGCCTTCGCGGCCCTGCACCGGTCGCTGCGGCACCGCCTGGCGCGCCGCCAGCTGACCGTCGTCGACGCGACGAGCGTGGTCCGCCAGCACCGGCGGTCGCTCGTGCGCGCAGCGAAGGCGGCCGGCGTGCCGTGCGTGGCGGTCGTGCTGGACCTCCCGGCCGAGGTGGTGATCCAGCGCAACGCCGCGCGCCGCGACCGCATCGTCCCCGAGGATGTGGTCCGTAGGCACCTCCGTCTACTGGCCGCCTCGCTCCAGCCGCCCGGCCTGGCCGGGGAGGGTTTCTACCGCGTGCACGCGCTGCGCGACCCGCACATGGCGGAGAGCGTCTTGGTGCGCCGCGATCCGGCCGGCGGCACGGGGGCCGAGCTCCAGACCGGGCCGACTCCCTAGGCAGCCGTCCCGATGCCGATCAGCGAGATCGCCGCGACCGTGAGCGCGATCCCGGCGACATGGCTGCGCGTGACCCTCTCGTGCAGCAGGGCGAGGGCGAGGAGCACGGTGGTCACCGGGTAGAGCGACGAGAGGATCGTCGCCACCGCCAGCGCGCCGAGCTGGGCGGCCGAGATGAAGGCGACGTTGCCCAGCATGTCGAGCACGCCGATCACCGACAGCTTCGCGAAGTCCGCCCGCTCGATCCGCCATGGCTGCCGCCACGCCACGATGAGCGTCAGGAGGATCAGCGACTGGACGAGCCGCAGCACCACGAGCGGCCCGAACTGCCCGGCATCCGAGATCTGGCCGATGCAGATGTTGAAGCCGCCGATCGCGGCCCCGGCGATCAGCGCCCACTCGAACCCCGAGGGCCGGTCCGACCCGAGGCCGGGCGCCCGCGTCACGAGCACCACCGCGACGAGCGCGACGCCGATCCCCGCAACCGTCGGGGATGTGGGCACACCCTCGAGCGCGAACCCCACGAGCACGGGCACCACGGCGCCGATGACCCCTGTGGCGGGGGCCACCACGCCCATCCGTCCCACCGCGAGGCCGCGGTAGAGGGACGTCATCCCGACGACTCCGCACACGCCCGCGCCCACCGACCACACGAGGTCCGGGCCGGCCGGCACTGGCTCGCCTCGCGCGATCGCGATGGCCAGCGCGACGACCATGCCGACCACTTGGGTCACCGCGACGACGCCGAACAGCGGGGCTCGGCGGCTCATCAGACCGCCGCCGAAGTCGCCGAGGCCCCAGGCGATCGCGCTGGTCAGGCCGAGGGCGACGGTTGCAGACGCGGGGCCGAACTCAGGAATCGGCGACCGCCTGGGGCCCATCCAGGACGATCACCGAGTCCGCCATGCCGTCGTACCGCTCCGATGTGGTCAGGTAGATCACCTGGAAGTCCGAGGTGACCTCGCGGAGCACCGCCAGCGCACGCTCCGCCCGCTCGTCGTCGAGCGAGACGAGGGGGTCGTCGAGGATGAGCGGCGGTCGGCGGTCGCCGGTCACGAGTCGGACAAGGCCAAGGCGTGCTGCGAGGTACACCGCATCGAGGGTGCCCCGGGAGAGCTCAGCGACGGAGACCCAGTCGCCTCGCTCAGTGGATCGAAGCGAGAAGCCGAGGCCGTCGTCGACGCGCACCTCTTGGTACCGTCCGTCGGTGATCCGGTCCACGTCGCCCACCATGCCGCGCTCGAGGAAGCGGGTCGCCTGGGCCAGGGTCGACTGCTCGGCCGCGTCCAACTCGGCGATGGTGCGCGAGAGGATGCGCTCGCGGCGCTGCAGCGCGGCGAGGTCCGCCCGCCATACCGCCAGCCGCTCCGCCAGTCCCGACACGTCTTCGGCATCGACCGGGTTCTGCTCCACGCGCGCCCGGGCTGCCGCCTCATCGTCCCTGGCGCGGTCCGCCACCCCCTCTGCGTCCCGCACCTCCACCTCGAGGCGCTCACGCGCCCGGGGCTCCTTTGCGATCGGCCCCAATGCCTCGAGCGCGACGGTGGCGGTCTGCATCTCGGCGGCCGCCGCGTCGCGCTTGGACGGCAGCGTGTCAGGGTGCTCGTCGCCGATCAGGACGGCCAGCCGGGTCCTGCTGGTGGTGATGCGCTCGACATGGGCGGTCTCTGCCGCCAGCCGCTCCTCGGCCTCCGGCGCGCCCGGCAGTTCGAGCGAGGCGAGGAGCTGATCACGCTCGTTGCGGTCCCGCTTGAGCTCCTCCTCCATGTCCGAGCGGCCGCGCAGTCGCCTCGCCACCTCCTCGTCCTTCATCTGGCGCATCTGACGGTCTGCGTTGCGCTCCCGAAGGCCGAGCCAGGCGATCACGAGACCGACGAAGGCGATGGCGCCGCCGACGACACCTGGCATGACGCCAAGGTCGGCCACGCCCGCGAGGTCGGCACCGGCGCCGATGATGGCGACGACCACGCCCACGATTGCGAGTGCGATGCCCATCCGCGATCGGGGCTGCCACTGCCGTTCGGGAGGCAGCTCGAAGTTGACCTGCACCTCGCTCGCCAGCGCCTGCTCGAGCGTCGCGATCCGGGTCTCGAGCGTCCGCAACCGCTCGACGACCGGACGCAGCTCCTCGAGTGGCGTGGGCGACGGGTGCGTCGCGTCGAGCTTGACCAGCTCGTCCCGCAGGACGATGGCCTCCGCGTAGCGGTCGTGCCGGCCCTGGGCGTCGTCGTGCACGAGGTGGAGCCGCTCCGCCTGTCGCGCCTTCTCGAGCTGCACCCGCCGCTCGGCGAGGGCGGAATCCGCGTCCGCCCGACGCTCCCTGGCGGTGGTGTGGACCTCCCGATCGTGCTCGAGGCGGTCCAGCCCGTCCTCGCCCGTGGCCAGGCGTCGCTCAGCGTCAGCCACGGCCTCGGCGCCGGTCTGCAGGCGGCCGGGCCCGCCGTTCCGCGAGGCCAGCTCGGCCAACGCCGCGGAGAGGAGCCGACGGGCGCGGGCCGTGCTGCGGTCGGCACCGGTCATCGATGCGGCGAGCCGGTCGCGCAGGGAGGAATCGTCTCGCTGGAGCCCGGCCAGCTCGGCCTGGCGCACGGACGCGGTGGAGCGCAGGAAGCCCTCGGTGGGCAGGCCCGAGAGGGCGGCCAGCCGCTCCTCGGCCGGTGCGGCGTCGGCGATGACCTCTCCGTCCAGCTCGAGGCGGGTGGTTCCAGCGCGGCCGGCGAACACCTTGGCCAGGCGGCCATCATGGAGGCTGCCGTCCTCCTCGTCCCAGCTGAACGAGATCGCCACGGCCGGGGCGGCATCGGCCCCCGACCCCCAGCTGCGGAGTGCCGCGAGGTCTGGGGCCGTGCTCGTCGCAGACCGCGTGAGGACCAGCTCCAGGGCCCGCTGGAGGGTGGACTTGCCCGATTCGTTCGGCCCGTGGAGCACCGTCATCCCGGGGTCGAACGACCACTCGGCATCTCGGTGGAGGCCGAAATTGCGCAAGGAGACGCTGGTGATCCTCACTGCACCGCCTCCGCGCCTGCGAGCAGACGCCTGCCGAGGCGGAGCACCTCGCGCAGCTCGGCGGCCTCGCTGGTGGCGTCGACCTCGTCTGACGCCTCGAGCTCGGCGATGCGCCCCTCCACGTTCCGGATGAACGCCCCCGCCACAGTCTCTGGCGGGGGCAGGGCGCCCGCGGTCAGGGGCGGTCGACTGAGGTCCTCCACGCGCATGTGCAGGTAGGCACCCCGAAGCGCGTCCTCAACGGCGGCCGGGTCCAGCTCGAGGGCGTCAGGTCGGTCGCCGACAAGGCGTACGTCCAGGACGAGCTCGGGGTCGGCCGCCGCCCGCAGCCGATCCACCAGGGCCGCCTGGGAATCGATCGTCGAGCTGTCGACCTCGAGGTCGCGGTGCCATGCCGACCCAACGACGCGCGTCGCGACCGCCACGTGCCTGGCGGCCCCCCGCTCCTCGAAGCTGACCAGGTTCACGGTGCCGAGCGCGTCGCGGTCCACCACCACCTGCTCCGGCGATCCCGGCACCGCCCACGTGGTGGCACCGGCGCTGCCGGTAGAGGCGACGTGGTCGTGGCCGAGGGCGACGAAGTCCAGGCCGCTCGCCTCGAGCGACGCCTCGGTGATCTGTCCCGGCCCCTCGCCGGGCGCTGCGTGCAGCATCCCGATCCGCCAGGTCTTCCGGGGCAGCGCCGACGCGTCGAGGTCGGCGAACGGGCTCGATGCGGCCCGCGACGGGTCCGCCGGCCCGACCACCACCGCGTCGAGCGGATCGAGATCCACGACGGGAGCCTCGGGTGTCAGCAGGGTCACCATCCCGTCACCTGCCAGCCGGGGGATGTCGTAGGCGCGGTACACCGAGGATCGCGTGTAGGCGTCGTGGTCGCCGGGCAGCAGCACCACACGGATGTTCGCCGCGGCCAAGCGCGCCAGCTCCGCGACAGCCCGCTCAACGGTCCGGCGCGAGGCGGTGTTGGCGTCGAACAGATCGCCCGCGACGAGCACCGCACCCACGTGTTCGGCCAGTGCCAGGTCGACCGCCGCGCGGAGGGCAGCATGCTGCCGCTCTCGAAGGGCCGCTGCGGCCTCGCCAAGGTCCTCGTGGCGAGCCCCCAGATGGACGTCTGCTATGTGCAGCAGCCGGAGCATGCGCGTCGCCGCCTCCCTGTCTACGCCTGCCGGCAGCGCGTATCGCTGTCGGCTCCGTCCTGCGCGCGGCGGGCCCACCGGGCCCGCGTGCGGCCTCCCTCATCCGCGCCCGCCCATCGACCGCGGGTCGCGGTCAGCGGCAGGCGGGACCGGGCCGGTCACCAGCGGGACCCGGCTGCGACCGGGCGCCCCATCGCTCCCGGCCGCGCCGCCGAATCTCCACCGACATTGTGACAGGTCGCCTGTCACGGGCTGCGCAGCTTCGTCCACAGGGCGCGAAGCGCCTCGAGCCCGGCCCCGCCCCACCGCACAACCGCGGCACGGGAGATTGCAGCACAGGTTGCAACAAATGCTTAACGCTCTGCTCCGCCGACGCGGTGTACGGTGGGCTGACACCACCGGTGCGCCCCTCCAGGGAGAGAGCTCGGATCCGCGACCGTGGTCCGGCCTACTCCCCGCCGGCTGCCTCGTCCATCGATCCATCCCTTTGGCGGCACGCACCCGTAGCCCCCGCGCCTGGGAGGAGCTGCTCGCGTGACGTACCTCGATCGGACGATGGTCTGCGTCGATTGCGGTGTTGAGTTCATCCACTCCGCCGCCGACCAGGAGTACTACGCACAGAAGGGGTTCACGTCCGACCCCAAACGCTGTGCCTCCTGCCGTGCCTATCGCCGGGCGACACGCGAGGCATCCGGGGACGACCGGGCCTCCGGCGCTCCCCGAGGCTACGAGCGCGCCCAGGACCGCGCCCCGCGCGAGTACTTCGTGGCCATCTGCACGAGCTGCGGCAACCAAGCGCAGGTGCCGTTCAAGCCGCGGATGGACAAGCCTGTCTACTGCAGCGACTGCTACCGCCAGATCAAGCCTGATTGAGCCCCGTCGCAGGGCTGGGCATCACCGCTGAACTGAGCCGTCGCCGAGCTGGAAATCACCGCTGCGCGACCGCGCTTCCGGGCCTACGCCCGGAATGCCTCGCCGCGGCGGAACCGCTCGCGCCGGCGCCCGCGCCACACGGTGACTCGGCCCGCGCCGTAGACCTGCCAAGCGCCATTGCGCCCGACGACCGCGGTGTGCTCATCGATCCCGAACGAGACGCTGCCGCGCGGCGCCTGGAGCGCGATGCAGGCGGAGAAGGCTTCAGGAACCGAGTCGTAGTGGGGCAGGACCACGACCCCCGGGACGATGCCGAGCGCCTGCTGCCAGCGCATCGGGAAGGGCATGGGCAACGACAGCTTCGGCAGCGTCCAGAAGTTCATCGATCGCCCGACAAGCGCCATGGCGCCCGCCGAGCACCCGGCGAGCAGCGCTCCGCGGTCGTTCGCCGCCACCAGGGACTCCCCGAGGGGCGACCCGTGGAGCACGCGGAGGAGATGGCGCGGATCGCCGCCGGACAGGTAGACCAGGTCAGCCTCGCCCACGGCCTGGAGCACAGCTGCGTCGCGAGCGTCGGCCGTTGACCTCACCAGCACAGGCTCAACCTCGGCGCCGAGCGCGGAGAAGTGCGCGACGCCGCGCTCCGCCCAGCCCAGGAACACCGCCTCCCCGTCGTTGGCCGACGCGGTGGGCAGGATGACCACGCGCGGATGCTGGCGACCGGTTGCGGTGAGCAGGCTGCGGTCGAACTCGACCATGGTGTCCAGGAACTCGCCGGCTCCGACGAGAGCTACAGGCCCGCGCATGAACCGCAGCATAGTGGAGAAACGCCCGGCGCCCCCGAGGCGGGTGGACGGGGCCGGTCAGCCCCTGACACACTCCGTCCAGGCTCCGGTTCGGGAGGGGCGGCAGCGCACATGAGATCTCCGCACGGCCAACCGGTCCGGGAGACGCCCCGCGACTGGGACGCGACCGCCTACGACCGCATCTCGAACCCGATGGCGCGGTGGGGCGCCAACGTCCTCGACCGTCTCGAGCTGATCGGGGACGAGACCGTGCTCGATGCCGGATGCGGCTCTGGTCGCGTCACCGAGCGCCTCCTGGAGCGGCTGCCCGGTGGGCGCGTCATCGCGCTCGACGGCTCGCCGGCGATGCTGGCCGCCGCGCACGACCGCCTGGCGCGCTTCGCCGGCCGGGTGACGTTCGTCCAGGCGGACCTCGCACGGCGCCTGCCGCTCGAGCAAGCGTCGGTCGACGCGATCCTGTCCACCGCGACCTTCCACTGGGTGCGCGACCACAACGCCCTGTTCCGCCACCTCGCGGAGGTCCTGCGGCCCGGCGGGCAGCTCGTCGCCCAGTGCGGAGGGCAGGGGAACATCGCCTCGGTCCTGCGCGCGATCGCCGCCGCCGGCGACCGCTGGCCGGGACCCTGGACGATGGCCGGCCCGGAAGAGACCGGGAAGCGACTCGAGGCTGCGGGCTTCACCGACGTCGCGATCTGGCTGCAGGACGAGCCGACGCAGCTCGAGCGCGGCGAGCCGCTCCGCGAGTTCCTGCGGACGGTCGTCCTCGGCGCCCATCTCGACCGCCTCCCCGAGGAGCGGCACGAGGCGTTCGTGGACGCGGTGGCCGACGGCGTCCCCGACGGGGTGATCGACTACGTGCGGCTCAACATCGTCGCCACACGGGGCGCATGACCGATCCGGCCGGGCGTGGCGATCGGCGACGCCTCGCGGGCCGAGACGACCGCGAGAGTCTCGCCGACGCCGGGAGGTGGTGCATCGGCGGAGGCGGGAGGTGGTGCATCGGCGGAGGCCGGCCCTGGCGCCGACCTGACGTGGAGCGCTGCCGCTGCTACCGCACGCGGAACGGGCCGCCGTGCCCCGGGATCACGATGTCGGCCGCGACCAGAAGCCGTGCTCGGGAGGCCTCGAGAGCCGCCTGGTCGTCGGCCAGCGGATCGACCTCTGGTGTGCGGTCGCTGTGCCACCAGGCGTGGGTCATCGCGTACACCGCGTCGTCCGCCTCGACGATCAGCGAGGCGTCCTCGTTGGTGTGGCCGGGCGTCAGCCAGAGCTGGGCGTGCGGCGAGAGCCGGTACCCGTCGCCATCGTGGTCGAGCCACTGGTCGCCGATGTAGCGCGCCCAGAAGTCCACGACCTCCGCGTTGGGGAACAGCGCGATGTTCACCGTGTGGTCCGGGTGGTGGTGCGAGAGGAAGACGTGCGTGACGGCCTCGGGCGCCACGCCCAGCGCCGAGAGCGGGTCGAGGATCAGCGACCGCGACTTCACCATGCCCGGGTCGACGATGATCGAGGCGTCGCCGTCGCGAACGAGCACGATCGACGAGCCGACGCCGTCGCCTGCATAGCCGGCGTGGAGCAGGTGAACGCTCGTCATGGGGACCTCCACTGAGGGTCACGTTCTGGGGGAGTGGCGCTGGCTTCGCTTCCCGGCCGCCCGAAGCGTACGCGGCGGACGGGGTCGGCGGCGACCTGCGCGGCCACGGGGCGCAACGGGGCAGTGCTGGCGGATGCGGTCTGCAATGCTCGTGGCATGCCGGATCCGGAGCCCGCCGACCTCGTCCTGACCGGGGGGCGGCTGTTCACCGCCGACGGCGCCGGAAGCTGGGCCCGCGCCATGGCGGTGCGCGGCGGTCGCATCGCGGCAGTCGGCCCCGATGCCGCCGTGACGCCACTCGTCGGACCTCGCACCCGCCTCATCGACCTGCGGGGTCGCACCGTCACGCCCGGCTTCGGCGACTCGCACGTCCACCCGACCCATGGCGGGCTGGCGAAGAGCCGATGCGAGCTGCACGACGCGCGGGGCAAGGACCGCTACCTCGAGATCATCGCGGCCTACGCCGCCGAGCACCCCGAAGCGGAGTGGATCCTGGGCGGCGGCTGGTCGCTGGCCGACTTCCCGGGCGGCGTCCCGCGGCGCGAGGACCTCGACCGGATCGTGCCGGACCGGCCGGTGTGCCTCCCCAACCGCGACGGCCACGACGTCTGGGTGAACTCGAAGGCGCTCGAGATGGCGGGCATCACCCGCGACACGCCCGATCCCGCCCATGGCCGGATCGCGCGCGACCCCGACGGCACGCCGCTGGGCACGCTCCACGAGGGCGCGAGCGACCTCGTGGAGCGGCTGGTCCCGCCGACGACGGCCGACGACCTCCGCCGGGCCCTGCTCGAGAGCCAGCGCTATCTGCACTCGCTCGGGATCACGAACTGGCAGGACGCCTGGGTCACGCCAGTCGACCAGGCCGCATACCTCGCCCTGGCCGCGTCGGGCGAGCTGACCGGGCGCGTGGTCGGGGCTCTGTGGTGGGACCGCGAGCGGGGCCTCGAGCAGATCGATGACCTGGTCGAGCGGCGGGCGAACGGACGCCTCGGCCGGTACAACGCCACCAGCGTCAAGCTGATGGTCGACGGGATCGTCGAGAACTTCACGGCCTCGATGCTGGAGCCGTACCTCGACGCGAACGGCCGGCCGACGGCCAACCGGGGCATCGACTTCATTGAGCCCGAGCTGCTCAAGCGGGTGGTGGTCAAACTCGACGCGCTCGGTTTCCAGCCCCACTTCCACGCCCTCGGCGACCGGGCCGTCCGCCAGGCGCTCGACGCGGTCGAGGCCGCTCGAAGCTCCAACGGCTGGACCGACAGCCGGCCGACCCTCGCGCACATCCAGGCGGTCCACCCCGAGGACCTCCCGCGCTTCCGCCAGCTCGGCGCGCTCCCGAACGCCCAGGCGTACTGGGCCGTCGAGGAGGACCAGATGACGGAGCTGACGCTGCCCTTCCTCGGCGGCGACGCGGCAATCCGCCAGTACCCGTTCCGCTCCCTGCTGCAGCACGGCGCGACGCTCGTGATGGGCTCCGACTGGGGCGTGTCCACGCCGGACCCGCTGATCGAGATGGAGGTGGCGGTCAACCGAGTCTCAGACGAGTCGCGCGGGGCGCGGCGGCCATTCCTTCCGGACGAGCGGATCTCCCTCGCCGAGGCGCTGCGGGCGTTCACCGCCGGCTCGGCCCACGCCCAGCACCTCGATGAGGCGGGCACGCTCGAGCGCGGCAGGCTGGCCGACTTCACGATCCTCGACCGCGACCTGTTCGATCGCGACGCAGGCGAGATCGGCGAGGCGCGTGTGGTCGCCACGTTCGTCGAGGGCCGCGCGGTGTTCGAGGCGCCCGGTCTGGACTGAGGCGGATCCGCGGGCTGGACTCCCAGGCGGATCCTCGGGCTGGACTCCCAGTCCAGACGTCTGAACGAGCTGCGACCGTCCCTGGACTGGCAGTCGACGCCGAAACCCGTCTCAGGCCGAATGCCGCCCGATTCGCGGCCGCGTCCAGCCCAGCAGTCCAGCCTCTGGCCCCGAACGGCCCGGAGTCTGGACTCGCAGGCCAGGCAGACCCACGCCGCTGACTGGGCTGGGAGCCTCGGGGCGGACACCGACCCGCCATCCGTACGCTCGACCGGGACAACATCCACGCGGCTCGGCCCGCCTCGGCCGAATCGTCGACGGCGCGCCGCGGCGAGGCACGGGACATCCCCGGTCAGGACGACCCCCGCAGGTCGCCTCGCGTGTCGACGTCGCGGAGCGTTCGCGCGGCAGGGTCGAATGCGCGCCAGGCGGCTCCGGGAACGACGGCCGACGGCACGCGACCGAGGACGCCTCGCAACGCCAGCCGGCCCTCCGCGAGGAGGGCGGTCACCGCGGAACCGGAGACCACCGGCCGCAACGCCATGGGGAGGCTGGCCGGCGGATCCGCCTCGAGCGTGGCGGCACCGAGCGCGGCATCGGCGTCGAGCGCCGCCAGCAGCATCTCGAGCACCTTCGGCACGAGCGACGGCATGTCGCCACCGACGACCAGCGCCCGGTCGATGCCGGCGGGCAGCACGGCCACCGCAGCGGCCAGCCCGGCGAGGGGCCCTCGATGGGAGGCGGCGTCGTGCGCCACGAGGACCCGGGCGCGAAGTCCCGGGAACGCCGGTGCCTCAGCTGCTGGTGCCAGCACGACCACGATCGTTCGGGACACCTCGTCGACCGCGGCCAACGCGTGGTGGAGCAGCGGTCGCCCATCGAGCTCGGCCGCCAGCTTGTCGGCGCCGAACCGCGACGACGCGCCGCCGGCCAAGACGATCGCGGCCGTGACGTCCCGGCGACTCCCGCCCCTCGGGCTCACGACCCTCCCTCGCGCTGGGCCGGTCTCTGAGCAGCCCGCTCCTGGAGCCGTGCCAGCGTCTTCGGCCCGAGGACGTGGCCAGCGTCCGTCCGGCGCAGCAGGCCGCGTCGGCCGAGGTCCTCGAGGATCACCATCACGTACTTGCGGCTGGTGCCCGTGGCATCGCGGAAGGCGGCCGGCGCAAGCGGTCCCGCAGCAGCCATCGACAGTGCCTGGCGGCTGAGCTCACGGTAGGTGGTCGCGGCCCAGGCCAGGTTGTCCTGCAGCCGCACGATCCGGATCGCCGCCTCCAGGGCCTTGACGCCCTGCTGCGGGCAGGCAGCCGCAGCCGCCGCCTCGGCCAGCGGCGGTGGCGCGGCGACGGCGAGCGCAGCCTCGAGTCGACTCATCGCGGCCAGCACCTCGGGCGGCAGGCCTGCTGCGCGGGACGGGTCGCGCACGACATCGCCGTCACGGGCGAGGAGGCCGCGCGAGATGAGCGAGGCGACGATGTCCTGGGCAACGGCGTCGGCCGAGGCGCGGTCGAGGGTCACGAGCCGTCGGGCGGTGTGCGCCAGCTCCTGGCGCAGCGCCGGCAGCGGGAGGCCGGCCGACTCGGGATGGGCCGCGTGGTGCTCCGCGACGAGCCGCGTGGCGATCGAGCCGAGGTCCTCCGCCACGTCGGGTGCCAACGAGGGGGCGAGATGATCGGAGAGCCATCCGTGCAGCTCCAGGCGCGCTTGGCGACCCCGGGGATCGGCGGCCATGGCAGCGGCCCGTTGTGCGGTCAGCCGCCGTCGCGAGACGCCCCGGGGCGGCAGCGCGTCCAGGACGACACCGCCGCCCGCCGCCGATCCCGGCGATGGGCGCCGGAGCGCGAAGTGGTCGCCCGGCGCTGCGGCCATGAGCTCGTCCAGGCGGAGGATCGCGAGCGCTGAGCCGCCCGGGATGTCGATCGCCTCGCGCGGTCCGCGGACGACCAGGGCCCCGGCCTGGGCCGTCCCGAGGTGGAGGCGGAGCCGGTCGCGGTCCGCGGGTGCGTCCGGCGCAGGGCGGTGGCCGCCGGCCGCCGGCACCAGACCCGCGGGGCCCCGCATGGCCACCATGACGCGCGACGTGGCGGCCACCGCCGGGTCGGTGGTGAGGACTGCGCCGCGGGGGACGTCGTCGAGCTCGACGCCCGCGAGCAGCAGCGCCGTCCGACCGCCATCGGACGCCTCGACGGTTGCACCGCGCGCTTGCACCTCGCGGATGCGGACCTCGCGGTCGCCGGGCACCAGCCGGAGGGTGTCGCCGGATGCCACGCGTCCACCACGCAGGCTGCCGGTCACGACCACTCCCCGCCCGCGGACCCGGAACGCGCGGTCGATCGCCAGTCGCGGCCCGCCAGACGTTGCCGCCGCTGAAACCAGGCGGGCCGCTACCCGGTCGGCCAGCGCCGCGAGGGCGGAGCGCAGCCCGTCGATCCCCGAGCCCGTCGTCGACGCCACCACGTGCACCGGCGAGCCGGCCAGCGTGGTGCGCCGGACCAGCGACGCCACCGCCTCGGCCACCTCCGCCGCCCGCACCTCGCCCGCGACGTCGGCCTTCGTCACTGCCACCAGGCCGTCCCGGAGCCCCAGTGCGTCGAGGAGCTCGAGGTGCTCGATCGTCTGGGCGGATGGCCCGTCATCGGCGGCCACCACCAGCAGCACAGCGTCGATCTCGCCCGCCCCGACAAGCATGTTGCCCACCAGACGGTCGTGCCCGGGCACGTCCACGAAGTCGAGCGTCGCGCCGCCCGGCACAGCCAGGTGCGCGTACCCGACGTCGATCGTCATGCCGCGGCGCTGCTCCTCGGGCAGCCGGTCCGCGTCGATGCCGGTCAGGGCGCGAAGCAGCGTGGTCTTGCCGTGATCGATGTGACCGGCGGTGCCGACGACGACGCTCACCTGGGACTCCCGGCCGTCCTCAGCGGCCCGCCATCTCGGCGAGGCCTGCCAGGCGCCGCGCCAGGAGCGCATCGTCGTC
>JBJKRU010000076.1:0-2801 GCA_046704485.1 Candidatus Limnocylindrales bacterium | reverse complement strand
CTGCAGACCGAGCTGCGCACCGGGGGCTACGACGTCGTCCACATCCACGAGCCGGTCGCCCCGATGATCGGCTGGGTGGCCTCCGAGCTGACGCGGCTGCCACTGGTGGGGACCTTCCACTCCTACTCGGATCGCCGCTTCCCGAACGCGATGGCCAATTACTTCGGCGCCCGGAGGATCCTCAACCACCTCCGGGTGCGCATCGCCGTCTCGGAGGGGGCCGCCTGGACGGGTCGCCGGTGGTTCGGCGGCCACTACCGCGTCATCCCCAACGGCGTGCACGTCGATCCGGAGGTCCTCGCCCGCGCCGGCGCCAGGACGCCGGCCGATCGCCTGCGGATCGTGTTCGTCGGACAGGCGGTGGAGCGCAAGGGGCTGCCGCTGCTGCTGCGGTCCTTCGAGGCCCTGCGCGAGCACATCCCCACCGAGCTGACCGTCATCGGTCCGGCCCCGGAGGACCTCGCCCCGCTCATGCTCGATGACCGCGGCGTGCGCGTCCTGGGCAAGGTCGACGATGCCCGTAAGCGCGAGGAGCTGGAGCGCGCCGACCTGCTGTGCGCCCCCTCGTTGCGGGGCGAGAGCTTCGGGATGGTGCTCACCGAGGCGTTTGCCGCCGGAACGCCGGTCGTCGCCTCCGACATCGCCGGCTACCGCGACGTCGTTCGCGCCGGCGTCGACGGCGTGCTCGTGCCCCCGGGCGACGCCCAGGGGCTGGCCGAGGCCCTCCGCGACCTCTGGGAGGAGCCCGAGCGCCGAACCGAGATGTCCCGCGCGGCGGCGGCCGAGGTGCAACGGTTCGCCTGGCCCCGGGTCGCGGCCGAGGTCATGGACGCCTATCAGGACGCGATCGCCGTCCCGGCGCCGCACGGGACGCGTCAGCGTGCCGCGGTGCGCATGGGACTGCGCTCGGCCGATCTCCGTCCCCACGTGCGCCCGCGGCGGCTGCCCAGCCTGGAGCGCACGCCGGTCTCCCGCCGCGGCCGCCTCGCCACGGTCCTGCGCCGCGGGGCGTTCGCCACCTTCTCGCTGGGCGCCGTCGCGCTCGCAATCCTGGCCCTGGAGAAGATCGGCCTGGCCAACGTCGCCTCCGCCCTGGTCGCCTCCAGTCCGTCCTTTGTGATCCTCGGCCTGGCCGTCATGTGCTCGGCGATGGCGCTGCGCGCCGTCTCGTGGTACGCGATCCTCCAGGCCGCGCTGCCCCGGGCCCGGATCCGCATGTCCGACGCCATGCAGGGGACGTTCATCGGCGTGCTCATGTCCTCGACGCTGCCGGCACGCCTGGGCGAGCCGTCGCGCGCGCTCGTGGTGGCCCGGCGCGCCGGCCACCCGCGGGAGTCGTTCCCGATCGTGCTTGGCACCGTGGTGTCACAGACGCTGCTGAACATCGTGGCGCTGATCATCCTGGGCGCCGTGATGTTCTCGTCGGTCGACATCTTCAGCGGACACCACGACGCGCTGCTGGCCGCGGTGATCGCGCCGCTGGCGCTGCTGGCGTTCGTGCTCCTGGCCCCCTTGGCGCTGCGTCACCGCTCACAGCCGGTGCACTTCCGCCGCATCCAGTCACTCGTCGCCCAGGCCCGCCGCGCGCTGACCCGCGTGCGGACGGGGCTGGTCGTGTTCCGCCAGCCCCGGCTGGGCGTGATCGCCACCGCCGCCCAGCTCGGGGCCTGGGCGCTGCAGTGGATGTCCTGCTACATCCTGCTCGTCGCCCTCGGGCTCAACCAACAGGCCGGGCTTGCCGCCGCGGGGGCGGTCCTGTTCGCGGTCAACATCAGCGCCGTGCTGCCGGCCACCCCGGCGAACCTCGGCGTCTTCCAGGCCGCGTGTGCCGCCGTACTGCACACCGGGTGGCACGTCGGGTTTGGCACCGGAGTCGCCTACGGCGTGATCCTGCAGGCGGTGGAGGTGACGACCGCCATCCTCATGGGCGGCCCGGCGCTGCTCAAGGAGGGCATGTCGTGGCGCGAGGTGCGCCTGCGGGCCATGCACGCCACCCCGGTCAAGCTGCCGGCGCGCCCCCATCGCTCGGGGACCGGACGCCGGGGCAGCCCGATCGACGTCCGGGGTTAGACCGGGTTAGACCGGGTCAGGCCTCGGCGAGCGCCGGCTCGCCGGCCGCGGCATCCGACGGGTCGGAATCAGACAGGGCGGCCATCCGGGTCGGATCCTTGTCGGTGCCGGCGATCAGCTCGTCACCGGCCTGCCGGGCGTTGCGGGGCAGCTGCCCGGACTTCATCCCGAAGTAGACCGCCTGGGGATGGTGGGCGACGATCGCCAGCGTCGATTGCTCGGGCTCGACGGCGAAGCCGCCGGACAGGCGCAGGCCGATGGCCGGCGCGTCGAGCAGGGAGAAGACCTTCGTCAGCTCCGACTGCTCCGGGCACGACGGGTAGCCCCATGAGTAGCGGCGCCCCTGCGCGGGCTCGATCCCGAGCTCACGGCGGACGCGGGCGTGCAGCCACTCGGCCATGGCCTCGGCGGTCTGGACGCCGAGCCCGTGCACGAACAGCTGCTCGGCGAACTCGCCATCGGCTTCGAGCGAGGCCATCAGCTGGGTGACCTCATCGCCGGCCGTCACCGCCTGGAGGGCCACGACGTCGACATCGCCGGAGCCGAGCGGGCGGTAGAAGTCGGCGAGGCAGATCCGGTCGTGGCGGGGTTGGCGAGGGAAGACGAGGCGCTCCAGCGGGCGCTCGCCGGGGGCCGCGGGATCCCAGACGATCAGCTCGTTGCCGTCGGCGTTGCACGGGAAGTAGCCGAGCAGGGCGCGCGGGTGCAGGTAGGTCTGCTCGCGCCACATC
>JBJKRU010000075.1:0-10957 GCA_046704485.1 Candidatus Limnocylindrales bacterium | reverse complement strand
GGGCAATCCCGCGTGCACCGGGACCGTCGAGCGCAGCGACGACGGCGGCGCGACTTGGACGATCGTGGGGCACGCGAACCTGACCTCCATCTCGTTCGGCGACGCGACCCACGGGTTCGGCGTCGGGTTCGAGCCCCCCTCGGCGAGCGTCGGGGCCAGCGGCGGCTTCAGCACCGCGCTGTACGCGACGAGCGACGGCGGCGCCACCTGGACGCAGCTGGCGGACAGCCGCCCGTGCGGCACGTTCGACCCCGTCTCGGTCAGCTTCGTCTCGGCGGCGCACGGCTGGGTCGGCTGCTCGGGGATCATCGGCGCCGGGTCGGGCCTCAAGGCCGTGATGGAGACGACCGACGGCGGCCGCACGTGGTCGTGGCGGGCCCGGACCGGGATGCCCGGCGGCCCATCGGGCATCGGCAGCATCACCTCCTCGGACTACCTCCAGACGATCGCCATGGCCGCTGACGGCACCGGCTTCATCTCCGGCCAGCGGGGATCGACGATCCGGACCTCCGACGGCGGCCGCACCTGGACCTCTTGCCCGCCAGGCCAGTTCGACGCCTTCAACACCAGCCAAGCCGCCATCGTGCCCGGGGGCCCGTGGTACGTCGTCCAGTCGGGCTGGCTGAATTCGACCCTGACGACCACGGAGAGCCGGCTCATGCGCAGCGCCGATCAGGGCGCCTCGTGGACGCAGATCGGCGGCTGGCTCCCGACGCCGTCGTCCAGCGCGGGCCCGTAACCGAGCGGCTGCCTCGGCCCCGAGTTCAAGCTCGAGGCGCCGCTCCAGACGCTCGTGGCGGGCGACCTCGCGCTGACCGCCACGCGCGCCCGCGACGAAGCTGGCGCCCGCGCCCAGGTCGCGCGCCGCAGGCCGGACGGGACGTGGCGGCGCGTCCTCGACCGGCCCGACTTCCGAGGCTGACGGCCAGATCGGTCCTCAGATCGGCTCGAAGCGCGCCTGGAAGAAGCGCAGGTACTTGGGCTCGTAGACCATCCGCAGGCCGCGCGCCGACTCGCGCGCGTCGAAGCAGGCCTTGACCGACTCGGCCACGACGTCCATGTGCGCCTGCGTGTAGACGCGGCGCGGGATCGTGAGGCGCGTCAGCTCCAGCTTCGGTCGCTTGTGGTCGCCGGTCTTCGGGTCCCGCCCCGCCGACACGATGCCCCGCTCCATCGAGCGGATCCCGGAGTCGAGGTACAGCTCCGCCGCCAGCGTCTGGGCCGGGAAGAGGTCCTGCGCCAGCTGCGGGTAGAACGCCCGGGCGTCGAGGAACACCGCGTGCCCGCCGATGGGCTGGACGATCGGGATCCCCCACTCGGTCAGCAACTCGCCGAGGTAGCGCACCTGGCCCACCCGCGAGCGCACATGGTCGTTCTGGACCGCCTCCGCGATGCCCAGCGCGAGCGCCTCCATGTCGCGCCCGGCCATCCCGCCGTAGGTGTGGAGGCCCTCGAACACCACGACCAGGTTGCGCAGCTCCTCGAAGGTGTCCTGGTCGTTGACGGCCAGCCAGCCGCCGATGTTGACGAGGTTGTCCTTCTTGGCGCTCATCCAGGCGCCGTCGGTGTAGGAGCAGAACTCCAGCAGGATGTCCGCGATCGGCGTGTCGGCGTAGCCCGCCTCGCGCTCCTGGATGAACAGCGCGTTCTCGACCATGCGCGTGGCGTCGAGCATCACCTTGATGCCGAGCGGCTCGCACATCGCGCGGACGGCCTTGACGTTGGCCATCGACACCGGCTGGCCGCCGGCCATGTTGACGGTGCCGGCGAGCGACACGTAGGGGATGCGGTCCGCGCCCACCTCGTCGATCAGCGCCTGGAGCTTGGCCAGGTCCACGTTGCCCTTGAACGGGTGCATCGCAGCCGGGTCGTGGGCCTCGTCGATGATCACGTCGTGGAACGTTCCGCCCGCCATCTCCTGGTGCTCGCGGGTCGTGGTGAAGTACATGTTCCCCGGGATGTGGTCGCCGGGCTCGATCAGCACCTGGCTGATCAGGTGCTCGGCGCCGCGCCCCTGGTGGGTGGGCACCACGTGCTTGTAGCCGTAGTAGCGGCGGACCGCCTCCTCGAGGTGGTAGAAGTTCACGCTCCCGGCGTACGCCTCGTCGCCCAGCATCATCCCGGCCCACTGGCGGTCGCTCATGGCGGAGGTGCCCGAGTCGGTCAGCAGGTCGATGTACACGTCCTCGGACCGCAACAGGAAGGTGTTGTAGCCGGCCTCGGCCGCCGCGGCCTCGCGCTGGGCCCGCGTGGTCACCTTGAGCGGCTCCACCATCTTGATCTTCCAGGGCTCTGCCCAGCTGCGACGGCCGTGCTGCTGGCCCATGGTGTGGAGGGACGACGGGCGATCCGGGGTCATCGGGCGATCTCCATCTGCGGGTGGGTTGGCGGCGTGGGGTGCGGGCGTCAGGTGCGGGTGGGCTGCGGGCGTCAGGTGCGGGCTCGGGCCGAATCGAGGGCGATGTCCGGCCCGATCGGGAGGGCGGTGGTGCGCTTCACCTCCCGGACCACCAGGCTCGTCTGGATCCGCGCGATGCCCGGGATGGACGACAGGCGCTCGACGAGGAACCGCTCCAGGTCGCGGCGGTTGCGGAGGGCCACACGCAGGACGTAGTCGTGCTCGCCCGTCACGTGATGGACCTCGAGGACCTCGGGCATCGCCGTGACGGCGTCGCGGAAGCGCTCGACGTCATCGTGGCCGTGGGCGCGGAGGCCGACGTTCACGAAGCACAGCAGGTCGAAGCCGGCCTGCTCGCGGTCGACGAGGGCGACGTAGGTCGCGATGACGCCGTCGCGCTCAAGACGGCGGACGCGGGCGTGGGTCGCCGCCTGCGACAAGCCGATCCGACGGGCCAGGTCTGCGTTGGCGAGCCGGCCGTCAGCCTGGAGCTCGCGCAGGATGGCGTCGTCGATCTCGTCACGGGCGGGGTGTACCACGGTCTGGCTCCGGACTGCTGGTTCCTTCTGCAGAGTCGAGAGGATACCGAATGTTCTTCGGAGTGCGGGGCACTTTGCAGGATGATCGTCGGCTCGCGCACGTGCCTCGAGCGTCTGGGCCGCGAGGCGCTGAGTCACGAGATCCTGGTGATCGGCCCCGCCGCCAGACTCGGCCGGCCCCGGACGCGCGACCCCGTGGTGGCCTCGAGCCACCAAACGCCTCTCAGCCGTCTCCCCCGAGCCAGGGACGCGGCTGCCTCGACGCGCGCGGTGGCTATGGCCCACCAGACGGTGGTGCTGTTGGCCACCGGTCACCGAAACGCCGCCCGCAGTTCTGAGCGGCAGCGGTTTGGTGGTTCCGTGCCACCGGGCCGATTCGAGGCGGCGATCGACCGTCAGCGTGCTCCGGCAGCCGGTCCGGGCCCCGGCGCGGTTGACCCACGCAGAATGCGGTGCCTCAGCGCACGCGGGCAAGGGGGGTCGATCGGGGCAGTGCAGGTCGGCAGGGTGCGGTCGAAGTCGACGGTGGTCAGCCCTACGCAGGACGAAGGTCCCGCCCCGCGGGGTCCGGCCGAGTCGATAGGGTGGCGATGTGGCCGCGGGACGGGCGGTCACCGGGGACCGGCGCAGCAAGGGTGGCGCCGAGGACCGTCGGCAGCCCCTCGGAGGCGAACTGATGCTCGCGCGGAGCACCCACTCGATCATGGTCAATCGCCCCAGCCGTCACGAAACGCCCGTGGCCGCTGCCCGCATCCGCGACGCTGCCACCTCCGTCTCGCGCTACGGCGGAGCCGACCCGGTCGACGTGACAGGCTCCCGCCCGGCTGGCGGAGCGGCGATGCACGCGCTCCCCAGGTCGATCCGCATGGGCGACTGGCACGGGAGCGGAGACACCGCACTCGGCCAGCCGTCGACCTCGTGGACGAGCGGAGGGATCTCCTGCGGCGTCGCGCTGCGCATCCACTTCGTGCGCAACGCAAATCTCGTGTGGACCGCCCCGGCCAGGGCGGCCGTCGCCGTCCCTGCCTGACCCGGCGAGGTCAGTCGGCCGTCGCGTCGGACGAGGCGTCGATCGTCACCGTCCGCTCCTCGGCGCCACGCACCAGGGCGATCTCGAACGGGGGCGTCGCCGCGCCAAGCGCGTCGTGGAGAGCGTCGATGTCCGGCGTGGGCCGTCCGGCGACGGCCACCACGAGATCGCCCTGCGCCATGCCTGCACGCTCGGCCGGGCTGCCGGGCTCCACCTCGCGGACCAGCACCCCGTCGCGCTCGGGCAGGCCGGTGGCGCGGCGCAGCCGCCGGGCGACGTGGGCGGGCGCCACCGCGATGCCGAGCCTCGGGCGCGAGGCCGGCGACTCCCCGCGGGCGAGCGCGTCGACTCGGGCCCGGAAGGCATCGTCAGCCGGCAGCGCGAGGTAGAAGCCCTCGCCGACGCGGTTCGTGTTGAGCCCCAGGAGGGCCCCGTCCGCGTCGAGCAGCGCCGACCCGGACGAGCCGGGCGCGAGCGGTGCGGTGTGCTCGAGGGAGCCTCCGATCGAACGCCCGCCGGGGCCGCGGAAGGCCCGCTCCACCGACGACACGAAGCCGAAGGTGACGCGCGTCCCCCCACCGCCAGCCGCCGCGGCAGCGAAGACCGCGCTCCCGACGGTGGGCTGGGCGGACGACCACGCGAGCGGAGGCGCACCGGCGGTGTCGACCCCGACGACCGCCAAATCGCCGTCCCAGTCAACGCCGGACGCCGTGCCGCGCACGATGCGGCCGTCGGCGAAGCGGACCGTGACCTGCTCGCCTCGAATGTTGTGGGCGTTGGTGAGGACGCGGCCGTCTGCGATGACGACACCGGAGCCTCGCGTGCGCGAGCCGATGGCGACGATGGACGGCCCGGCGGCCGCGGCGACGGCGGCGACGGCCTCGGAGAGCTCGGCGAGGACGGACATGGCGGACGACTCCTGACCTGTGACTTGTATATTGCAAGTTGCAATCTACAGGCCGACAGGCGGACTGGCAAGTGCGTCCCCTACCATGGACCGATGACGACGCCCGGCCCCGGCACAGCACCCCCGTCCGGTCTCGGCTCGGCCCTCGACCGCGTCGGCGATCGGTGGAGCCTCCAGCTCGTCGAGGCGCTGCTCGTCGGTCCGCTCCGCTACGGGGAGCTCGCCGCGGCGGTCGCCGGGATCGCCCCGAACATCCTCGCGGACCGGCTGCGCCGCCTTGAGCGTGCTGGGATCCTCGTCGGCACGCCCTACTCCCAGCGCCCTGTCCGGCTCGAGTACGCGCTGACAGCCGACGGCCGCGAGCTGGCGGGCGCGCTCCGCCTGCTCGCGGACTGGGGGGCCCGGCGTGCCGGCGTCGACGGCGAGCCGCTGCGCCACGCGGCATGCGGGACGCCGCTCGAGGCGCGCTGGCACTGCCCCACGTGCGGCGAAATCGTGGACGACGCCGCACCCGACGACCTGACGCGCCTCTAGTCGGGAGCCTCCCGGCGGGACGGCCTCGTGAGCCACTCGCCCACGCGGATCCCATCGGCGGCACGCTCGGCTGCCTGCTCGATGCGGGCCGCGCGAGTGACAGGGCGCCTCGCCTGGTCGATCCACCCGATGATCATCTTGCGCTCGCCGCGCGGGAACGCGTCCCAGGTCGCGCGTGCGCCCGGCCGGGCATCAAGGGCTGCCCGCAGGTCTGACGACTCGGCCGCCGCCTCCGCCCGGTCGAGACTCGTCCACGAGCCGTCGGCCTTGGCGCGCTCGACGACGGCGAGCCCGGCCGGCGTCATCAGGCCGGCCGCCGCTAGCCGCTCCAGCCGCGCCTTGTTGCTCGCCGCCCAGATGCCGCCGGGCCGGCGCGGGGCGACGTACAGGCTGGTCCGGCGCTCATCGACCGCCCTGGCCCGGCTGTCGATCCAGCCGAAGCACAGGGCCTCCTCGACCACGCTCTCGTAGTCGAGGTCGCCGGGTTCTGCGTATCGCCGCCTGGGATGCACGACCCACACCCCGCGTGACGTAGCGTGGTTCGCCTCGAGCCAGTTGCGCCAGGCGTTCCGGGTCCCCGGCTCCACGGTCGCAGCCTCGGCCATGTCGTGCCGCCCCGGCGTCAGTTGCCCGTGGTCGGGCTGGCGGCCAGGATGTCGAAGCCGCTCGTCCGGTCGGCGACCGCCCCCGCTCCGAGGCGAGCCGATCCGAGGCCCAGCGGCTGGTCCACGAGCCACTGCCAGCCGCGCTCCTCCAGCCCGGTCAGCGTGTCGACCGCGACGGCAAGCGTCGCGTCTCGATGTGCGCCAGCGAGACCCGTCAGCACGGGTCGCGTGCGTGACGCCGCGACGGCCCGTGCGACATCGACGGTCGCCCGCATCGCCCGCGCCCGATCGGCGAACGAGTCCGACCCGCGGCAGAGCAGCAGCTTGACGTCGCCGGCGTCGGGGAGGAGCCCAGCCATCAGCGCCTGCCACTCGGTCGACGATGACGCCTCGGCGGGAGGCTCGAGGAAGGCCAGCGGATGCGCCGGGAACAGCTCGCGACGCAGCGCCACCTCGGCCATGGCCAGCGCCGTGGCGTTCGGCTCGTCGCCCAGCCACGCGGGCAGCGCGCCCACGACCACCGCGTCGGGGGGGAGGCCGTCCGCCCGCGCCAGAGAGACCGCGAGCAGCTGGAGCGCGAGAGCCCGCCCGGAGCGGGTCGCGGGATCCGAGGGGATGCCGGCGGCAACATCCGAGGCCACCAGCAACGATCCCGCGGGCACCACAATGCGCGTGCCCGCGCGGACGAGCAGGCGATGGGCGAACCCGTAGTCGGCGATGGCCCGGTCCGGATCAACGCGCCCGGTGACGATCTCGCGCAGCGGGTCGGCCACCACGATGTCGATTCGCTCGAAGGCGGCGACCACGGCCTGATCCGGGGCCGCCAGCGCGGGTGACTCGGTCAGCAGGCGGACGTAGCGGCCGTTTCGGGCACCCGCGTCGTCGAGTGCCGAGCGCAGGACGGCGAGCGCCCGGTGCGAGCCGGTCGGGACGGGCTGGCCCGTCGGGTCGAAGGCGTCGAGCCCTCCTCGCGACGCCGGTCCTGGCTGCCACGCCTCCACGGGAGCGCCGGCGCGCGCCGAGAGGCTGGCGAGCTCGCGGCTCGGCGGGACCTGCACTCGGACAGCGCCAGCGCCCGCACCCACCGCCGCGACCGCCTCGTCGAGGGCATCCACGACGGCCGGGGACTCGAGCGTGACGCCCAGGAGCGGCCAGCGCGCATCGCCCAGCAGCGCCATCAGCTCCCGGCGCGCCGTCCTGTTCGCGTCGGCGCGCGCCATCGCCGCCGCCGCCATCGCCGCAGCCGACGCCTCGGCCTTCGCCCGATGCTCAGGATCTTCGAGCAGCTCTGCCTCCAGGCCAAGGTCGATGTTGCCGACCGCCACCTCGAGGGCCACCTCCTGGATCGCGAGGTCGTACTCGGCCATGGCTACGGTCATCGGCAGGGCCAGCCCGCCGCCCAGGCGACGCTCGTCGCGGCCCACGTACCGGTCCACCACTTCGGCCGCCAGGGGACGCCCGTCCCGGTCGACGCCCGACACGCCCAGCAGGCGCAGGATCGCCCGCTCCTGGCCGATCGTGGTGGAGCTGCGCGCGGCAGCGCTCCAGGTGGCGGCCATCGCCGCCGCCCGCTCGGCCAGCTCCCCGGCTACGCTCCCCGCCGCGTCGCGCTGCATGCTCCAAGTATGGCGGAGCGGCAGGTCGTCGGACGGCGCGGGATCGCCGCTCAGCCGGATCCCTCCGCGTCCTCCGCCCCCGTCCGGGCTGGCTCGCCGATCCAGACGCGGCCGTCGGCGAATCGCTCGGCCTTCCAGATGGGCGCTCGGGCCTTCGTCTCGTCGATCGCGTAGCGGGCGGCGTCGAACGCCGCGGCGCGGTGCGGCGAGGCGGCCACCACCAGGATCGACGTCTCGCCCGGCGGCACCGGGCCCGTGCGGTGGACGATCGCCAGTCGATCGACGCCGAAGCGCGCCCCGATCTCGTCGGCGATCTCGCCCAGCACCGCGAGCGCCATCGGCTCGAATGCCTCGTACTCGAGGCCCTCGACGCGGGCGCCGGCATGGCGCGCCGCTTCGGCCTCCTGGCCCGGAGCGGGCGTCCCGGGCGTGACCCGGGTCCGGCCCAGGAACGACACCACCGCCCCGTCCTCGGGCGTGGCCAGCCGGCGCGCGAGGTCGTCGCCGAGCTCGGGCGGGAACGGCTGGGCGCGGATCTCCAGGATCCGGACGCGGCCGTCCGGCGCGTCGTCCGCCGTGCCGTCGCCGCCGCTCACCGGCGGGATCGCGGCCACCTCGTCGCCTTCCGCAAGGCGCGCCGCAGGGTCCGCATACGCGCCGTTGACCGCGAAGCGCAGCGTCTCGCGCCCGGGCGTGAGCGCGGGCACCAGCGCCACGGCTGCGTCCCATGCGTCGGCCACCGAGGCGCCCTCGGCCACCTCGACCCCCAGCTCTCGCGTCCCGGCGGCCTCGCGCTGCATCGCGAACAGCCGGATGCGGACGTGCATGCGGTGCTCCTATCTCAGGCCGGCGAGGCAAGCATGCGTTCAGCCTAGACCAGCAGGCCGGCGCCGAAGTACAGCCCGGCCGCCACGATCGTCCCGGCGGCGATCGTGCCCACGTTGATGTACAGCAGCCCGGTGGCCGATTCCATCGACCGCGATCGGGCGGTCTGGACGGCCGCCCATGACACGACCAGCGGGAAGACCAGGCCGACGAGCAGGCGCAGCCACACGAAGAGCGCCCACGGGCCGACGAGGGCCGCGAACGGCCCGCCCGTGGCGCCTGGCCCGACCCCGGCCCCCACCCAGAGCACGAACAGCAGCAGCTGCACCGCGACCACGCCCATCAGCAGCCGGCTGATCAGCACCAGCGGCGCCTCGGGCAGCCGGGGCGTGACCAGATACCAGTGGCCGAGGATCATCGCGGCGAACACCCCGCCGGTCGCCGATGCCCGGACCAGCAGCTGGACACCGAGCATGAGGGTGGAGACAGCACCGCCACTGCCCCACCCGAGCGCCCCGATCACGAGCGATGCCGCCCCCGCCGCTAGTCCCGCCGCAGCTGGCCAGACCGCGCGGCGGCTTCGTGCGATGGCCACCACCGTGACGATGGCGAGCACGACGAACACGGCCATCGCGATCCGGCGCGGCGCGTCGAACGCGGGGTCCGCGACCACCGGGGACCCCGTGGCCGCCGGAGCGAGGCCGTCGTCTGAGAGCCACGCGAGGAGGCCGAAGGCGGCCGCGGAGAACGCGGTGAACGCCAGATACCCCTTGGTCGCGGGCGTGCGGAGGCGCGCCAGCAGGACGACCGCGAGCGCGCCGACGGCCAGGCCGGCGAGGACCGTCCAGTTGATGAGCGCGATGTTGGCGGCGATCCGGGACGCGAGCACGGGGCGAGTGTAGCCGGGTGGACCCGCTTCGCCGTCATCGGCGGATAATCCGGCACACGCGGCGCGCTGCCTCGGGCGACGGCGTGCCAGACCACCAACCAGCGACATTCGGAGGCGCGCAATGTCGATCGGACGCGACACCAGCTTCACGTGGCTCGGCCACGCTGCCGTGGAGATGCGGACGCCAGGCGGCAAGGTCGTCCTGTTCGACCCCTGGCTGGGCAACCCCAAGAGCCCGCGGCCGGCCGACGCGCTCGAGCGCTGCGACCTGCTGCTCGTCACCCACGGCCACGGCGACCACCTCGGCGACGCGGTGGCGATCGGCGCCAGGTTCCGCCCCGCCTGGCCGTGCATCCACGAGATGAGCCTGTGGCTGGCGCGACGGCTCCCCGGCGGTGCCGACGCGGTGACCGGCATGAACAAGGGCGGCACCGTGGAGGCGGCCGGGCTGCGCGTGTCCATGACGGGCGCGGAGCACTCCGCCGGCGACTGGAACGGCGACGCGGGCACCACGCTCTACCTCGGCGAGCCGGCCGGCTTCGTCGTCGAGCTGGAGAACGGGTTCCGCGTGTACCACGCCGGCGACACCGACGTGTTCGGCGACATGGCGCTCATCCGGGAGCGCTTCAAGCCCGACCTCGCGATGCTGCCGATCGGCGGCCACTACACGATGGACCCGGCCGGCGCCGCGATCGCGGCGGAGCTCCTCGGCGTCCAGCACGTGCTGCCGATCCACTGGGGCACGTTCCCGATCCTGGCCGGCACGCCCGATCAGCTCGAGGCCGCCATCAGGGCCCGCGGCGGGACGGCGACGGTCCACCACTGGCAGCCGGGCGACACGGTCAGCTGACGGGCCGTCCACCTTCGCCTCATCGCGCTGGACGACGAGCAGGGTCCGACTCCAAGTTCGTCCTCCTTCCGGGATCGATGCCGCAAGCGGCATCCTGTGCCGTCTCACGAGCCTCCGTTGGGCGCTCGCGCCATCTATCCGATATTGGTGGTGCATCGGAACACCGCCCATACCAGCCGATCGGGAGGCTTACCTAGCCGGTCCGGCGACGCCGGGGGGAACCGCCCGCCACGTTCCGGTGAGGTGCAGTGCCGTCTGAGCAGGTCCCGTGCCTCGCCTGGCACGGTGGGGCTCGTACGAAGGTCGGTCTAGGCGGACGGCGACCCTCCCGATAGGCTCGCCCGGCGTTTCGAGTCGCCTGTCCATCGTCATGGGCGGTCGTCTCCCCGACACGGCACACCCGTCGCGAGGCGGGGCCGCAAAGCCACGGGGCTCACGTAGTCAGCCGGGCTGCCGAAAGGAGCCTCCATCGATGTTCTGGGACGGCTATCGCTGGATCGACGAGCGCGCTGGGGCAGCCGACGCCGGCCCGCACCCGCATTCCGTGGGCCGCCGCCCTCGACTCTTTGGTTTCACGTTGATCCTCACCATGGCGCTGACCTCCGCGCCCCAATTGAGCGCAGCCACGGCGGCCCCGGCATCCGCCGCGCCGGTAGGCGTCACGAGTGGGCTCCACGCCAAGGCCCCGGCACCCAAGAAGCCCCACAAAGGTGGACCAGGTCCAACCCCCGCCCCCACGCCGGCGCCCAGCGCGACCCCGGCCC
>JBJKRU010000074.1:0-6492 GCA_046704485.1 Candidatus Limnocylindrales bacterium | reverse complement strand
GGCCTCGGCGGTCGCGGGCCGGGCGGGCCTCGGCGGCCACGGCGGTCTCGGGCGGTCGGCCTAGATGGGGAGCCGCCGGAAGAGCGGGCCGGGCAGGAGCCGCAGGGCGAGCATGACCCAGCGCATGGCCGGCGGCGCCCAGACGACGCCCCTGCCCGACCGCAGCCCTGCCGCGATCAGATCTCCCACCTGTTCGGGCGTGAGGGCGAACGGCGGCGCCTTCAGCCCGCGGGTCATCCTGGTCCGCACGAACCCCGGCCTGACGACCATGACCTGCACGCCGTCCTTCGCGACGGCGACGCCGAGCCCCGTGTAGAACGCGTCCAGCCCGGCCTTGGTGGAGCCGTAGACGAAGTTCGACCTCCGGGGCCGCTGGCCCGCGACGGACGACAGCACCACGATCGCGCCATGGCCCTGGCCGCGCAGGCGCCCGGCGGACAGCACACCGCAGGCGACCGCGGCCGCATAGCCGACCTCGGCCAGCTCGAGCGCCGCATCGAGGTCCTGCCAGGCGCGCTCCTGGTCTCCCAGCAGGCCGAAGGCCAGCAGGACGACGTCGATGTCGCCCCCCGAGTCGAACGCCGAGCCGATGGCGCGCTCATAGGAGGCCCGGTCGGTGGCGTCGAAGTCCACCTCGCCCACCCCGATCCCGAGCATCGCCAGGGCGGCGGCGGCCGCCGCGCGGCGGTCACTGGCGCGGGCGGCGAGCACGACCTGGAGCCCGGGGCGCTGTCGGGCCAGCGCCCGCACGGTGGCCAGGGCGATCTCGGACGTCCCGCCGAGGACGAGGACCCGCTGCACGTTGCCGAGCGCGTCCTTCACAGCCCAAGCCTCCTCGCCAGATCGGACATGAAGACCCGGTCCGGGTCCGCCGCCCTCCGGACGTTGCGCCACTCCTCGAGTCGAGGGTACATGCGCGCCACCGCCGACGGGCTGAGCCGCGAGTCCTTGGCGAGGTACGCGCGGCCGCCGGCGGCGAGCACCTCCCCGTCCAGGCGGTCGAGCAGCCCGCCCAGGCCGGGCGCTCCGATGGGCACGTCCAGCGCGAGGGTCCAGCCGGGTGCCGGGAAGGAGAGGTGACCGGGGCTGGACGGCCCGAACCGCTTGAGGACGGCCAGGAACGAGGCCTGGCCGGCGTCGCTCAGCATCTCGAGGCCGCGGCGGAGCGTGTCCTCGGCCCCGAACGGCACGACGACCTGGTATTGCAGGAAGCCCCGCGGCCCGTAGATCCGATTCCACCGCGCAACCGAGTCGAGGGGGTGGAAGAACGCCGCGATGCCCTGGATCTCGCTGGTGCGCCGGCGCGGGGCCTTGCGGAACCACGCCTCGTTGAAGGCGCGGACGGTCAGGCGGTTCAGCAGGCCGCTCGGGATCCCCGGCGGTGCGACCAGCCGCTGCCTCGGGCCGAAGTCCAGGGGGTTGGACCGCAGGTTCGGCGGCAGCACCCCGACGGTCGCCGGCCGGCCGCGGGTCAGGACGGAGCGCCCAAGCGAGAGGCCTCGGGCGAGGCAGTCGATCCAGGCCACGGAATACGTGTACCGCTCGTCGCCCTCGGCCATCCTCGACATCAGGTCGTCCAGGTCGGCGCAGCGCTCCGTGTCCACCACGCAGTACGCCGACTCGACCCGCTTCATCCGCAGGGTCGCCCGCAGCACCAGGCCCGTCAGGCCCATGCCCCCGACCGTGGCCCAGAACAGCTCGGACTCCGGGGTGAGGGTGCGGATGCTCCCGTTCGCGAGCAGGAGGTCGAGCGCGGTGACGTGCTGGCCGAAGCTGCCGTCCACGTGATGGTTCTTGCCGTGGATGTCGGCCGCGATCGCACCGCCGACCGTCACCTGGCGCGTGCCCGGCGAGACCGGCACGAACAGCCCGCGAGGCAGCAGGAGCCGCATCAGCTGGTCGAGGCTGACCCCGGCCTCCGCGCTGACCAGCGCCGTCTCGTCATCGACCGACAGCACGCGGTTGCGGGTGGTCATGTCGACGACGACCCCGCCGCCGTTCTGGGCAGCGTCGCCGTAGCTGCGCCCGAGGCCCCGGGCCAGGACGCCTCGAGGGCCGGCGCCGTCGAGGAGACGGCCCAGGTCGGCGTCGTCGCCGGCCGGGTGGACCGTGGCCACGCTCGGGCTCGTCCGCCCCCAACCGGCCAGCAACCGGCGCCGATCCACCGCACCTCCTCGGCTGGGCGCGGGCTCGACTTCCGGGCCGTCGCGCTGGCAGGCACTCCCGCCGTGGGGCCATTGTGGACCTCCTGCGGAGGAGTGGCGCGGGGCACGCGGCGCCGCCCGCAGGCGGCCGTGCTAGACTGGCCGACATCACCTGACTGACCGGTCAGTCGCAGCACTGCCCGGTCGCCCGCCGTGAATGCGAGACGCGCAGTTGGCCTTCGACAACCAGCCCCACGAGCGACCCAAGACCCGACGGATCCTCGACGCCGCCGCGTCGGTGTTCGCGAGGCGCGGCTTCAGCGAGGCCCGGATGGACGACGTCGCCACCGAGGCCGGCGTGAGCAAGGGTGGCCTCTACCTGCACTTCAAGAGCAAGGACGACCTCTTCGACGCGATCGTCGGCCATGTGGTGAGCCGCCAGTCGCGCCGGCTGGTCTTGGTCAAGCACGCGGAAGGCCCGGTCTCGGATCGACTGCAGGACTACTTCGGCGGCTACATCGAGGATCTCATGTCGATGGAGCGCCTGTACCCGGTCATCCTCGAGGTCTACGCGCGGGCGGCCCGGCACGAATCCCTGCGCCGGATGCTCCTCCGCTACGTCGACACCGCGCTGCCCGACCTCTCGGCGCTCGTCGCCGAGGGGATCGCCTCGGGTGAGTTCAGCGATGCCGACCCAGACGAGGTCGCGCTCCAGTTGTACAGCCTGCTCGAGGGCCTGGCCCTGTTCTGGGGCTTGGCTCCCGAGCGGCTCCCCATGCCCGACACGGCGGACCGCGCGGTCCGCCGGTTCATCGCCGGGTTGACCGTCAAGCCGGCACACGACGTCGACGAGGGAGGTTCATCGTGACCGACGCGGCACAGCCGCACGAGAAGATGCCGATGCAGGACGCCAGACCACCGGCCGGACCGCGGTCCGCGACCGAGCTGCTGCTCAGGGTCGACGGCCTCGTCAAGCACTACGGGTCGGTCGAGGCCGTTCGGGGGATCGACGTCGAGCTGCGTCGGGGCGAGATCCTCGGCTTCCTCGGCCCCAACGGTGCCGGCAAGAGCACCACGATCCGCTGCGTCCTGGACCTGCTGCACCCGACGGCCGGCCGCGTGGAGGTCTTCGGCCTCGACCCGCACACGCACGGGGTCGAGATCCGGCGGCGCATCGCGTACGTGCCCGGGGAGCTCCGGCTGCCCGAGCGCATGACCGGCGCCCAGCTGGTCGCCTCGCTCGGGCGCATGCGCGGCGCCCTGGACGCGTCCCGGCGTGACGAACTGGCCGAACGCCTCAAGCTCGACCTCTCGCGCCGCACGCGCCAGCTCTCGAGCGGCAACCGTCGCAAGCTGGCGCTCCTGCTCGCGTTCCTCTGGAAGGCGGAGCTGCTGATCCTCGATGAGCCGACCAGCGGCCTGGACCCGCTCATGCAGCACGAGTTCGTGCTCCTGCTCCGCGAGGCGCGCGACGCGGGGGCATCGGTCTTCCTCTCGTCACACGTCCTGAGCGAGGTCCAGCGGACGGCCGACCGCGTCGTCGTCCTGCGGTCCGGCAAGGTCGTCGCCGAGGGGACGGTGGACGAGCTCCGCGGTCGAGTCCGCCAGCGCATCGAAGTGTGGTTCGACGGCGAACGTCCCGACGGCATCGCCGACGTCGCCGGCCTGGAGGACCTCGTGATCGAGGACCACCGGTTCACGGCCCATCTCTCGGGCCCCGTGCAGCCGGTCCTGCGGTTCCTGGCCGACAAGCCCGTCAAGGGGCTCCTGATGGAGGAGCCCGATCTGGAGGAGGCCTTCCTGGACCTCTACGAGGAGCAGCGATGAACAGCCTGCGCACCGAGCTGATGCTCGGCCCCGTCCGCGCCCTCGGCCGCGCGACGGCCCTGTGGTCGGTCTTCGTGGGCGCGCTCGTGGCCGTGACCATCGCGGTCTGGCCAGCGTTCAGGGACAGCACGGCCGCCAGCGACATCATGAACAACCTGCCGTCGGGGGTCGTCCAGGCGTTCGGCCTCGAGGGCTTCGGCACGCCGGCGGGCTTCCTGCGGGGCAACCTCTACGACTTCTTCATCCCGCTGCTGATCGCGGGCGCAGCTGTCGGGTTCGCGAACAGCCTGACCGCCAGCGAGGAGGACGCCGGGCGCCTCGAGGTCGTGCTGGCCCAGCCGGTCACCCGGCAGGCGGTGTTCGCGGGGCGCGCCTTCTCGGTGCTCCTGTGCACGATCATCCTGGTGGTCGCCACGACGGTCGTCCAGATGGCTTCCGACGCCGTCTTCAACCTGCAGATCGGCGCCGACAAGCTGCTGGCGACACTGGTCCTCAGCTGCCTGCTCGCGACGTTCCACGGCGGCCTCGCCCTGGCGATCGCCGGCATTCGCGCCAGGCCGTCGGTGGTCCTTGGCGTCGGGCTGTCGGTGCTGGTGGCAGGGGCCCTGATCTCGGCCCTGTTCCCGCTCAGCGACACCCTCAAGCCGCTCGCCCACCTCTCGCCCTGGGACTGGGCCTTCGGCGGCGATCCGCTGGTGAACGGCGCCGCAGCGTGGCGCTACCTCGCGCTCGGCGTCCCGTCCATCGTGCTGGCGATCTTCGGCACCTGGGCCTTCGGGCACCGTGACGTCGTGTCTGCCTGAAGCCGGGCCCTCGGCGTCCGCCGGCCCGGCGACCCTCAGCCTCGGGCCGGCAGCAGCGGACGGTCGCCTGCGGAGTGGATCAGGCGGCCGCGTGCAGGGGTGTCGGCAGCTCGACCGTTCGCCAGTCGTGGAACCCGGAGGCGATCGCGTGGCGGAGTCCCCGCTTCCCGCGCAGGCTCTCGCACTCGATCCAGACCCGGTCGTCGCGCGTGTCGACGGTCATCCGCCTGCCGCAGACGCAGAAGTCGGGCGCCTCGGCGATGCTGGACTCGATGATCTCGCGGGCCTTGTCATGGGCTTCGGACATCGTCGTGGTGTACATCGTTCGCTCCTGGTCTCGACCTGCCTCCTGCGTGGAGGAACGGTTCTGGACCGGTCAAGACCATCGCCAGCATAGCGCGCGGTTCTGGACCGGTCAAGAGACAACGCCGAGATCCCCTCCCCCGGTTCCTGCCGCGTCGTCGCAGGGTGCGACCCGGGTGCCCGACGCCTACGATGGACGCGATGCACGAGCCGGAGAAGCCCCGCTCCCAACTCACGATCCGCGACCTCGCCGCTAGGCTCGGCGTCTCCAAGACGACCGTCTCGAACGCCTTCAGCCGGCCCGACCAGCTCTCGCCCGGGCTGCGGAGGCGTGTGCTCGAGGCGGCCCGAGAGGCGGGATACGCCGGGCCGGACGCCATGGCGCGGATGCTCCGGACCCGACGTGCCGGCGCCATCGGGGTCATCCTTCCGGAATCGCTGCCGTTCGCCCTGGAGGACCCAGTGGCCGGCGAGCTGTTCAAGGGGATCGCAGACGCCTGCGAGGAGCGGCGCCTCGGCCTCCTGGTGGTGCCTGGCGGCATCCACGCGGCCGATCCGAGCACGGTCGGACAGGTGGCGGTCGACGGCTTCATCGCCTACGCCCTCCCGCGCGGCTCGCGGCGGCTCGAGGCCGCGCTGGCGCGCAGCGTGCCGACGGTGGTGGTCGACGAGCCGCGGCTGCCGGACGTCGCGACCGTGGCGGTTGACAACCAGGGCGGCGCCCGGGACCTGGCGAGGCACCTCCTGGGGCTCGGGCACCGACGCTTCGGCATCATCGCCCTGCGGTTCCAGGGCGACGGGTACACCGGGCCGTGCAGTGGCGAGCGGGCCGCGTCCAGCATCTTCGAGAGCGCGGCGGCCCGGCTCGCGGGCTACGTCCAGGCGCTCGACGCGGCCGGGGTGGACGCCACCGCCGTCCCGATCTTCGAGTGCGCGCACAGCGACGAGCCGCACGGCGCCCAGGCGGCGCGCTTCCTGCTCGATCTGGCCGACCGCCCGACGGCGATCCTGGCGATGACCGACCGGCTCGCGATCGGCGCGATGGGCGCGGCGCGGGCGACCGGCCTGCGGGTGCCGGCCGACGTGTCCGTCGCCGGCTTCGACGACATCGCGGCGGCCGCCCACGCCCGGCCGGCCCTGACGACCGTCCGCCAGGAGCTGCGCCTGAAGGGGTACGCCGCGGCCCGGCTGCTCCTCGACGCGCCGCGGGGAGACGCTGCCGGCGGCGGCCCGCAGCGGCCCGACGAGCTGAGCCTCCCGGTGGAGCTGGTGATCCGACGCTCCACGGGGCCAGCGCCCGTCCGCTGAGGGGCGACGCCATCGGGGTCATCCTTCCGGAATCGCTGCCGTTCGCCCTGGAACCGCAGGGCGATGATGCCGAAGCGTCGGTGCCCGAGCCCCAGGAGGTGCCTCGC
>JBJKRU010000073.1:0-2885 GCA_046704485.1 Candidatus Limnocylindrales bacterium | reverse complement strand
GCGGCGGCACCGTCGAACGCGCCCCCGTGGGCGAGGCCAACGTGGTCGAGCGCATGGCGGCGCGCGGAGCGGTGATCGGCGGCGAGGGCAACGGCGGCGTCATCCTGCCCGAGGTGCACCTCGGCCGCGACGCGCCGGTGGCCGCGGCGCTCACCCTGGCGCTGCTGGCCGGCCAGGAGCGCGGGGTGTCGGCGGTGGTGAACTCCGCGCCGCGCTACAGTATTGTTAAGGCCAAGATTCCCAGGCCGTCCGGATCGCTCGACGGGGCGTACGCCGCCCTGGGGCGCGCGTTGCCCGGCGCCGAGGTCGATCGCCAGGACGGGGTGCGCATGGCGCTGGCCGACCGCTGGATGCACGTGCGGCCGTCGGGAACGGAGCCGGTGGTCCGGATCATCGCGGAGGCGCCGACCCGCGCCGAGGCCGAGCAGCTGGTGACGCGCGGCCGGGCCGCGCTGGACACGCAGGGCTGAGAGGGGGAGAGCCGGGCATGTGCGGGATCGTGGGGTACGTGGGGCCGCGGAAGGCGCTGCCGGTGCTGCTCGAGGGGCTGAAGCGGCTCGAGTACCGGGGCTACGACTCGGCAGGGGTCGCGGTGGTCGCGGACGGGCACCTGGTGATCGAGAAGGCGGCCGGCAAGATCGCCGCCCTCGAGGCGCAGCTCGGCAAGGAAGGCGCCGCCGCCACCACCGGCATCGCGCACACTCGCTGGGCGACCCACGGCGCGCCCACCAGCCGCAACGCCCATCCGCACTCGGACTGCGCGGGCCAGATCGCCGTGGCGCACAACGGCATCATCGAGAACTACATGTCGCTGCGGCAGATGCTCGTCTCCAAGGGGCACCGCTTCGTCTCGGACACCGATACGGAGGTGCTCGCGCATCTGATCGAGCAGTTCTACCGCGGCTCGCTCGAGAAGGCCGTGGCGACGGCGTTGCAGGAGGTCGAGGGCACGTACGGCATCGCCGTGGTGTCGGTGAAGGAGCCCGACACGCTCGTGGCCGCGCGCAGCGGGAGCCCCCTGCTCCTCGGCCTCGGCAACGGCGAGAACTTCGTGGCGTCCGACCCCTCGGCCGTCCTGGCCTACACGCGGTCGGTGGTCTATCTCGACGAGGGGAACCTGGCGGTGATCACCCCCGGCGGCTACCAGGTCAAGGACCGCCACGCGGTGCCGCTGGCGACCGAGGTCAGCCAGATCGACTGGGATCTCGCCACGATCGAGCGGGGCGGGTTCCCGCACTTCATGCTCAAGGAGATCTGCGAGCAGCCGGAGAGCATCCGCAACACCCTGCGCGGGCATCTCCTGGAGGACGAGGGCACCGCGCGCCTCGGCGGCCTCAACTACACCCCCGACGAGCTGCTCAAGGTGGACCGGGTGGTGCTGACGGCCTGCGGCACCTCGTGGCACGCGGCGCTGGTCGGCGAGTACATGCTCGAGGAGCTGGCGCGGCTGCCGGTGGAGGTGGAGTACGCCTCCGAGTTCCGCTATCGCAACCCGCTGGTGGACGAGCGCACGCTGGTCATCGTGATTTCGCAGTCGGGGGAGACGGCGGACACGCTCGCCGCGCTGCGCGAGGCGAAGCGGCGTGGGGCGCGGACGATGGGGATCGTCAACGTGGTGGGGAGCACGATCGCGCGCGAGGTGGACGGCGGCATCTACCTCCACTCCGGCCCGGAGATCGGCGTCGCCTCGACCAAGGCGTTCACCGGCCAGATCGCGGCGCTCGCCCTGTTCACCCTGTACCTCGGGCGGCTGCGCTCGCTCTCGATCCTGCAGGGCCGCGAGATCGTGAAGGCGCTGAAGCGCCTCCCCGCGCAGCTGGAGGCGGTCCTCAACACGCAGCGGCAGATCGAGGAGCTGGCCGAGCGCTACGTCCGCGCCTCCAACGTGCTCTATCTGGGGCGCGGCGTGAACTTCCCGGTCGCCCTCGAGGGGGCGCTCAAGCTGAAGGAGATCTCCTACATCCACGCCGAGGGGTACCCGGCGGCGGAGATGAAGCACGGGCCCATCGCGCTCATCGACGAGCTGATGCCGGTGGTGTTCGTGGCGCCGCGCGACGCGGTGCACGCGAAGATCGTCTCCAACATCGAGGAGGTCCGGGCCCGCGGCGGCCGGGTGATCGCCGTCGTGACCGAGGGCGACGAGGAGATCACCGGGCTGGTGGATCACGCGATCCCCATCCCTGAGACGCTCGACATCCTCACGCCGATCCTCACCTCGGTGCCGCTGCAGCTCCTGGCCTACAACATCGCCGTGCGGCGGGGCTGCAACGTGGACCAGCCGCGCAACCTGGCCAAGAGCGTGACGGTCGAATAGCGTGCGGGTGGTGCTGCAGCGCGCCAGCCGCGCCGCGGTTCGCGTGGACGGCCAGAGCGTCGGGGCGATCGGGCGCGGCTTCGTCGTCCTGGCGGGCTTTGCGCCCTCCGACGGCGAGGGCACGCTGGCCTGGATGGCCGACAAGATTGCGGGCCTGCGCCTGTTCGGCGACGCCACCGGCAAGATGAACCTCCCGCTGGCCGAGGTGGGCGGCGGCGTGCTGGTGATCTCCCAGTTCACCCTCTACGGCGACGCCTCGAAGGGACGGCGGCCCTCCTTCGTGGACGCGGCGCCGCCGGACCTCGCGCAGGGGCTGTACGACCGGTTCGTGGTGTTGCTGCGCGAACGCGGGCTGCCGGTCGAGACCGGCCGGTTCGGCGCGATGATGGAGGTCGAGCTGGTCAACGACGGGCCGGTGACGCTGGTGCTGGAGAAGGGTGAGAAGTGAGAGGGCGCGAGGTTTCGGTCGTCTTGGCCTCCGCCTCCCCGCGGCGGCTCCAGCTCCTCGGCCTGCTCGGGCTGAAGCCGGAAGTTCTGCCCGCCAACATCGACGAAACCTGGCGCAACAGCG
>JBJKRU010000072.1:0-2642 GCA_046704485.1 Candidatus Limnocylindrales bacterium | reverse complement strand
CGCGGCTGGAAGGGACGGACTGGGTCCTCGAGGTGCGCGACGACGGTCGCGGGTTCGACACCGGCGCGGTGGCGGCCCGCGGGCGGCGCAACTTCGGGCTCCAGTTCATGCGCGAACGAGCCGAGCTTGTCGGCGCGCGGTTCGAGGTGCAATCGCGACCTGAGGCGGGTACGGTCGTGCGGCTCGCCATCCCGCTGGCGCGAAAGGAGAACGGATGACGGAGTACACGGGCCCCGAGCGCCGGCGCGCGGATCGCCGCTCGAGCGGCTACGAGCAGGTGCGGATCCTGATCGTCGACGACCACTCGCTGTTCCGCGTGGGCATCCGCAACATCCTCGAGCGCGAGCCCGACTTCGAGGTGGTCGGCGAGGCGGTCGACGGGCGCAGCGCGCTCGACGCGGCGTTCGCCACCAACCCCGACGTCATCCTGATGGACCTCTCGCTGCCCTCGCCCGGCGGCATCGAGATCACCCAGCGCGTCAAGCGCGAGCTGCCGTCCTCGGCGGTGGTGGTGCTGTCCACCGAGGAGGACGAGGACGCCCTGTTCGACTCGATCAAGGCCGGCGCCGCGGCGTTCATCCTCAAGGACATCGAGCCCGAGGACCTGGTCATGATCATCCGGCGCGTGGTCGCCGGCGAGTACCTGATCAACGACAAGGTCTTCTCCAAGCCGGCCGTGGCGTCCCGGGTCCTCAAGGAGTTCCGCGAGCTGGCCGTCTACGGCCAGGAGGCGGCGCCGATCTTCGCCCCGCTGTCGCCCCGCGAGGTGGAGATCCTGGACAACATCGCCCAGGGGATGACCAACAAGCAGGTCGCCTACGCGCTCTCGATCAGCGAGCAGACGGTCAAGAACCACATGAGCTCGATCCTCCGGAAGCTGTCGGTCAACGACCGGACCCAGGCGGTGGTGTACGCGATGCGCCAGGGCTGGATCCGGATGCCCGAGGATTGAACTCCCGCTGCCGGGCAGCGTGCATCCGATGACCAACCGCGAGTCCAAGCCCGAGGACGACCGACTGCTCCCCGAGCAGCTGGCCGGCAGCATCGAGGCCCTCGACCGCGAGCTCGCCGAGATCGAGATGCTGGCCAACCAGGCTCGTGGCGAGGCGGCCCGCCACGAGGCGCGGCGCGCCGCGGCGGCCGAGAAGGTCGCCGGCGCGACGGGCGACCCCGCGCTCAAGGGCCTCGTGGAGAGCTACAACCAGCTGGTCACCCTGACCAGGCGCGCCACCCTCATGGAGGCGCAGACGGACGTCCTCGAGGCCAAGCGCAAGGCGCTCGTCCGCCACCGGGACGCGCTGCGCTCGGTCGGCAAGACCGCCGGCGGCACGGGCGCGGGTGTGGCTGGCGGGGCGCCCGGGGACGCCGACGAGCCGCTGGCGCTGCCGCCGTCGCTGTCGCGCGTCGTTCTGTCGGCCCAGGAGGACCTGCGCCGCGACATCGCCCGGTCGATGCATGACGGGCCGGCCCAGTCGCTCACCAACATCGTGCTCCAGGCGCAGATCGTCGAGCGCCTGATGGACCGCGATCCCGCCGCCGCCCGCGACGAGCTGCGCCTGCTGTCGGGGATGGTGCAGCAGACGCTGGACACCACGAAGAACTTCATCTTCGACGTGCGGCCGATGGTCCTCGACGACCTGGGCCTGGTGCCCACGCTCCGCCGTTCCGCGCGCGAGCGGGGTCGCCGCGCCCATGTGGCGGTGGAGTTCGAGTCGCACGGGCAGGACCGCCGCCTGTCCATGGAGCTCGAGAGCACGCTGTTCCGGATGGTCGACGAGGTCCTGGCGGCCTACCTGGGGCAGCACGCCGAGCGGGCGTCTTTGACCCTCGAGTGGGGCGCCTCCGAGCTCATGGCCGTCGTGACGGCGTCGCGCACGCCGGTCTACCCGTCGGGCGACGACCTGCCGCCGATCCCTGGCGCCGAGGTGCCCGACGCCATGCGGCGCATGATCGAGGAGCGCCACGAGGCGCACGCCGCGGCCGTGGCGGCGGCGGATGCCGCCGCGCGGCTGCCGCTTCCCGCCCCCGTCCGCCGCGAGCTCACGGAGCGGGCGTCCGTGGCCGGCGCCACCGTCGCGATCGACGACGTCGGCGAGGTCCGGGTGACCGTGGCGCTCGCGGAGCCGGACGCCAGCCCCGCGCAATGACCGGCGGCCGGACGCCCGGCGACACCGGCCCGGGGATCCTCGAGACCGCCATCGTCATCGGCGCGTCGCTGATCGTGGCAGGCATCGTGGTCGTGTTCTTCGGCAGCCAGCTGGCCCAGCTGATGGGCATCCTGGTGAACCTCGCCCACGGCGGCAACTGAGAGCGTGCAGTCGCACCGCGCGGCGTGCGAGCGCACCGGAACTGGCGTGTCGATGCACCAGCAACCGAATCACGGGCCGATGCCCCCGTGGCGCCGCTTGACGCGCAGCAGTACTGTGGCGCAGCGCCGTCCGGGGGAAACCGGCCGCATGGGAGGGTCCAGATGACACAGCTCTCAACACTGCTCGCCATGATCCAGGGGGACGACGAGGGCCAGGGCCTCGCCGAGTACGCGCTGATCCTCGCCCTCATCGCGATCGTCGCGATCGTCGCCCTCATCTTCCTGGGCGGCCAGGTCTCGCAGATCCTGTCGAACGTCGGCCACTCCATCTAGC
>JBJKRU010000071.1:0-5806 GCA_046704485.1 Candidatus Limnocylindrales bacterium | reverse complement strand
CGCCGGCGCCCTCGCGGCCGCGATCGTGGACCCGAGCCGGATCGGCCTCGTGGCCGAGGCGGGCGTGGCCGCGCTCCAGCCGTGGCTGCGCGGCCTCTCGGCGGTCGGCGTGGCGCTCGTCGCCGACGACCCGCGCCCGCTGGCGGGCATCCCGCTCTCCATTGCCGTGGCGGGCCAGGACGGGCGCGTGGTGGCGGCCGACGGACCGGACGCCTCGCTCGCACTGCGGCGGCTCGTCGAGGCGGTCGGCGTGCCATTGGTGGGCCACGAGGTGAAGCCGCTCCTCACAGCCCGCTTCGGCGTGGACCTCGACGCGCCGCCGACGCCGATCGCGTTCGACACCCAGATCGCCGCCTACCTCGTCAACGCCGCACTCCGGGCGCAGAAGATCGCCGACGTTGTCGCCGAGCGGCTCGACCTCGTCCTACCCCCGGCCGCGGCCAACCTCCCCCCCACAGCGACTGCCGGGCTCGAGGCACTGGCGGTGCTGGCAGTCCGCCCGTCGCTCGAGCTGGCCCTGCGGGACGAGGGCGTCGAGCGGCTGTTCGCCGAGATCGAGCTGCCGCTGGTCCCGATCCTCGCGCGCATGGAGGCCGCGGGCGTGGCGCTCGACCGCGACGCGCTGGCGCAGCTCGAGCGCGAGTTCGCGGCGGAGATCGAGCGGCTCGAGGGCGAGATCTACGCGTCGGTCGGCCACGAGTTCACGATCGGCTCGCCGAAGCAGCTGGGCGAGGTCCTGTTCGAGGAGCTGCGGCTGCCGAAGGGCCGCAAGACCAAGACGGGCTACTCGACCGACGCGACGGTGCTCGAGGAGCTGCGGGGGGTGCACCCGGTCATCGCGCCGATCCTCGACTGGCGGGTCTACACGAAGCTGCGCTCGACGTACGTCGAGGCGCTGCCGAACCTGATCGGGCCCGACGGTCGGCTGCACACACTGTTCCACCAGGCCGTCGCGGCGACCGGGCGGCTCAGCTCGTCGGACCCGAACCTCCAGAACATCCCGATCCGCACGCCGCTCGGCCGTCGGATCCGCCACGCGTTCGTCGCCGGCGCGCCGGACGCCACGCTGGTCGCCGCCGACTACAGCCAGATCGAGCTGCGCATCATCGCCCACGTGTCGGGCGACCCGCACCTGGCCGAGGCGTTCGCGCGCGAGGCAGACATCCATCGCGAGACCGCGGCGCGGGTGCTCCACCTCGACCCGGCCGAGGTCACCCCGGACCAGCGCTCGATGGCCAAGATGGTCAACTTCGGCCTGGCCTATGGCATGAGCGATTTCGGGCTCTCGAGCCGGGCCGGCATCAGCCGCGAGGAGGCGCAGGCGTTCATCAAGAGCTACTTCGACGCCTACAACGGGATCAGCAAGTACATGGTCCACATCCGCGAGACGGCGAAGGACCAAGGGTACGTGTCGACGCTGCTCGGCAGACGGCGGCGGATCCCCGAGCTATCCTCGTCCAACGGAGCGCTGCGGGCGGCCGGCGAGCGGATGGCGATCAACATGCCTATCCAGGGCACCGCCGCCGACATCGTGAAGATCGCGATGATCCGGGCGGATGCGGCGATCCGCGAGGGCGGCTTCCGGGCCCACCTCCTGCTCTCGGTCCACGACGAGCTGCTCGTGGAGACGCCGCGCGACGAGGTCGACCGCCTCGTCCCGATCCTGCGGGAGGCAATGGAGGGCGCGCTGCCGCTGTCGGTCGCGCTCACCGTGCAGGTGAAGGTCGGCGACTCGTGGGAGGGCATGGCGCCGGTCTCCCACCGCGACGCCGCGCTGGCCGAGGCCGGCGAGGCGCCCGAGGCTCTGGCTGCCGGCTGAAACGCGGCGTCCCCCCAGCCTGCCCGATGGGCGGGCAAGCCCGTTGGACGACCACTGGCCGGCAGGGGGCGAGTCGGCGCACCCCGACGATCGTGACCGCTCGCCTGCCGATCGGGGGCTGATCGACCCGGCCCGACCGCTTGGGCCGGCCGCTACCGTAGCGCGATGGCCCTGATTCGGCTCGAGTCGCTGACCAAGAAGTACGGCAACGTGGTCGCGCTCGAGAATCTGACCCTCGAGCTCGAGCCCGGCATCATCGGTCTCGTCGGCTCCAATGGCGCGGGCAAGAGCACGCTCATCCGTGTGCTCCTCGGGCTGCTCGAGCCCACCTCGGGCCGAGCGTTGGTGCTGGACCGCGACGTGGCCCGCGAAGGCACCGCCGTGCGTGCGATGGTCGGCTACATGCCCGAGCACGACGCTCTGCCGCCAGACCTGCCGGCGACGGAGCTCGTGGCGCACATGGCCGAGCTCTCGGGGCTGCCCAAGGCGGCAGCGCGCGAGCGGACTGCCGACGTGCTCCGGCATGTGGGGCTGTACGAGGAGCGCTATCGGCCCATCGGCGGCTACTCCACGGGCATGCGTCAGCGGGTGGCGCTCGCTCAGGCCCTGGTCCACGACCCGCGACTGCTGCTGCTGGACGAGCCGACGAACGGGCTCGACCCGAGCGGCCGCGACCAGATGCTCGAGCTGGTGCGGCGGACGGGCACCGAGTTCGGCATCGCCATCGTGCTCGCGTCGCACCTCCTCGGCGAGATCGAGCGGACCTGCGACTACCTCGTGGCGATCGAATCGGGGCGGCTGGTCCGCTCCGCGCCGCTGGCGTCCTTCACGGGCCGGACGGGAGTGTTGCGCGTGGAGCTGGACGACGATGCCACCCGCCTCGGCGATCGCCTCGCTTCGGCGGGCCTGGCCAACCGCGTGGACGGGCGGAGCGTGTTCGTCGCGCTCGATGGCGATGCCGGGTACGACCGGGTGCGAGACGCCGTGGCGGAACTCGACGCCGGCCTCGTCAGGATCGAGCAGGAGCGGCGCACGCTGGAGGACCTCTTCCGGGATGACGCGGTCGCGGGGGAGGTCGCGTGAGCACCCCGACCGGCGACCCAGGCCAGGCGGTGACAGTGGACGCCACGGCTGACAGCATCTACGACCTCGGCTATCGCGGCTACCACGGGGTGCGCCTCGGCCGCCCCCATGCCGTCGCGTCGCTCGTCAAGCAGTCGTTCCGGCAGAGTTGGGGCCTCGGACGCCCCGGCCGGGCGAAGATCATCCCCTTCGGCCTCGCGGCGATCGCGACGGTCCCGGCTGTCGTGGCGCTCGGGCTGTCGGCCCTCGCGAAGCAGCTCGGGGCGGCCGACGCGATGGAGGCGGCGTCGCCGATCCGCTACGACACCTACTACCCGGCGATCGGCCAGCTCGTGTTCCTGTTCGCCGCCGCCCAGGCCCCCGAGCTGCTGGGCCGCGACCAGCGGCATCGGGTGCTCGCCCTGTTCTTCAGCCGGGCGATCCGCCGCGAGGACTACGCCGCTGCCAAGCTGCTCGCCCTGGGGGCGGCCATGCTGGCCTTCCTCCTGTTCCCGCTGGCCGTGATCTTCGTCGGCCGTGCGCTCCTCGCGAGCGACGTCGTCGCCGAGGTCGTGGGAGACGCGGGCAAGGTGCCCGCGATCGTCGGCGAGGCGGCGCTCACCGCCTGGCTGCTGGCGGCCATGTCGCTCGCCATCGCGTCGTTCACGCCGCGGCGCGCGTACGCGACCGCGGCCATCTTCGCGGTGGTGGTCATCCCGGCCGTCACGGTCGGGGTGCTGTCGGACCTCGCCCCGGGCCAGGTCGTCGGCGCCGTCTCCCTGTTCAGCCCCGGTGACGTGCTCGACGGCACCAACGCCTTCGTCTTCGGCAACTCGCTGGCGGGCCCGGCGAGTGCGTCCATGCCCAGCCTCGCGTACGTCGGCAGCGCCCTCGTGATGATCGTCGTCTCCACCGCCGTCCTGGTGGCGCGCTACCTGCGGATCGAGCCGTGACCGCCATCGCGCCGCCCCCGCCCCCGCCCGAGGCGGCGCCGATCGTCCTCGACCGCGCGTCGCGCTGGTACGGCAATGTCGTCGCCTGCAACGACATCTCGTTCCAGGTTGCGCCGGGCGTCACGGGTCTGCTGGGTCCGAACGGCGCGGGAAAGAGCACCGTCCTCAGCATGGTCGCTGGCCTCCTGCCGCCGTCTGCCGGACAGGTGAGGCTGCTGGGCGAGTCGGCCTGGCGCAATCCGGCCGTCTTCCGCAAGGTTGGCCTGGTCCCCGAGCGCGAGTCCGTGCCCGGCTGGATGACCGGGCGCGCCTTCGTGGGTTATGCGGCGCGCCTGCACAGCCTGCCGGACCCGGGCCGCGCCCGGGACGCGGCGATCGGGCTGGTGGAACTCGGGGACGCCGCTGATCGGCGCGTCGCGACCTACTCCAAGGGCATGCGGCAGCGGATCCTGCTCGCGGCGGCTCTCGTGCATGACCCGCCGGTCATCCTCCTCGACGAGCCGTTCAACGGCCTGGATCCCCGCCAGCGGCTCCACATGATCTCCCTGCTTCGGAGCCTCGCCGCGGAGGGCCGGACGATCCTGTTCAGCTCGCACATCCTCGAGGAGGTCGAGCGCCTCGCGGGGCGCGTCCTGGTCATCTATGCGGGCCGCCTCGCGGCAGCCGGGAACTTCCGCGAGATCCGTCGACTGATGACCGACCACCCGCACACCTACACCATCCGCTCCTCGGACGACCGGCGCCTGACCGCGGCGCTGTTCGCCGGCGGCGCGATCCTCGGCGCGGAGCTCGTCGACGGGGTGCTGGAGGTGAGGACCGGCGACCTCGCTGGCTTCTGCCACCAGCTTCCGCGCCTCGCCCGCGAGTCGGCGGTGAGCCTGTTCGAGGTGCGACCGACCGACGAGTCGCTCGAGAGCGTGTTCAGCTACCTGGTGCAGCGGTGATCCTGGCCATCGCCGCGAACACCCTGCGTGCGCTCCTGTCGCGACGGCGGGCGCTGCTCATGGCGATCTTGGCCGCCGTGCCCGCACTGGTCGCCCTGCTCGGGCGCGCCTACGGCGAGCCTGGTGACGTGGTGGGGCAGACGGCGGCATTGCTCGAGGCCACCGTGCTCACGGCGCTGCTGCCGCTGGTCGCGCTGGTCTTCGGAACGGCCGCGCTGGGCGCCGAACTCGAGGACGGCAGCGCGATCCACCTGCTGACCAAGCCCGTCGCGCGTTGGCGGATCGTGGCGGGCAAGGTGCTTGCGGCAGCGCCAGTCACGGCGATCCTGGTCGGCACTGCGACGCTCGTCACCGGGCTGATCCTCGGCGGCGACCGGGGAGCTGCCGAACTGACGGTCGCCTACGCCCTGGCCGCGGCGGTTGGCGGTGTGGTCTACGTGATGCTGTTCGTCGCGCTGAGCATCCTGACCGGGCGCGCGCTCATCGTGGGTCTGATCTACGTCGCCGTATGGGAGGGGACCCTGGCAGGCCTATTCGATGGGACGCGGATCCTGTCGATCCGGCAGTACCTCGTGGGCCTGCTCGCCGCGGTCGACCCGCACTGGGCACCGGAAGCCGGCACGCCACTGGCCCCCGGGGTCGCGGTCGCCGGGGTCATCCTCGTGACCGCGGTCTCGTTCCTGGTCGCAGTCCAGGCCCTGGAGCGCCACCAGGTCAGCGCCGGCGACTGACGCGCCGGGCTCCGCGGCCGCTCGGCGCGTGCACTCGCGCGTCGGCTCCGCGTGCAATAGAGTCACGAGCATGCCTGAGCTCCCCGAGGTCGAGACCGTCGCGCGCGACCTCCGGCGCCACCTGCTGCCCGAGGGCGGCGGACCCGGCCCGGTGGTGACCGGCGCGCGCGTCGCCTGGCCGGGGACGCTCCGCGACGGCGACCCGCCGGCCTTCGCGCGGGGGGTGACCGGCCGCCGGATCGAGACGATCGGCCGACGCGGCAAGCAGCTGATCCTGGACCTCGACGGCGGCAGCTT
>JBJKRU010000070.1:0-4224 GCA_046704485.1 Candidatus Limnocylindrales bacterium | reverse complement strand
GGAGTGCCATTCTCGGTTCGGTCATCGCGCGGTTCCTCCGGGTGAACGTCAGACATTCACTGGAAGACCACGCGGTGACCCTCGCCGTCAAGGGCCCCGACTTACACCACGCGTTGGGACACTACTCGGAATCGCAACCTTCGCCCACAACCGATGCCTGACGAGCATACGTGACACCTCTCGCGCGCACGCCCGTGGCTACTAGTCGCCTGGCGAATTTCTGGCGGACGGCGGGGCATGGCGGACGGCGGGGCCATGCGGACGGGGGGCGGGGGGATGGGCGTCGCCGTGCGATGGCCGGGCCATGGGCGACGGGGGGCTGCCGGGCCATGCGAAGGCCGCGCCATGCAGCGGCGGTCCCGGCAGGGCGGCCGGACGGAGCTGGTCGCGCACCTCTACGCCCGGTCCAGCTCGCGGGAGATCGCCCGCATGACGAACCGCGCCGCCTCGGCGCTCTTGCCGCCCAGCTTGCCGCTCTCGTCGGTCTCCAGGGCGCGGGCCAGGTCGGCAAGCATCAGGTCGAGGGTCGGCGTCCGCTGGAGCGAGCCGGCGGTGAATGCCGCCTCCAGCCGGGACGCGGCGGCGCGCGCGTTGTCCACCGCGTGGCCCTTCGCGTCCATCAGCTCCCGGAAGGCGGCCCTGGCGGCATCGGCCTCGGGCCCGGTCGACACCACGTCATCGTCTCCCGGAACCGAGGGGCCGGCCGTCCGCGACGGCCCGCTCCTGCCAGCGACGCGCCCGCCACTCGGGCTCGAGGACGCTCATGTGGATCTCGTCCCACCAGCGGCCGTCCCGCCAGATCGCCTCCCTCGACCGTCCCTCGTCCACGAACCCCACCCGCAGGTACGCACGGATCGCCCGCTCGTTGAACGCGAACACCGACAGCGCGACCCGGTGCAGGTTCAGGGCGCTGAACGCGTGGTCGACCATCAGCGTGGTCGCCTCGCCGCCATATCCCCTGCCCCAGCAGTCGTGCTCGCCGATGGTGATGTGGAACAGCGCCGAACCGTTGTCGGCGTCGAGCTGGCTGAAGGCGCAGGACCCGATGAGCCGGCCGCCCGGGCGGACGTGGATCCCCATGGCCAATGCGTCCGGCCCGATGGCCCGCACCATGAAGAACCGCTCCACCTCCTCGGGCCGCATCGGGCCGTCCTGATAGCGCGTCAGCCGCGCGACCTCGGGGTCCTGGTACCAGCGCAGGAAGTCGGCCAGGTTGTCGCGCGTGTGCCGACGCAGCACGACCGTCTCGCCGTCGATGTGGTCAGGAAACCAGCGTCGGTGGAGCATCGCCGTTCACCCTATACCATCGCGCACATGCGCCGTTGGGCCGAGGTCGCGGACCGCGTGTCTGCCACCGCGAGGACGTCGGAGAAGGTGTCCATCCTCGCGGCCTATCTCGCCTCGCTCGACGCGTCCGACCTGCCCGTCGCGGCCGTGTTCCTCACCGGGCGTCCGTTCCCCGAGGCCGATCAGCGGTCAGTCGGCATCGGCTGGGCCGGCCTGGCAGCGTCGGTGTGGGCCGTGGCGGGTGCCGACGCGGGCGCGCTTGGGCGCGCCTACGACCGCTCGTCCGACATCGCCGCCTCGGTGCGCGATGTGCTGGCCGACGCCGGCCGCTCTCCGGCGCCCGAGGCGGAGCCGACGCTCGCGGAGGTGCGCGCCGCCTTCGACGAGATCGAGGCGGCGGTCGGTGCATCCGCCAAGCAGGAGCGGCTCGAGGCCCTCCTTCGGCGCTGCTCCCCAGCCACCGCGGGCGCGGTCGTGAAGGTGCTCACCGGCGAGCTGCGGATCGGATTGCGGGAGGGACTGCTCGAAGCCGCCATCGCCCGCGCCTTCGACCGCCCGCTCGAGGCCGTGAAGCGGGCCACGCAGCTCACCGGGGACGTGGGGGCGGCGGCGGCCCTGGCCCGGGATGACCGGCTCGCCTCCGCGACCCTCACCCTCTTCCGGCCCATCCGGTTCATGCTCGCGTCGCCGGCTGAGAACGCCGCCGAGATCATGGCGCGCCTAGGCCCGGTCGTCTGGGTCGAGGACAAGTACGACGGGATCCGCGCCCAGCTTCACCGGCAGGCGAGCGACGTCCGCCTCTACTCGCGGGACCTCCACGACATCGGCAGCCAGTTCCCCGAGGTCGTGGCAGGGGCACGGGACCTGTCGTGGTCCGGGATCCTCGACGGCGAGGTGCTGGCCTGGCGGGACGGTGTGGTGCTCCCGTTCCTCCAGCTCCAGTCGAGACTCGGCCGGAAGGCGCCCTCCGCCCGGATCCGCTCGGAGGTCCCGGTGATCTTCGTCGCGTGGGATGCCCTGGCCCTCGATTGGGACGGCGACGGCAGGGTCAGGCCGCTCCTCGACGATCCGCTGTCCGAGCGTCGCGCGCGGCTCGAGCGCCTCGAGCTGCCGCTCGCCGCCGATGGCGGGCGCTTCGCGCTCAGCCACCTCGCCACCGTCGATTCCGTCGAGGGGCTCGAGGACGCCTTCGCTGCTGCGCGGGCCCGGCGCAACGAGGGGCTGATGGTCAAGGACCCGGACAGCGCCTACACGCCCGGCCGGCGTGGCCTCGGCTGGCTGAAGATGAAGAAGGCCCTCGCCACGCTCGACTGTGTGGTGGTGGGCGTGGAAGTCGGGCACGGCAAGCGCCACGGCGTCCTCTCCGACTACACGTTCGCTGTCCGCGACGCGGCCACGGACGAACTCGTGACGATCGGCAAGGCATACAGCGGCCTGACCGATGCGGAGATCGCCGAGATGACCCGCTGGTTCGAAGCGCACACGCTCTCGGTCCACGGCCGCTACCGGCGCGTGGAGCCCACGGTGGTGGTCGAGGTGGCGTTCGACGTGATCATGCGCAGCACGCGGCACCGCTCGGGATACGCGCTGCGCTTCCCGCGGATCGCCCGCCTGCGCCTCGACAAGCCTGCGACCGAGGCCGACACGACCGCGACCGTGGCCACGCTGTACGAGGGCCTCCAGCAGGGGGTGGAGCACCTCGTGACCGCGACCGCTCGACGGCCGGGAGCCACGGGCTAGGCCGATCGTCCGATGCACGGCCGGCGCTCCGGCCCGTATGCTGGGCGGGCACGCGCCGCCGTCCAGCAGCCTGACCGGAGAGAGGACCCGATGTTCGCCGCCTTCTCGGAGCTCGGGCACGTCGAGCTGACCCTGTACACCGACGCCCTCATCGCACGCGGCACGGTCCGTACTCGCCAGCACCGCGTCAGCGACATCCTCAACCTCGCCGACACACCGTTCCTGGTCCTCGAAGGGGTACAGGTGACGGACCTCGACGGGAACAGCGTCGGGATCGACGCCGACGTGGCGCAGATCAACCTCGACGCGGTGCTGTTCGCCGTGGCCGACGAACCCGTCTCACCGTCTCCGGAGCTGCGCGCCCCGAAGATGCCGCATTCTGCGATCATCTCGATCCCCCCGTTCCGGGTGACGGGCACGCTCCACCTGCCCGCCGCGTCAGCGAACTTGCGCGAGGCCCTGAGCGACCTCACCGGCCGGTTCCTGCCCGTGACTGACGCCGCCTACGAGGCGCCGTCGCTCGGCCTGCCGTCGCGAGGTGCCCTGATGCTGGCCGTCAACCACCATCGGGCGCAGATCCTGGCGCGATACTCGGCGCCCGGCGACAGGCCGGTGGAGAGCGCGGGCGCCGACGACCCATGGGCGCCGACGGTCGAGGACCCGGGCTCCCGTTGGGACGCGAGCGCGGCAGAGGGCTCGGCGGAGGCCGGTCCGTGGGCTGGGACCGACTGGGCGGGGGGCCAGGGCGAGCGCTCGCGCGGCGGTTGACCAAGGGGGCACCTGACGGCCCGGCCCGATCACCACGCACGGGTTCCGCGGCACTCGCCACCGACGGCGTCAGGCGCCCTCCGCGAGGCTCGGCGCCGAGCGCCGGCGCGAAGGAGAGTGTCAGCGGCCCAGCAGCAGGTCGAAGCGCTCGCCCCACTCCGACCAGCCGCCGTCGTAGACGGCCACGTCGTCATGGCCCAGCAGCGTCAGGACGAAGGCGAGGCGCGTCGCGGCGACGCCAGCCGCGTCATAGCAGATCAGCCGTCGGCTCTTGGTCACGTTCGCACGCAACAGCAGGTTGCGCAGCTCGTCCGGGTCGCGGAGCAGCTGCGTTCCCGGACGGTGCAGCGATGCCGCAGGCAGGTTGATGGCTCCCGGGATGTGGCCCAGGCGCGTGGACTCGCCCTCGAGGCCGTGGTATTCGGCCGG
>JBJKRU010000069.1:0-3884 GCA_046704485.1 Candidatus Limnocylindrales bacterium | reverse complement strand
CGCCTGCGCTCGCGCCCGCGCCTGCTGCCGCGCCTGCGCTCGCGCCTGCGCCCGCCGCAACTGCCGGCTCGTCCGAGTCGGCTGCGAGCCGGTCCCGGCCGCCGGCCACGCCGCGGGTGAGGTACTCGGGGTGGCGGCTCTGGATCCACGCGACACCGAGGGCGGTGATGAGCCCCTCCACGATCGACGCGCCGAACAAGTGGGCGATGAGCATCGCCGGGATGGCCGCATCGAGGCCGTACGGGCTGTACAGCGCATGGCCGTTCTGCGTGAACAGGATGGGCTCGATGCCGAGCTGGACCCCCACCGCGAGCGCCGATACGGAGATGCCCACGTAGGCGCCGATGCCGGCCGCCCAGACGCGACGCTGGGAGAGCATCGGAGAGCGCCCGGCGAGCAGCCGGTACACACCGTATCCGGCGAACGGCAGGATGAACGCCATGTTGAGGCAGTTGGCGAAGATGGCGAGCACGCCGCCGTCGCCGAAGAACAAGGCCTGGATGATCAGCGCCACGCTGACGGCGATGGACGCCGCCCACGGGCCGAGCACGATCGCGATCAGCGTCCCGCCGACCCCGTGGGCAGTGGTCCCGCCGGGCACGGGGATGTTGAACATCATGATCGTGAAGCTCATGGCGCTGAACACCGCGAGCAGCGGGATCGTCCGGTCCGAGAGGACCTTCTGGACGCGGTTCGTCGCCGCGGCCCACGCCGGCACGGTGGCCGCGCCGAGGCCGATGGAGACGATGGGGCTGAGATAGCCGTCAGGGATGTGCATGCAGGGGCCTCTGTCCGAGGTGCCGGGCAGGTCGCCGCTCCCACATGACTCCTGTACGCGGGACGCGGCGGGGTGATCATCGCGGTTCTTGCGACATCTTGCAACAACCACAGTTGGCGGTGACGAGATCGCCGAGTGCGCACGCCATCGCACAGGCGAGCCGGGGCACCATGTCGGGACGGCTCTACATTCGCGGACGGGGCCCCGGCAGCCGTGCACGGGGCGGCTCTGTCGGCGGTTCCGCCGCTGCTGGAGCCGCACCGTGGCGTTGGTGAAGGCGTAGCGTCTCCGATTCGCGCACCGGGCGGCTCGTCGGGCGGGACGTCCGCTGATAGCGCCGTCCGGTGCGCGAAGGCCAGCGACTTGATCAGCTCCCGGGCAGGCCGAACCTGGCCGGGTCGAGTTCCCTGGGGACGGCAGGCGAGCGGCCAAGCACGAGGTCAGCCGTGAGGCGCGCCGAGCCGGGACCTGTCGAGATCCCCCATGGCCCGTGGCCCGCACAGATGTACGCATCCCTCAGCCAGGGCACGGCGCCGACCAAGGGCCGGCCGTCAGCCGATTGCGGGCGGGCGCAGGACCGGACGCCCCGGATCGGCGCGTCACCGATCGCGGGCACGAACCGCATCGCGCCCACGAGGATGCGCTCGGTCCACGCCTCTGGCATGGGCTCGTCGGTCAGGAACGTGGACCCCACCGAGCCGGCGACGGCCTGGGGCACGTAGCTGAATTCGAGGCCGCCGCCCGCATCGGCGCCCGCCGCCTCGCTCGCGCCGCCCGCGTCGAGCGTCTCGTCGATCCCGGCCTCCTCGAGCACGTGGCTGGGCGCGCCGGGAACATCGGCCTCGACCACCACGCCCCACAGCGGGGAGATGGGCGACCAGCGCCCAGTCGGGTCAAGCAGGGCCGGGGTCCACGGCCCCGCCGCCGCGATCACCGCCCCGGCGGGCACGAGCTGTCCGTCGACTCGAACGCCGAGAGCACGGTCCCCGTCAATCTCGAGTGCCGCCGCGCGGCCTGCGCGCACCGCCACGCCGCGGGCCTCGGCCAGCGTCGCGAACGCATAGGTGCCCGATGCCGGTGCGACCGGGAAGCCGATCGGCACGAGGCACGCCCACAGGCCTGGCGCGAGCGCCGGCTCGACTGCCTGGAGCGTCGCGCCGCCGAGAACCTCCGCGCCGAGCCCCGGGAACGGCTCGTCGATCATCGCCTTCTGCCGCCGCGCGGCAGGCTCGTCGGCCGAGACGTACAGCATGCCGGCCGGCCGGTCCGGGATGGCGAAGCTGTTCGACGTCTCCGCCAGCTCGCGGTACAGCGCGAGCGAGGTTCGGTAGAGCTCGGCCATCACCGGGTCGAACGGGTGCTGGACGACGCCCGAGTTGGCCCCCGACGCGCCGGACGCCAGCCCGTCGCGCTCGACGAGCAGCACACGGGCGCCCGCCTCGGCGAGGAAGGCCGCCGCCGACGTGCCGATGATCCCGCCGCCCACGACGATGACGTCGGGCGACTGCGCCGCTGGTGTCTGCACGGGCGGCAGCCTACCCGAGCGCGGTCCCCGCTGCCTCGAGGATGCGCGCCAGCTCCGCGGCCTTGGCGGCAGCGAGCGGCTCCGGGTGGTGGTTGGCGCGGACCCACAGTGCCCGCTCGCGCGCGACCTCGAGGGGGTTGCGGTAGCGGTTGTTCACCAGGTCGTGCTCGAGCCGCCTCGTGCTGATCCCCGCCGACGCCACCCGTCTGCGATGATCGAGGGGTGAGCGAGTCCACGTCCGCGCGATCGCGGCCCCCCAGCGTCGAGCGCGTGCTGGCCCGGGTCCGGACACGCTTCCCTGACGCCGATCCGGTCGCGCTGGCAGCCGTGGTTCGGGCGATCGTGGACAGCGAGCGTGACCGGCTGACCGCAGGGATCCCGGCGGCCCCGCTCGAGGGACTGGCCGATGCCGCGGTCGCGCGGCTGCGGTCGTTCACCGACCCCGCGGCCGAGGGCGGCCCAGTGCCGCCGCGGGTGGTCAATGCGACGGGCGTGGTCCTCCACACCAACCTCGGCCGAGCGCCCTGGCCGCTGGCAGCCCTGGCCGCGGCCGACGTAGCGGCGTCGAGCTACGGCTACCTCGAGCTCGACGAGGTGACGGGCCATCGCGGCCCCCGCTTCCGCGTGGCGGAGGAGCATCTAGCGGCGCTGACGGGTGCCGAGGCCGGGCTGGTCGTGTCCAATGCCGCAGCGGCGCTGCTGCTCGTGGTCGGCCTGGCCGGCTGGCGGGGCGCCGTGGTGGTATCGCGGGGGGAGCTGGTCGAGATCGGCGGGGGAGTCCGCATCCCGGAAGTCGTCGCCCGCGCCGGCGCGCGGCTGGTCGAGGTGGGGACCACGAACCGCACGCGGGCCGCCGACTTCGAGGTGCCGCTGGCCGAGGGTCGTGCGCGGCTCGTCCTGCGCGTGCACCCGTCCAACTTCACGATGGCCGGGTTCACCGAGGTTGCGGATCTCGCCGAGGTGGCGGCGATGGCCCATCGCCTCGGAGCTCTCGTCGCCGACGACCTGGGCTCGGGGGCCCTGCTCGACACCTCGGCCTTCGGCCTCGCGCACGAGCCCATGCCCTCGGAGCGGCTGGGGGCGGGCGCCGACCTGGTGGTGTTCAGCGGCGACAAGCTGGTCGGGGGGCCGCAGGCGGGGCTGATCGCCGGCCGCCGGGACCTCATCGCGCGGCTGCGTCGTGATCCGCTGGCCCGCGCCATGCGTCCCGACAAGTCCATCCTCGCTGGCGTCGCCGCCACGCTCGGCATCTACCGGGCGGGGCGGGCGGTCGCCGGCGTCCCGGTCTGGCGAGCGATTGCACGGACGCCCGACGAACTGCGCGCCCGGGCGATGGCCCTGGCGGGGTCGGCCGGCCCGCACGTCGAGGTCGTGGCGGTCAGGAGCGCCATCGGCGGCGGGTCGCTGCCGGGCCAGACGCTGGCGTCGGCCGGGCTGGCGGTGCGCACGGCCTCGCCGGATCGCGCGGCGGCCGAGTTGCGCCGCGGACCGGACCGCGTCCTGGCGCGGATCGAGGACGGAGCGCTCGTGTGCGACCTCCGCACGGTCGAACCGGACGACGACGCGCTGCTGGCGCGGCGC
>JBJKRU010000068.1:0-3278 GCA_046704485.1 Candidatus Limnocylindrales bacterium | reverse complement strand
CACCGCTCGAGCCGAGGGCGCCGACGACACGCCGCAGCCCGACCCACAGGTCCGGGTGGCGGGTGCCGCGCCGCCGGGCCGCGAGCGAGCGGAGGCGGGCGCTCGAGTAGAAGCTCCGGTACCGGTCGACGGCCTCGTCCGGCGCCGCGGGGTCGAGGAGCAGCTCCCGCCCTGTGCCCTCGTCGCGGCGGTCCTCCGCCGTGAACAGGAACACGAGCCGGTAGACCAGGCGCAGGAGCTCGCGGTAGTACTCCTGGCGGTCGAGGGCGCCGGAGCGCAGCGCCTCGCGCAGCGTGCCGTTGGCGGGGTGCGCGAGGAACCCCGCCCCGAATGTCTCGATGGCCTTCTCGACGCCGCCGCGGAGCTTGTCGAGGGCGCGCGTGCCGTCCTCGGCCGCCTTCTTCGTCCACTGCTCGAGGAGGCAGTCCGCCGGGCGCGCGCCCTCGAACCGCGTGCGGTGGAGGACGGACCAGAGGAGCGCGAAATCGGCGTACAGCTCGCCCTCGAAGATCGCCTCGAGGTCGAACTCGACGAAGGCCTGGCGGGTCAGCGACGTGCTGTCGCGCAGGAGTCGCAGGATCCGGCCGTTGCTCACGAGCCCCCAGAGCGCGTCGTCGGAGCGGTTGAGGAACTCCTGGACCAGGGCGTGCGGCGCGGCGCCGGCAGCGCCACGGACGCCGGGTGTCCGGCGGTCCAGCGGCACCTCGAAGCCCACGAGGTGGATGGGCACACGGTCGGCCCAGCCGTGGCTGATCGGGTAGCTTGTGCCCTCGATCTCGACCGGGCGCGCGACCGGGAGCCGCCCGAACCCGAGCTCCTCGAACAGTGGGATCAGGAAGCGCTCGCGGGTCGCGCCGGTCAGGGCGGCGTCCGCCTCCGCGCCGACGCGGACGGCCTCCAATGCCGCCCACGCGCCCACGAGCCGGTTCCAGCTCCGCGTGATCGCCTCGCGGGCGCGCTCGCCCGGCGCGAGCCCGTAGTCGGCGTCGGCGAGCCCGCGGACGTCGCGCTCGCCCGCCGCGATCTTGGCGAGGAGGTCCGCCGGCAGCAGCCCGCCCTCGGTCCGCACCGACGTGGTGACCCGGTTGCGCCGCAGCTCCATCGTCAGGCCACCGGCGCCGGCAGGAAGGCGAAGATCCCGAGGACGTCGACCGGGGTCTGCGGCGTGACGGTCGTCCGGCCGCGCAGGGAGGCGACGCTCCGGACCCGCTCGTGCTCGGCCGCGAGGTCGGCTGCGCGTGCCGCCGCGACCCGCTCGATGGCGGGCGTCAGGGCCGCGAGGCCTTCCAGGACCCGCTCGAGGCTGGCCGCAGCGAGCTCCGGCATGACGTTGCCCGTGGGGCGGAGGTCGAGCAGCCGGTCCGCCTCCTCGGGCGCGAGCCAGATCGCGGCGTCCGGCGCGCCGGTGAAGGCGAGCACCCGGACCTCCTCGGCCATCGCGGCATGCTCGCCCGCCGGGGCGCGCGTGCGCAGGTCGTAGCGGAGACGCACGAGCAGCGCGGTCGTGCGGGTCGTGACGCCGCTCGTGCGGATCACGCCGGCGCGCCGGGCGACGGAGTCGGCGAGCGGGTCGAGCGCGGTGTCGATGAGGTGGGTCGCCAGCCCCTCGACGATCGGGTGCGTGCGGCCGAGCAGCCGGTCGTCGCCCGCGGGCGGCTCGAACCGCACGCGGATCCGGTCGGCGTCGAGCGCCGCAACGTCGCGGACCGCCCGCCGCACCTCGCGGACGTCGAGCTCCGTCGCCCCGTCGGGCCGCTCGGTCGCCACGGCGCCGTTGGCCCGGAGCGCGTCGAGCGTGAACTGGCGCACGTCGATCCCGGTCCCCACCGCTGCCGTCGCGGCGTCGCGCGCCCGGGCCACCTCGGTGTCGGGGAACCGGAGCTGCGCGAACAGGGTCCGCGACGCCTTCTCGCGGTCCGCGGCGCGCTCCCAGTCGCCGAACAGCGCCTTGGTGCCGGGGTCGATGACCTCGCGCTCCCAGAACGATAGCTGGCTCGCGCTCCGCTCGTCCGAGCCCCCGCGCAGCAGGATCCCCTCGAGGATCGCCTCGAGCACCGTGTTGGAGTCGGCCGGCACCGGCACGCTGTAGCCGAGAGCCGTGCGGATGCTCTTGTGCTTGCGCAGGAGCACCTCGAGCACGATCCCGTCGATCGCGCTGTTGGCGCCGTACAGGGTGACCACCTTCACCTGCGGCTTGCGCTGGCCGTAGCGGTCGACGCGGCCCTCGCGCTGCTCGTGGCGGGTCGGGTTCCACGAGAGGTCGTAGTGGACGACCGCATCGAAGAGGTCCTGGAGGTTGATGCCCTCCGACAGGCAGTCGGTCGCCACGAGCACGCGCTTGCCCTTGTCCCGCAGCGCGTCGACGCGGGCCTTGCGGTCGTCGGCGGCGAGCGTGCCGGTCACCACCTCGACGGTCACGTCGGCTGGGAGCGCCTTGCGAAGGGCCTCGCCCACGTAGTCGGCCGTCGCGATGAAGCGGCAGAACACGATCGGCGAGCTGCCGGCCGCAAGCAGCTCCTTCACGATGGCCGTGCCCTTCGCGAGCTTGGCGTCGGCCTTCCCCGAGAGCGCGTCGGCGGCGCGCGCGAGGTCCTGGAGCCGGCGCCGCGTGGACTCGACTGGCGCCTCGTCAGCGGCCGTCGGATCGGCACCGGGCGACACGTCCTCGCCCTCGACGCTCTCGTCGTCCTGGTCCAGAATCGACCGACGCCCGATCGCGTCGGCCTCGGCCGTCGTCGCCGCCTCCGCGGTGCGGCTCCGCTCGCGAAGGGTCGCGGCCGCCGCCGCGGGGCTCGAGCTGATCGCCCGGAGGAGCGCGAGGATCGACCACCATCGGACCCGCTGGCGGCGGGCGTTGTCGGCGGGGTCGCGCACGACCTCGCGGGCGTAGGCGACGACGCGGTCGATGAACTTCTCGTACTCCGCGGTGAGCGTGTAGGTGTCGTCGCGGACCACGCGGTCCGGGAAGGGCGTGTCCTCGAGCAGGCGCGTGATGTCGCCCCGCCGGCGCTGGACCAGGTGGCGCGCGAGGCGCTCGCGGGCCGGGCGGTTGGCCTCGCCCCCGAGGTCGTCGGGGAGCTGCGCGAAGGACGGGTCGAGGTAGGCGAGGAGGTCGCGGAACGCCTGCTCGTTGCCCGAGTGCGGCGTCGCGGTGACGAGCAGGAGGTGTCGCCGTGCGTCGGACGCGAGCCTGCGGACGAGGTCCGCCCGCATGTGGCGCCCGGAGCCGGCGCCGCCCGCCTCGACGCAGGTGTGCGCCTCGTCGACGATCACCAGCC
>JBJKRU010000067.1:0-30979 GCA_046704485.1 Candidatus Limnocylindrales bacterium | reverse complement strand
TCCAGACGTCCGAGGGGCCGCACGGGACCCCCGGCAAGACGCAGGTGCTGGCGAAGCCGCTGTCCGTGGGCGCAGCGGACCCCGCCGATGCACACCCGACGCCACACCCGGTGGTCTGCGGGTAGCCGTTCTGCGCCGTGACCGCCCTGGTGCGGCGGCGGGCATGTCCCGCGAGAGGGCCGCCTCCGGATGCTTCTGCGATCGCGGAACCGTCGCGCGGACAGTCTCGCGTGCATGCTGCGCACCGCGCCCGGCGCACCAACCTCCACCTCCACGCGTCCTTGCGCGGCCGCCGTCCAGAGTGAGTGCCGCCCTTGCCCGCTACGCGGGCACTGCGGCGCACGTGTCCAGCCAGCGGACAGCGTGGCGCGTGATGGTGGTCGTCCGAGGGACCCGGGCTCCGTTCCATGCTCCCAGCTGACCGCCCGGCGGGCATGTGTGCCGGAGCGCCCGGTGAGCGGGCAGCCGGGCAGCGGCGGGCCGCGGGGGCGGGGGCGCGGCGGGACGCGGGGGCGGGGGCGCGGCGGGACGAGGGGCGGGGGGAGGAGGCGGCGCTAGATCCAGTCGATCCGATGCAGGACCCAGGCGAGCACGCCGGCCAGCCCGCACACGACCGTCGTGACCAGCCAGAAGCCGGTCGCCTCGGTGCCCGCCAGCGCTGCGCCCGCCTCGCTCATCCCGAAGATGCCGGCGAAGGCGCCGATGCCCGCCAAGACCACGGTGACGCCGGTCAGGCGCTTCATGATCACCGACAGGTTGTTGTTGATCGTCGACAAGTAGACGTCGAGCGTGCCGGCCACGAGGTCCCGGTCGTTGTCCAGCTCGTCAGTGACGCGGATCAGGTGGTCGTACACATCGCGGAAGTAGAGGATGTGGTCCGCCGAGACCAGCGTCAGGTTCCGGTTCGTGAGCTGGTTGAAGATCTCGCGCGCGGGTGACGTCGCTCGCCGCAGGCCGATCAGCTCGCGCTTGAGCGCGAACAGGCGCTCGAGCGTGGCCGGCGTCGCCTTCCGGATCACGTCGTCCTGCAGCTCGTCGATCTCGTCCTCGATCGCGTCCATGACCGGGAACAGCGCGTCCACGAGGCCGTCCGTGAGCGCGTAGAGCAGGTAGTCGGGACCACGCTCGAGGACGGCACCCGGGTCGCCGCGGAGCTGGTCCAGGCGGAACGGGTCCCATCCCTCCCCGTGGACCGTCAGCAGGGACCGCTCGCCGAGGACGAGGTCGACCTCCACGGTGCTCACGGCGCCGTCCTGGTAACGCACCGAGAACATGACGATGTGGATCGTCCCGGCGATCTCCTCGAACTTCGCCCGCTGGTTGCGCTCCGCGATGTCCTCGGCGATGAGCGGGTGGAGGTCGAGCAGGGTGGCGAGTTCGGCCACGGATGCACCGTCGGGGGCGGTGACGTCGACCCAGACCCTGGCCGCCGGGTCGCGGAGGACAGCGGCGAGCGCCTCCGGATGCTCCACCTGGACGACCTCGCCCCCCGAGGACGCCACGCCGCGCAGGACGGGGGCGGCCGTTGCGGGCAGATTGGGACCGCCACCAGCGCCGACAGGCACCTCCGGCGTCTGGATCACTTCGGGCGGCATCGGCCCCTCACGACGTTGGATCCGGGCCGGGCGCCCGGGCGGTCGCGAGCATACGCCGACGGCCGCCCAGCACGAGCGCCGGAATGACGGCGGCCGCGGTCACGATGGCGGCCAGCAGGAACACGCCCACCATGATCTGCGCCGCCTCCCGGGCGGCCCAGGACTCGAGTGCGGCCACCACCAGCCCGTCCTTGAGCGGCCGGTCTCGCAGGACCGCGGGGATGAACTGCTTGTAGGCGTCCGCCGTGGCGTAGACCTGGTCGTAGAGGTGGTCGATGGTGGTGGAGCCGTATGCCGTCAGGATGGCCAGGCCGACCGCCATGCCGGCCATTCGCGCCACCGTGACGACGGAGGCCGCGGCTCCGAACGCCGAGGCCTCGACCGCGTCCGTAGCGGCTGTCGAGCGGGGGGTGACGGTCAGGCCGAAGCCGGCCCCGAACAGCGCGAGGGCGCCTGCGGCCGCCGTGATCGTCGTGTCCGGCGTCCAGCGCGCCATGACCACGAGGCCGAGCACCGACGCCGCGAGCCCCACGACGGTGACCAGGCGGAACCCGAGCAGGCGGAGCGCCCAGCCCGACACGAGCGCGCCGAGGGCGGTCGCGGCGGCCAGCGCACCAAGGGCGACGCGCTGCTGGTCGGGACCACCGTAGAGCACGCGGTCGACGAACACCGCCCCGCCGACGATCGCTGTGGCCAGCCCGTAACCCGTGAGCAGCGAGACGAGCGCGGCGGACGCGAACGCGGGACGACGGAAGAGCCGCGGGTCGAGGAACGGGTCACGGACGCGGAGGCCGTGCGCCACAGCCAGCGGAACGGTCACCACGGCGAGCAGCGCCAGACCTGCCGCGGCCAGCACCGGGTCGAACCCGTCTCCCGAGGCACTCGACTGGCTGCCGAGGAGGGTGAGGGATCCGAGCGTCCCCACCAGTGCCGCGGCGACCAACCCTGCACCCGCAAGGTCGACGCGACCCCGGCGGCGCGGCGTGTCCCAGCCGGCGGAGGCGGCCCACGCCACGGCCAGCGCGATGATCCCGACCGGCACGTTGACGTAGAAGATCCACCGCCACGACGGGATGAGCGCCCCCGCGATCGCAGAGCCTGGCGCCACGCCGAGCCTGGCCATGGCGGCGTCGGGATGGACGGCATCGAGGATGGCCGCGCCAAGGAACGGCCCGGCGGCCATGCCGAAGAACGTCAGCCCGCCGACCACGCCCAATGCCCTCGGGCGCGCGTGGCCCTCGAAGAGGTGGGCGGCCGCCGATGTGGCGAGCGGGATCAGCGCTCCTCCACCGACGGCCTGCACCAGCCGGGCGGCGATCAACTGCTCCAGCGTCTGCGAGGCGCCCGCGAGGGCGGACCCCACGGTGAAGACCACCAGCGCGGCGAGGAACGGCCGCCTGTTGCCCCACAGGTCGCCCACGCGCCCGGCCAAGGGCATGGTGACGACGTAGACGAGCAGGTAGCCGTTGATGATCCAAGACGCCTCGCGGAGGCGCTGCCAGCCGGCCAGGTCGGCGACGATCGCCGGCAGGGCGACCGCCGTGACCATCAGTTCCAGCCCGGCCAGGAACACCCCGGCCCCCAACACGGCCAGGAGCACCACGGCCTCGCCTGACGAGCGTCGCTCCACGCCCCGAGTGTAGGGTCTCCTCGATGGGGACTCGGGCCACACGCCACTCCGGGCCGGACGCGCCCGTAGGACAATGTGTCCATGGTTGACAAGGCGCGTCGCCGCGAACTCCGCGAACAGGTCCGCCAGAAGCCGCCGAATGCCGGCATCTACGCCATCCGCCATCGGGCGACGGGCCGCGTGCTCGTGGCCGCGGCCGTGAACCTGGCGGGCGCCCGGAACCGCTTCGACTTCGCCGTCACCACGAACACGCTCGGGGCGCTCGACGGCCAGCTGGGCGGCGACATCAGGACGCACGGCGTCGACGGACTCGAGTTCGAGGTCCTCGAGGAGATCCGCGTTGAGCCCGGCACGTCCGAAGCGGATCTCCGCGCGGACCTGGCGGTTCTCGAGGAGCTGTGGCGGGAGCAGTTGGGCCTCGCGCGGGGCGCCTGACCGGGGGCGGGAGCGCGTCCCGCAGCCGAGGGTCCACAAGCCGAGGGCGACTGGTTGACAGCCGCTGGCCCCACGCTTAGTATCAACGACCGTTGATATCAACCGTGATTGATGGAGTCACGGCTGCACCAACAGGCAGAGGTCCACGCAAGCTCGTGTCGCCCTCCCCGGCCCGGATCCGGAGCACCATCGCCAGTGTCGTCGAGGTTCCCGACGACCTGCGCGACCTGCGCAAGGTCCACAAGGTTCTGGCGGACGCGAACCGGCTGCGCATCCTGCGGCGGCTGGCCGACGGGCCAGCCACCGTGACCGAGCTGGTCGACGCCGTCGGCCTGTCCCAGCCGCTCGTCTCGTGGCATCTGAGCAAGCTGCGCGAGGTCGACCTCGTGCGGGCGCGCCGGGAAGGCCGCGGGATCCTGCACACCATCGTGCCGGAGGCGTTCGAGGACTTCATCGCCCGCGAGTTGCGAGCACTCGGCCTCGACGCCATCGCGCCACGCGGGAGGCGGGCGCCTTGAGCGGCTCGCTCATCTCGCCCGGCCTCCGGGCGAGGGTCCGAGGGCTGATGACCCCCATCGCGATCGGCCTGGGCCGTCTTGGCCTCACGCCGAACGCGCTGACCGTCATCGGCTTCCTCATCGCCGTCATCGCTGCCGTCGCCGCCGGGCTGCAGGCATGGCTGGCTGCAGGCCTGCTCGTGATCTTCGGCGGCGTCTTCGACCTGTTCGATGGCGCGCTGGCCCGGGCGACCAACCGGGTCTCGCGCTTCGGCGGCTTCCTCGACGCCACCTTCGATCGGTGGGGCGAGGGCGTCGTCTACATCGGCATCATCTGGGGCGCCATGGACGTGGGCGTCGTCCGCCCGGTGATCCTCGCCGCACTGGCGATGCTGTCCGCGTTCATGGTCAGCTACACGCGTGCCCGCGCCGAGAGCTTCGGCTTCTCGCCGGGAAGAGGCATGGCGAATGTCGGATTCGCACCGCGCGAGGTGCGTATCGTGATCCTGACCATCGGGCTGATCGTGACCGGCATCCTGCCGGGGCTGCCCGAGGACACGTCGACGCCTGGTGCCATGGCCTACCCGCTCAACATGATCGCCCTCGAGGCGGCGCTGCTGCTCATCGCCGCCCTCGCCACCATCACGACCATCCAGCGCATCGTCGCCACGCTCCGCCAGGCGAAGGCCATCGACGGCTAGCCGGGAGCCGCATCCCGAACCAGTGGAGGAAACAATGACCGCCAGCGAGAGCACGCCCGCCGTGCCCGGCAAGAAGATCCGGGTCGCCATCGTCGGCGTCGGCAACTGCGCGAGCAGCCTGATCCAGGGCCGCTACTACTACGAGAACGCCAAGCCGACCGACTTCGTCCCCGGCCTGATGCACGTTCAGCTCGGCGACTACCACATCAGCGACATCGAGTTCGTGGCGGCCTTCGACGTCGACAAGGAGAAGGTCGGCAAGGACCTCTCCGAGGCGATCTTCTCGGGCCAGAACAACACCTACAAGTTCATGGACGTGCCCCGCCTGGGCGTGACCGTGGACCGCGGCATGACCCACGACGGCCTGGGCAAGTACCTCTCGCAGGTGATCGAGAAGGCGCCCGGTCCCACGGCCGACGTGGTCGGCATCCTCAAGGAGCGCAAGGTCGACGTGGTGGTGTCCTACCTGCCGGTGGGCAGCGAGGAGGCCACCAAGTGGTACGTGGAGCAGGCGCTCCAGGCCGGCGTCGGCTTCGTCAACGCCATCCCGGTGTTCATCGGCCGCGAGCCGTACTGGCAGCGGCGGTTCGCCGAGCGCGGCCTGCCGGTTATCGGCGACGACATCAAGAGCCAGGTCGGGGCCACGATCACCCACCGCGTGATGACCCGCCTGTTCATGGACCGCGGCGTCCGCCTCGACCGCACCTACCAGCTCAACTTCGGCGGCAACACGGACTTCATGAACATGCTCGAGCGCGAGCGCCTGGAGTCCAAGAAGATCTCCAAGACCAACGCGGTCACCTCGATGCTCGACTACGACATCGACGCCGACAACGTCCACGTCGGCCCGAGCGACTACGTGCCGTGGCTCAAGGACCGCAAGTACTGCCACATCGTCATGGAGGGCACCACCTTCGGCGACGTGCCGCTCAAGGCCGAGCTGAAGCTCGAGGTCTGGGACAGCCCGAACTCGGCGGGCGTCATCATCGACGCCGTCCGCTGCCTGAAGATCGGGCTTGATCGCGGCCTGAAGGGTACCCTTGTGGCGCCGTCGAGCTACTTCATGAAGAGCCCGCCGATCCAGATCCATGACGACGTCGCGCGCGAGCGCGTCGAGGCCTTCATCCGGGGCGACGACAACGACACGCTTGTCGGCACCGAGGAGTCGAAGGAGCACTCGAAGGCGCTGGCCGCGACCACGAGGACGAAGGCTCCCGCGAGGAAGTGACCGAACCCAAGAAGAAACTCGAGGCGCCCCATCGGCGCCTCGAGTCCACGCCGCCGCGCTTCGTGGAGAAGGCGGCAGTCATCGCCTACCGGTCGATGGCTGCCGCCCTCGTTCATCTCCCGCCGGGGCTGACCGTCCCGGTCATCGGCAGCTTCAACCAGCTCTCCTACCTGCTCTGGCCGAAGAAGCGCGCCTACTCGAACGCGAACTTCGGCCGGGTCCTCGGCCTGCCGCCGGGCCATCCGCGGGTGCGGCACATGGCCCTGCGCGCGTACCGCGAGTACGCGCAGTACATGGTCGAGTTGATGCGACTGCCGGCGCTGCCGGCCGAGGAGGTCGCCAAGCTCATCGAGGGCGACGGCGTGGACCGGATAGCGAACGCCTGGCAGGCACACGGCAAGGCGATGATCGTGTGCGCCGGGCATGTGGGGAACAACGAGGCCATCGCGGCCGGAGTCGCCTGGCGCGGCTTCCCGGCCAACGTGGTCGCGGACGACTCGGCGTTCCCCGAGATCTTCGAGATCCTGCGCAAGAACCGCGAGGACTGGGGCGTCCACGTCGTGCCGTGGCGCAACCTGCGGGAGCTCTTCTCCATCCTGCGCAAGCGGCAGATCCTGGCCCTGCTCGTGGACTGGGGCTACCGCGAGGACGGCATCCCGGTGAAGCTGTTCGGCGCCTGGACGACGCTCCCTGCAGGGCCCGCTGTCCTGGCGGCCAAGACGGGCGCGGCCATCGCGTTCATGGAGGTCCGCCGGACCAGGGGCGGCAGGTTCTCGGTGGGGGCGGAGGACAGCTTCACGGTCGCCTCGTCGAGCCCGGCCGACCTCCAGATCGCCACCCAGCGAATCGCCGACGCGCTGGAGCGGACGATCGCGCGCGCTCCATCCCAGTGGTACAGCTTCAAGCCGATGTGGCCGGCCACGGACGACGAGGCGGCCGCGCTGGAGCGGCGTGCGAACGACATGCTCGCGGAGCGCCCCGGCGAGCCGGCGTCGGCAGCGCCGTCGACAGACGACGTGCTGGCGGACGCACCAGCGTGACCGGCGAGCAGACGAGGACTCCAGGAGGAGCAGCCGCACCGGAGGTCCGCCCGGCGCGCGACAGCCTGCGCGGGAGCGCGATCGTCGCCGCCGCGGGGCTGCTGGGAAGACTTCCGGAAGCGCCGCTCGTCGGCGCCGCGGAGTCGATCGGCGAGCTCTGGTACCGCCTGGCGCCGCGACGGGCGGCCCAGGCGAGGGCCAACCTCGGCCGCGTCTGCGAGGGGCTGGCCGCGCAGGGTCGCGGATCGGCCCTGGTCCGCCGGGCCGCCACGGACCCAGACGCGCTGGAGCGCATCGTCCGGCGAGCCTTCCGGCACGCGGCGCGCTACTACCTCGAGATGGCGCGGGCCGGCTCGGAGCCGGCAGATCGCGTCCTGGCGCGGATCGACGTTGAGACGCCCGACGAGGTCACTGACGCGCTGCGGTCCGGCAAGCCCGTGATCCTGACGGGGATGCACTACGGGTCGATCGAGTTCCCCGTCGTGGTGGTCAGCGACATGGTGGGCCACCGGGTGACCGCGCCGATGGAGATCGTCGCCGACCCCGCGCTCGCGCGTTGGTTCCTGGAGTCCCGGCGCCGTGTCGGGGTCAACGTCATCCCGATGGCGGACGCCCGGCATGCGCTCCTCGCCGCCATCCGGCGTGGCGAGTCGGTGGGGATGGTCTCGGACCGCGATCTGCTCCACAACGGCATCCCCGTCCCGTTCTTCGGGCACCCGGCACCGCTCCCCGCCGGGCCGGCCCTGCTCGCGGTGGAGACTGGCCTGCCCATCTACGTTGCCTCCGCCCGCCGTGCAGCGCACCTTCGCTACCGGGGAAAGCTGATCCGCCTCGACGTGCCCGCGGAGGGCCGTCTCCGGGAGCGCGTGACCGCGATCACCGCGAACCTGGCTGCCTCATTCGAGACGCTGCTGGCCGACGGCCCAGAGCAGTGGTTCGGGGCGTTCCACCCCATCTGGCCCGATCTGGTCGTGGCGGCTGGCGGGGACGAGAGCGTAGCCCCGTCGGAGCCCGCGAAGAAGGGCGGCGGATGACCCCCGAGCCCATCGAGCGGCTGGGCCGCGCCGACCTCCACGTCCACACGTGGGCGTCGGACGGGACGGACTCGGTGGTGGCCGTGCTCGAGCACGTGGAGGCCCAGGGCTTCCTGGACCTGATCGCGATCACGGACCACGAGCGGATCGACGCGGCGCTGGCCGGCCGAGAGATCGCGCGCGAACGCGGCATGCGGATCGGCGTGGTGGTGGGCGAGGAGATCACCACTCGCGGCGGCCACCTCCTCGGGCTGTTCCTCGAGCGGGCCGTTCCGCCCTGGAAGAGCCTCGAGTGGTCCATCGAGGCTGTCCACGACCAGGGCGGGATCGCCGTGGCCGCCCATCCCTTCGTGCCCCTCCACCTCTGCGCCCAGGGCTGGACGCTCCGGCGGCTACTCGCCTCCGACAACCCGGCCGTCCGGCCCGACACCATCGAGACGTACAACCCCACCGCGCTCGGCAAGTGGGGCCACGCGAAGGCGCAGCGGTTCGCCCGCGAGCACGACCTCGCGTTCACGGGCAACAGCGACGCGCACATCAAGACCGCCGTGGCGTCGGCCTGGACCACCTTTCCCGGCCGCACGGCCGACGACTATCGGGCGGCGATCGCGGCGCGCACCACACAGCACCACGGGTCGTTCCACGGCAGCGTCGGCCAGGTCGGCGTGTACACACGCCAGCTGCGCAAGTACGCACGCGACTTCCGCGCCGAGACGGGCGGTCGGCTCCGCCGCGATGGGACGGGCCGCGACCACGGGTATCCGGGCGGTGATCAGCGTCCGCCGCGGTATCGGGCCGAGTAGGCTTCGCGACGTGAAGATCGGGCTCGTCTCGCCGTACGTCTACCCGCTGCCGGGCGGCGTCACCCAGCACGTCCGCTACCTCTACGAGAACCTGCGGCTGCGGGGCCACGACGTCCGCATCATCACGTCCTCGCACGGCCTCCAGCGCTCGTCGGAGGGCGACGTGATCCGGCTCGGCAAGGGGTTCTCGATGCCGGCCAACGGGTCGATGGGGACCGTCACCCTGTCCCCCAGGTTCATCAGCCAGGTCCGCGAGGTGCTGGAGCACGAGCGCTTCGACCTGCTCCACTTCCACGAGCCGTTCGTGCCCTTCCTGTCGCTCGTGGTGCTGCGCGAGTCGACGAGCGTCAACATCGGCACGTTCCACGCATACGGCGGCTGGTCGCCGGCGTACGAGTTCGGCAGCCGGGCGCTGCGGGGGTACGCGGCCCGGCTCCATGGCCGCATCGCGGTGTCGGCGGCGGCCCGCCACTTCATCGACCGCTACTTCCCCGGCGACTACAAGGTCATCCCCAACGGCGTGGACGCCGACCTCTACGCGCGGGCGGTGCCGGTGGCGCGCTGGCAGGACGGAACGCCCAACATCCTCTTCGTCGGGCGTTTCGAGCCGCGCAAGGGCGTCCTCGAGATGTTGAAGGCGTTCCGCCAGCTCCGCAAGGACCAGGTCGAGGCGCGGCTCCTGCTCGTGGGAGGCGGGCCGCAGGAGCGCGAGGCTCGCCGGTATGTCGCCACCCGGCGGATGCGCGGCGTGGAGTTCCTGGGCCGCGTGTCCGATGACGAGAAGCTCCAGCTGTTCCGGACCGCCGACATCTACTGCTCGCCGGCCACGGGGCGGGAATCGTTCGGCATCGTGCTGCTGGAGGCGATGGCCGCCGGCGCTCCGATCGTGGCATCCGACATCCACGGCTACTAGGGCGTCGTCCGGCGCGGCCGCGAGGCGCTGCTGGTGCCACCGCGGGAACCCAAGGTCCTGGCCGCCGCCCTCAGGCGTCTGCTCGCCGACCGGGAGCTGGCGTCGAGATTCTCCGAGTCCGGCATCGCCCGCGCCCAGGAGTTCTCGTGGCCCAGCGTGACGGCCAAGGTCGACGACTACTACGGCTTCGTCATCCGGCGGCTCGAGGCGGCCGGCCAGCTGCCCCCAGGGTTCCACGCCGAGGTGCCGCCGTCGCCGCGCCAGGCGACGGGCACGGACGGGTAGCGAGGCCGAGGCCCCGATCCGAACCCGCCGGTGGCGGGCAGGGGGCGTCCAGGTCTAGGCGGACCCTGTGGGTCCGGTGGTCGGCCCATCGCCAGGCTGCCCATCGCCGCTGCCGTCCCCCTCGCCGCCAGGCGGACCGCCGGCCAACTCCTGGCGCCACGTCCACGCCGAGTACGCCACGGCGATGGAGGCGAGCACGATGAACGCTGCCAGCACGTAGAAGCGCGTGTCGCTGAACGAGATGGCGCCGCTCCGGTTCACCGTGTTGACGCCGAACTGGAACGCGTAGAGGTACGTGGGCAGCACACCCTGATACCACTGGCCGAGGTTGGACGGCATGGGCAGCGCCGCGATGTTCGGGTAGAGCACGACGAAGTTGATCGCGATCGCCGCGATCAGCCCGCCCACGAACCTCCGGGCATCGCGGGCGGTGAGGATCTGGCTCGCGAGCAGCCCCAGCGGCACGAGTGCGATGAGCGCGATCGGCTCGGGCAACAGGCCCTGGATCGAGATCAGGGCGTCGTTGGCGGGCAGCAGACGGGTGAGGACTGCCAGCGCGGTGATGATGATCCCGGTGACCAGGACGCTCTGGGCGTCGCGCGGCGTGAGCGACCGCCCGTCAGCGCGCGGGCGGCTCAGCTGCACGAGCTGCCAGATCAGGATCCCGCCTCCGACCAGCAGCACGAGCACCAGCGCTCCCACCGCTGGAGTGATCACCAGGTTGCCGGGGGTGCCGCTGCAGGCGAGCGAGCCGCCGGAGCTGCCGTTCTCCTGCCATCCGAGCTGGGCCTGCGCGACGGCGCACAGCGGCAGCCTCAGGAGCCAGAGGATCGCCGGACCCATCACGGCCAGTGCGGCGGACGCACGGATGAGCACCCACGTTCGTCTCGACGCCCCATGCCAGACCTCGGCGACGAGATACGCGAGCGCGATGATCACGAACGGCAGGCTCGAGTAGTAGTGGTACTGGAATGCGGCGCGGTCGATGCGGGCCCAGGACACCCACTGCGCCAGGAAGCCGACCAGGACGAGCGCCAGCGCCAGGCTCCGCCGCTTGAACGCCTGGTAGGTGATGAACAGCAACGCCGGGATCGACAGCCACCAGATCGCCATGGTGCCCGCGTCGTAGATGGCGCCGGTCGTGCCACCCGCGAAGCTGTCCTGGTAGAACCAGACGGGCTTGAGGTTCAACGGCCAGGCCCACCACGGCGATGACGCCGGGTGCGCCGACGAGAGGCCGTTGTGGTACGCGTACATCTGGCCGGTCAGGTCGAGCAGCGTCTGTCCCGTGTGCCCGGGCGGCCAACCGTCGGGGAAGCCCGGGAACCCCGCCGGGAAGATCACGTGGTTCTCGATCAGCGCCCACGGGATGTAGACCGCGATGTACACGACGATGGGGATGGCGATCAGGCAGATCGCCCACCACAGCGTGGACAGCCCGATGCCCTCGCCGAACCGCAGCCAGCCCTCGGGCGCGGGGTCGAGCGGGATGGACCGGCGTCCCAGGCGCTGGACCGCCATCGGCCCGACCCCGAGACGGCCGGCGATGTTGAAGGCCAGGTACGCCGCGGCGCCGACCAGGACCAGGGCGAACGCCAGCGGCAGGGGCGTGACCTTGACCGGACCGAGGGCGATCGAGGCACCCACCTTGCCAAGGGCGATGGCCGCGAACGCGATCACGGCCCCGGCGGCCGGCGGGGCCCCCACGGCGAATCGGATCTCGTCGTTCGACCAGGCGACGGGGTGGTAGACGGTGATCGCCACGGTGGCCAGCGTCAGGACGATCATGATCAGCGGGAACACCAGGTTCCCGTACGCCGAGAGGTCCGAGGGCACAGCGAGCGCCATCCAGCCCAACACGGCCGTGATCGCGATCATCCCGAGGATGAGCACCATGCGGCCCAATGCCGACCGGGCGATCACCAGGATCCCGAGTGCTCCGATGGCGTACGCCGCGACCCACTTCGACGCGAGGCCCAGGCCCAGCAGCAACCCCACCACTGGCATCAGCGTCCAGAACCACTTCTTCGCCCGTGGTTCCAGCCACAGCCACGCGAACAGCGCGTACGCCGCCACGATGAAGAATCCCACGTAGACGTCATTCATGCCGATCCGGCTCTGGACGAACATCATGCCGTCGAGCAGCGCGAACAGGCCCGCCAGGCCGGCGATCAGCCGACGGCGGAACAGGATGCGGGTCAGCAGGTAGAGCGCCCCGACCGTGAGCGCCCCGAAGATCACTCCGGGCAGGCGCCAGGCGAAGTCGTAGTGGCCCACGTCCAGGGCGGCCACGTCGCCCTGGCTGCTGAACGCGAGGATCTGGCCCCGGCTGCTCGTCGGGTAGGACTCGTTGTGGTCCATCACCAGCGCGGAGGGCGTGAACCCCAGCTTGTGGTCCGCGAACACGGCGTTGCCGTGCGGCTCGATGACATAGACGGTGGGCTCGCCGCTGGCGGTCTTGCCCAGCGCCTCGACCATCTGCGCGGAGCCGTCGAACAGCACCTTCGTGGTGGGGCCGGGCATCTGGAGCACGTCGTTCACGGGGTCGAACACGGGACCATTGGTCGTCGTGTCACCCGAGGTCGTGATCCAGCCGAGTTCGGGGGTGATGCCGTCGGCGGCCGTGGTGGACACGTACAGCTGGTCGCCGGAGCTCAGGCCCGTGACCAGGGCGATGCCTCGCGCGCCGCCGGCCAGGTCAACCTGGTCGGCCTGGACACCGTTGTCGGCGAGCATCGCCACGCCCTTGGCGTCGGCGATTGCGACCAGTGGCATCTTCGCGATCGTGATGCCGGGAATGTCGCCGGCGTCGATGGCCGCCTGGAGCTTCTGGCGGGCCACGCCCTGTGGCGTGGAATCGGCTGAGTTGCCGAGGGTGATGGGCAGGAGCGCCGTGTCGGTGCCGGTCTGCTGGAGGGCCGCCTGGTACGCGCTGGCGTCACCGCCGACGAGGTTGGCCAGGGTGGCGGCGGTGCCGGCCGGATCGGTCACGCTGGCGAGCGTCGCCAGGACCACATCCCCGCTGCCCATCTCGGCCATGTCGGTCGCGCCCGTGAGCGTCGCCTTGCCGACCACGGTCCCCGCTGTCGCATCGACGATCTCGACCGTGCCGTCGGCCATGCGGGCCGCGAGGCGCGCCCCGCTGTCCCACGACAGGAGCTGGACCGGTGCGGCGTCGAGCGTGGCAAGCGGCGTGGGGGCCGGCAGGGTGGCTCCGGCCACTCCGGCCCGGATCTGGTCGAGTGCCGCAGCGTCGACTGTCACGAGGGCACCGGTGTTCGTGCCCACGGTCACCTCCTGGCTGACCGTGTCGAAGGCCACCGTCGCGGCGCCCGGGATGTTCCACGACGCCTCCACCTTGCGGGTCTGGAGGTCGTAGGAGATGAGCTCGCTGCCCGTCACCACGAAGACACGGTCGCCGAGACGGGCATTGGGCTGGCCCGGGTCGTCGACGCGAGGCTCGATGACGGCGTCGTCCACGTTCACGCCGAGGCTGCTCGAGGCGGCCACGTCGTGGCCCGCGAACGCGACGAGGCCCGCGGCCATCACGTACTTGGCCAGGTGCGGGTGCGTCCACTCGTAGATGTTGTGCTGGATGCCGTAGCGCCAGTCCTGCAGGAACTCGGTGGCCGTCCGAGCGTGGTAGACCTCGTCGAAGTGCATCCGGGCGGGTTCGGCCAGCCGGTAGGTCCGCAGGCACAGGGCCGCGATGACCATCACGGCGAGCAGCCACAAGTCGAGTTTGTCGAGGCGGCCGCCCTTCTCGCGCTTGAGCGACGCCGTGCGGTCCGGGCGGATCGGGGTCTCGTCGATCCGTGCGCGGAGCCAGGCGACGACGGGAAGTTCCGAGAGGGACGGGCGGTCGAACCAGGCCGGCACCAGCGAGCCTGGGCCGTCCCTCGGCGCGGCGGCCTCGGCGGCCGTGACAACCGCACCAGGGGCGGCGAGGCGGCGGCCGCCCAGGGAACCGGTTGGGGCGGCCGGCTCGTCCGCCCATGGTGCCTCCACCCGCCTGCGTCCCGCCTCGAGATCCGCCGCGAGCCTCATCGCCGCCCGCCTTCGGAGCTGAACGACGCCCCACAGGAACACCGCCGTGTTGACGATCGCGATGAGCGCGACGCCCCAGTAGGAGCGGATGGCCGGGCCGATTCCCAGCCAGTCCGACACGGACGGGTTGTCCGTGTAGAGCGTGGTGAGCACCACGTACATGTTGAGGAACGTCGCGATCGACGCCAGCAGGTAGGCGACGCGCCAGCGCCACGAGAACGCGACCAGGATGGCCGCGAGGCCGAACAGCGGGAACAGATAGCGCTCGTGGACACGGGTGGGAACGGCGAAGAACGCAAGGGCGAGCGCCGCCGTGCCAACCAGGATCGTCAGTCGGTCCGGCCGCCGCGCGACGACGACGGTGATGACGGCAGCCAGCGCGAGCAGCGCCACCGCGCCGACGAGGCCCGCTGGCAGCGGGCCGATCTGCGCCCAGTAGGTGGCGTCCTTCACCGGCGAGTCGTAGATCCAGGCGGAGTTGCTGGCCATGCTGTTCACGACGCCGTTGGGGTCGGCGACCGGGAACAGCGCCCACGCGTTGTACGCGTTGACGGAGACATATGAGTACGTGGACGCCGTGCTCAGCATCAGCTTGATCAGCGACGTCCCCTGGGCCGTGAACTGCACGGGCCACAGGCCGAAGGGGATGCACAACGCGAGCGTGGTCACGAGGCCGGAGGCCGCCGTCGTGACGATCCGGATCCAACCCGTCGCGCGGCGCTCCCAGCTCGTGCCGCGGATCTCCGGCGGCTCCTCGTCGCCCCACGAGCCTGCCGGCCACAGCGCCCGCCGGATCGTGACCAGGCCGACGATGGGCACCAGGATCGCGAGCTGCGGCTTGATCAGCGCCGCCACCACCGACAGGACGGCAGACCGCTCGGTCCGGCCGCGCCAGAGCTCCCGCACGGCGAGCAGCAGGAACACGGTGCCGAAGCTGTCCACCTGGCCCCAGACCACCGAGTCGAACCAGGTGATCGGGTTGACGATGACGACCAGGGCGGCGAGCCGCGCCCGACGCTCGGAGACGCCCAGCTCGCGCACCATCGAGTAGACGACGTAGGCGAGGGCGACATCGGTGAGGATCGCCGGCAGCTTGATCAGGTCGCCGACGCCGCCGATGAACGAGCCGACGACCCCGACCAGCCATAGAGCGTAGAGGTAGCCCGGCGTGTAGTCCGCGAAGAACCCGCGGTCGTAGAAGCCGAACGGGCCGTGCTGGGCGAGGTTGTCGGCCCAGTAGCGGAACAGGTCGAGGTCGGTCTTGAAGCCCGAGCCCGGGATCGGCGAGCCGAAGAACGGCGGCACCCCGTATGCCAATATCAGCCGAGCGACCAGCCCGATCCCCAGGATCAGGACGATCTCGCGGCCGATGCCTCGTCGGGGGGTATCGTCCGTGCTGCTCCCCCGGCCGGGCACGCCCGGGCCGGAAGCGGTCACAGGGACCCTCCTAACGAGCGTTGAAGGTGGATCGGAGTATAGCCGAGGCCCCCCGCACATCCCCCCAGAACACTGCGTCCCGGCCCCGGCTTGCGGCCGCGGGCATCGGCCTGCTGCTGGCATGCATCGCGTTCTCGGTCTACTGGGTGTCGAACCCGGTGCACTACGACGAGTACGTCCACTTCGTGTGGCAGGCGGACGCCTTCCTCCACGGCCGAGCGTGGTTCGAGTACCCCATCCGAGACGGCCTCAACACCGTGACCGGGGCGCAGTTCTACGGCTACCCCGACAACTACTACTACCAGGACGTATACCCGCTCACGAACGCCGCCGGCTACCAGATCGGCCACGTCCTGCTGCCGTTTCCACCCCTGCCGGCCATCGTGCTGCTGCCGTTCGTGGCTGTGTTCGGGCTGTTCACCGACCAGCAGGCCGTTGCGATCCTGCTCGGCGCCCTCGGCGTCCTGTCCACATGGTGGATGCTCGGCGGCCTCCGCCTGCGGCTCTCTGTCCGCGTCGTGGTCACGCTGGTCTTCGCGACCGGGACAGCCTGGTGGTGGGCGGCCGCGGTCGGCTCCACCTGGTACTTCGCCCACCTCGTCGCCCTCAATCTCGCGATGCTCGCGGTGGGGGTGACCCTGCGTCATGACCCGCGGGCCGCCTACGAGTCGACGAGCGACGAGGAGGGCCCCGACGGTGACGGGGTGGTCGAGGAGGGGGCGCCGTCGTTCCTGCGGCGGCTGTGGGCGGCCGCCTGGCCGCTCGACCGCTCCCAGGTGATCGCCGGGCTCCTCTTGGGGCTGAGCGTCACGGCCCGGCTGCCGCTGGTGTTCGCCGCGCCATGGTTCATCTTCGTGGGCGGCGGAGGAACGCGGCTGCGGCGCATGGTCTCGACCGGCGCTGGCGCCTTCCTGCCGGTCACCCTGCTGCTCGTCTACACATTCGCCACCACGGGCTCGTTCCTGAACCCAGGCTACGAATACCAGTACCAACTCGAGGCCAACGGCTACCCGACGCTCGGCTACCACCCGGACTGGTCGATCGAGGACGTCCGGTACATCCCGCAGAATCTGCGGATCATGCTCGCCGAGATGCCCGTCGTGCTGCCTGACGTCCAGCCCAACACGCTCGGGTTCGGTGAGCCCGTCTACCTGTGCCAAGCTCCGGACAGCCAGCGCGGGCTCTTCGACCCCGCGTGCCCGCTGGCCATCCCCACCGATATCGGCACGGGCCTCCTGCTTTCCGCCCCGGGCCTGCTGCTTGCGCTGCTCGCGTACCGCCGACCCCGCCTGTCGCGCCTCAAGGTTGGCGCGACGCTCGCGGTCGTGGTCATCGCCCTGTTCAACCTCGCGCACTTCAGCCAGGGCTGGGTGCAGTGGGGCTACCGGTTCTCGCTGGACTTCATGCCGTTCCTGCTGCCGCTCGTGGCGATTGGCGCGGCTCGAATCGACGGCAGTCCGCGACGACTCTCGTACGCCCTCCTCGGGGTAGGGGCCATGGTCAACCTGTGGGGCGTGGCGTGGGGGCGCATCCTTGGCTGGTAACCAGGTGCCGGGGCCCGAGGCCGTCCTTGGTGCAACCGATCTCGCGCCCGCCGCGGGGCCCGATGACGATGTGGCCGCCGCGGGGCCTGATGACGATGTGGCCGCCGCGGGGCCCGATGACGACCTGCCCGCCGCGGGGCCTGATGACGATGTGGCCGGGGCCTCCGTGCCGAGCGGTTCACCCGCCTCCGCAGCAGGCGTCGCGGCCGCCTCGCGATGGCCCGACCTCACTCCGGCGATGGCCGGGCTCGTGGCGGTGGCGGCCCTGGCGCTCTACCGCACGACGCTCCTCCCGGGCCTCGGCTTCTGGGACACGGGCGAGGCGCAGACGGTCCTGCCCGTCCTCGGCACGATGCACCCGACTGGCTTCCCGGCCCTGGTCGTGCTCGGCTGGCTCTTCTCGATCCTCGCCGGGCCCCTCGGTGAGCCCGCCTTCCTCATGAACCTGCTGGCGGCGCTGTTCGCGGCGCTCGCGGCCGGCGGCGTGGTGATGGTGTCGCGTCGACTCGGCCTGCCGCTGCCGGTGGGCGTCGCAGCAGCCGCAGGCTTCGCCCTGACGCCCGTCGTCTGGCACATCTCCACCGCGATCGATGCGCACGCCCTGCACATCCTGCTCGTCGTCGCGCTGACGCTCGCGCTGCTGCGCTGGCAGGCGCTCGTGGACGGGCGCAGGGACCACCCGGGCGACGACGACTACCGTCGCAGGGGCGACCGCGCCATCGTCCTGGCCGCCGCGGACTACGGGGTGGCCGCGGCGAACCACGCGCTCGCGCTGATCCTGGCGCCATCGACCGTCCTTTTCGTCCTGGTCGTCGAGCCGAGGGTCCTGCTTCGCCCGAGGCTCATCCTCGCCGCGGTCGGCACCGCAGCCGGTGTCGCCGCGCTGCTGTACCTCGAGCTCCCGCTCCGCGCGGGGCCGTTCCGCGCACCGCTCGTCTACGCGCACCCCGACACGTGGCAGGGGTTCTGGGACGTGGTGCTCGCCAAGCAGTTCCAGGGCGACGTCGGGGGGCTGTTCTCCAACCTCGGCCAGAAGACGAGTGCGCTGCTGCAGCTGGGCAACGAACAGCTCGGCCCCCTCGTCGCGCTCGTGCCGGCCGGTCTGTTCGCGGCCGCTGTGCGGCAGCCGAAGTACGCGCTCTTCTCCGGGACGGCCGTGCTGGTCACGGTGACATTCGCCGCGTCCTACGCCAACGCCGACATCACCCGGTACTACCTCGGACCGGTGTTCTTCGTCTGGACCTGGTTCGGGCTGCTCGCCTGCACGCTCGTCGACGTCGTCCTCCCCGGGCCGGCCCCGGCCGATGCGCCGGGAGCGGGCGCGACGACACGTGCGGGCCGCCGCCGCACGCTGCTCCCGATCGCCCTGGCCACGGCGTTCGCGGTCGCGATGCTCGTGCCCAGCGCCACGGGCCTCAGCGCCACCTGGCAGGCGGCCGACCAGTCGGGCGACCACGATGCGCAGGTCTGGCTCGACCAGGCGTTCAGCGCCATGAGCCCCAACGCCGTGGTGATCTCCTGGTGGAGCTACTCGACGCCGATGTGGTACGGGGAGTACGTCGACGGCCGCCGAACCGACATCAAGATCATCGACGACAGCAACGTGGTCTGGGACCATCTCGGGTCGATCCCCGACATCATCGACGGGTATCTCGGCTCGCGGCCCGTCTATGTCATCCGAGCGTCAGTTTCGGACATCGAGAATCTCGCCCATCAGTTCGCGATCCAGCCAGTGGGTCGCCCGGATAACCTCTACCTCGTGACAGGCCGCTTGGGGACCACACCATGACCATCGCCGAAGCCGCACCGGCGACCGAGGCCGAAGCGCCCGCGAGGGTGCCGCGCCTCTCGTTCTTCTTCCCGGCGCACAACGAGGAGGCCAACATCGAGGCCCTCGTCGACGAGGCGCTCCTGGTGCTGCCGCGCCTCGCCGAGACCTTCGAGATCATCGCCGTGGACGACGGCTCGAAGGACCGCACGGGCGAGATCGCCGACCGCCTGGCGGACGAGCACCCCGACATCGTGCGGGTCGTGCACCACAACCCCAACCGCGGCTACGGCGGGGCGCTCCGATCGGGCTTCGAGACGGCTCGCTACGAGCTGCTCGCGTTCACCGATGGTGACCGGCAGTTCAGGGTGGCCGACGTCGGCCGGCTCACCGCGCGCATGGCGGAGGCGGACCAGCCCGATGTCGTCGTGGGCTACCGCATCAAGCGGGCCGACCCATTCGTGCGGATCGCGTACGCCCGCACCTACAAGCTCGCGAACCGGGTCTTCTTCGGCCTCCGCGTGACCGATGTCGACTGCGCGTGCAAGCTCTTCCGCCGCGAGGCGCTCAGGGACGTGCGCGTGGAGTCGGGCGGCGCGTTCTTCTCGGCCGAGCTGCTGACCAAGATCCGCCAGGCCGGGCGCTCGATCGCCGAGGTCAGCGTCCCGCACTACCCGAGGACGGCCGGCTCACCCACCGGGGCCAAGCCCTCGGTCATCTGGCGGGCCGTGAAGGACTTCTGGATGCTCCGGCTGCGCCTGTGGGCCAACCGCGATCTGGCCATGCGGCGCGGGCGGCCGATCCTGGGCGCGTAGTCCCCCGCGAGTCCTACGATCCGCTGGAGCCGCCGCCCTTGTCCTCGGGGTCGAGGGAGTTCACGAAATCCCGGAAGATGGCGAGGCCTGCCGCGTCCACGGCCCCGCCAACGGATTCGCGCGTTCCGGACGGACCGCCCTCGTCAGAGGTCCCCTCGCCCTCGTCCTCGAGGTCGGCGGTCTTCGCTGCGCGGTCCAGCACATCCGACGAGGCGAAGATCGGGACGTCGAGGCGGACCGCCAGCGCGACGGCGTCGGACGGCCGGGCGTCCACCTCCAGCCGGGCGTCGAGCGTGGCGAGGACCAGGCGGGCGTGGAACGTCTCGTCCGCCAGCGACACGATGACGACCCGCTCGACGCGGGCGCCCAGCGTGGCGATGACGCTGCCCAGCAGGTCGTGCGTCAGCGGCCGCTCGGGGGTCACCCCCTGGAGTCGCATGGCGATCGCGCTCGCCTCCCACGGCCCGATCCAGATCGGGAGGATCCGGGCAGACTCCACCTCCTTGAGCAGGAGCACGTGGCGGCCCGTCGACATCTGGACCCGCACGCTCTCGACGACCATCTCGAGCGTGTCGTCGCGGTTCTCGGCCATGGCCTGATTATCCCACCGATCGACGCAGGCGCAGGGGGAGCACCACGACCGCGCCCGCGAGGAACCCTGCGATGTGCGCGAACACCGCCACGCCGCCGGTGAGGTCGGTGCTGCCCAGGGCTGCGATCCCGTCGATCACCTGCAGCAGGAACCAGTACACGAGGAGGGCCGCGGCTGGCACCGCGAGCAGCTGGTAGAAGAACCCGAGGAAGACGAGGGACTGGATCCGCGCACGCGGGAAGAGCACGAGGTACGCCCCCAGCACGGCCGAGATGGCGCCCGACGCGCCGATCATGGGATCCGTGGAGGCCGGGCTCTCCAGCGTCTGGCCGACGGCCGCCGCGATGCCGCCCGCCAGGTAGAAGGCGACGAAGCCCAGTCGGCCCAGGCGATCCTCCACCCGACCGCCGAAGATCCACAGGAAGAGCATGTTGCCCAGGATGTGTGCCCAGCCGCCGTGCAGGAACATGCTCGTGAACACGGCGAGGACCGGGCGCGAGAGCAGGTGGCCGGCCTTGACCTCGCCCACCAGGGACGCGGGCACAAGGCCCCAGGCCCTGGCCAGGCTCTCGAGCGCCTGGTCTCCGCCCGTCGTCACGACGAACAGCTCGTAGGCGAAGACCGCGAAGCACAGCGCGATGAGCGCGGGGGTGACGACAGGCTGGCGTCGTGTCGGCGAGGGATCGCGGAGCGGGATCACAGCCCGTCGGCGGGCGTCAGGAGGCCTTCGGCTTCGCCGTCGCCTTGGGCCTGGTCGTGGCCTTCGGCTTGGTCGTGGCCTTGGCGGATGGCGTCGGCGAGCTCGCGGGGGAGGCGGAGGCGCCCGGGACCGCCGGCTGTGCCTCCACCAGCGTGGTGGTGTAGAAGGTCGTGCTCGAGACCCACCACATCGTGCTGGGGACGTCCGAGCCGAGTGACGGGAGCACCTCGATGTCCCGCATGCCCGTCCAGCCAACGCCGCCCGGGGCCGCCACGTACTGGGCTAGGTACTTGCCGCCGTTCTTGGCGAAGGCGACGATGCGGTGGTTCTCCGGGTCGAGCGCGTAGATCGTCCCCGTGCCCCGGGAGTAGGTTCCGTCGGGGAGGTTGGGGGAGACGATCGTCGTGTAGTCGGCTGTGGGCCGGATGTCGGTGTCGGGCAGCGCGCCGGGCGACCAGCCGCCGCTCGGGATCAGGCGCTCGACGGACCCGCTCTCGGTCGCGTAGATGTCCCCGTCGATCAGCAGCGAGGTGATCCCGCTGACGTCCCACGAGGCCGGGAGCCGGGGGACCGCGGCCGTCGTGTAGCCCGAGCCGTCGCTGTTGGGCGACAGCACCATGATGTTCTGCTGCGACGGGTCGACCACGTAGAGCTTGTAGTAGGCCTGGCTGAAGTTGGACACGAAGGTGCCCAGGACCTGAACGTCGGTGCCCCAAGTCGTCGAGCCCGGGATGTTCACCTCGACAAGCGTCCCTTTGCCCGCGGTGCCGATGGGCCGCCATCGCCAGAGGACGTTCTTGGTGTCGAGGATCAGGACGTCAGGCCCGCCCACCGTGATCAGCTTGGGGTCGCCTGTCTTCGCCGAGCCCACCTTCTGGCCGGACTTGTAGACCGCTGTCGCCGTCTTCTTCGCCACGTCGATGCGCCACACCGAGTTGGTGCCGGTGTCGAGGATGTACGGGGCTCCGTCGCTACCCTGGACCACCGAGACCAGGTTGACGCTGCCGGCCGAGGACGGGAACGTGAACAGCGGCGTGGACGCAACGTGCACGACGCCGTACAGCTCGTCGAGGCCCGCGTTGATCTCAGCGCGGAGCGGCGCCGTCTGGGCCTGCGAGTAGCCCGCCTGCTCGGCGACCGAGAGCTGCTGGTTCGCCGTCCTGAGCAGCTGGAGGGCCTGCTGCGGGTCCCCCTTGATCAGGTCCTGCCCGGAGTTCGTCAGCGTGTCCAGCGCCTGCTGGGCCGACTGGAAGGCCTGTTCAGCGGCGGTGACGGAGGGGATGACCTCGTTCGGCTGAGGGGGCTTCCCGCCCACGAAGAAGATCAGTCCGCCCAGCACCGCCGCCACCGCGATGAAGGCGAGGAAGGCGAAGGCAGCGCGCCGCTGCGTCTCGAGCTTCGTCGACGTCGTCCTGACCCTGCGCGTCGCCTGGCCGCGCCTTGGCAGGGCGTCCTGGAGGCTCCACACGAGCCGCTGGAACCAGTTGCCCGCGGCATTCCTGGCGCGCGCCGCGCCGCCCCCCACCGCAGCGGCGCCCGCGGCCATCGAATCCGCCAGCGGCAATGGCCCGCGGTCGGGCGAGCCGGCGAGAGGCTCGGCCGGGTGCACCGGGATCAGCGTCTTCTGCTTGAACGTCGCGCCGACCTCGGTGGCCTCGAAGGCGAGCGCGCTGTCGCTGCCTCGGCCGTCGGAGGCGGCGAAGCGGGCGTGGACGTGGTCGACGGCAGATTGCGGGTGCAGGGTGACGAGGGCGTCCTTCAGCGTGTCCGTCCCGACCGTGGCCATGAGGTTCGCCGAGATCAGGCACAGCGCGTCGCCGACCGTCAGCTCTCCGCGCCACACCTCGGGTGCCAGGTCGCTGGCCGGCAGCCCGCGCTCCGCGTTCGGGTCGGGCAGCGTGGAGAGGCGCGCCTGGCGGATGAGGTAGGCCTCGGCGGGACCGACCGTGGCGACGTACATCTCGCGGCCCCGCACGACGGCCACCGCCACGCCGATCGGGCCGTTCCCGTCGACGCTCGCCCCCATGCCCAGCCTCTCGCCCTGGTAGGCGAGCTTCTTGTTCGCCGATGTGATCACCTTGGCCAGGCACTGCCGGATGCCTGCCGACTCGTCGTAGTAGTACTCGTCGCGGACCGACTCGGCCACCAGGCGCGTCGCCTCACGCGCCTTGGAGCCCGGCAGGCGGGAGGTCACGAGCAAGTACAGATTGCCCTTGGTCCGCGCCACGGAGCCGACGGACGGCTCCACGACCACGACCGTGTCCGGCGAATCGGGCAGCCGGTCGTGGTCCGTGACGGCGCCGAGCTTCAGCTGGAGTCGGACGGCCAAGTTGGCAAGCCTCGTTTAGGGTGACGACTGGAGCAGCGACGCGCGTCGGGCCCGCCGGGTGACGCGGCTCCACCCAGTCGCGCTGAGTGGTCCCGGATTATACGCGCGGGCCGCGCCGCTCCCGGTTCTGGCCGCCTCGCGCGACGAGCCTGAGGTAGCGCGCGTGGGCTCCGCCGGGGGCGCTCGAGAATGCCGCGAGCAGCTCCGTCCCGCGCAGGCGGAGCTCGGCGGCGACGATCGGCTCGTCCGTCTCCACGACGACGGAGTCGGGCTCCAGGGCCACGAGGCGGCTCGCGCCTGCCGCCGGCGGCACCCGCTCGGCAACCAGCGCCTCCCACGTCGCGATCGCGCGGCCCAGCCGCAACTGGTCCTCGAGGCCCAGGCGCCTTGCCGCCTCGGGCAGCAGGTCTCCCACGCGGTCCGGACGCCGCCTCCGGCCTGGGGACCCGGGGTCGTCGGAGCTCACGCGCCGGGGACCAGGACGGCGGTCCCGTCGGCGGCCGCGGCGACGGCCCACGGCGTGCCGATCGAGCGCAGCGCTGGATCGATGTCGTCGAGCGTGGTCGTGGTCACGAACGCCTGCGGGAGAGCGGCGATGCGCCGGACCAAGTGGGCCCGGCGCTCCGGGTCGAGCTCTGAGAAGACGTCGTCGAGCAGGAGGAGTGGCGGGTGGCCGTCGAGCGCGGTGAGCAGGTCCAGCTCCGCGAGCTTGAACGCGAGGATCGCGGTGCGCTGCTGTCCACGGGAGGCGAACGACGCCATCGGCCGGCCACCCATCTCGAAGGTGGGGTCGTCCCGGTGGGGGCCGATTAGCGTGGTCCCGTTCCAGACCTCCTTGTCGGCAGTCTCAGATAGCCGGCGGGCCAGCGCCTCGCGCACCGATTCCCCGCCCTGCTGCGGCGCGTTCGTGGTGTATACGAGCTCGAGGCGCCCGGTCTCGGCCTCGTCCGGCGCAATCTCCGCGTGGGCGGCCGACAGCGGCCTGGCGAGCGCGGCCAGCAGGCGGTGGCGCTCCTCGCGGACGGCGGTCCCGGCCTCGAGGAGCTGGGCGTCCCAGAACCTGAGCTCCGCCCTCGTCGCCTGGTCATCGCGGATGAGCCGCAGCAGCCCGTTGCGCTGCTGGAGCGCCCGGCCATAGGTTGAGAGGTCCCGTGCGTAGGCGGGTGAGCGCTGGCTGGCCAGCGTGTCGACGGCCTCCCGGCGCAGGGATGGCGACCCGGAGACGAGCAGCATGTCCTCGGGCGCGAACATCACGGTCCTGAGCGTGCCCGCAACGCCCGCCGCGCGCCGGGCCACACCGTTCACCCGGATCCGCTTGCGCGCGCCCCCGGCCGAGGTCCGGGCCAGCGCCACCTCGATCGTGTCGCGCTGCTCCGGGGCTGCATCCGGCCGGCCAACCCGGGCCTCGATGCGCGCGAGCTCCTGGCCCCACCGAACGAGTTCGCCCTCCGCGCCCGTCCGGTGTGAGCGTCCCCATGCCAGCAGGACGATCGCCTCGAGCAGGGTGGTCTTGCCCGCCGCGTTGGGACCGTGCACGAGTTGGGGGCCCGGCTCGAACACGGCGTCGAGGGCGGCGTATCCGCGCAGGTCGCGGATCGACATGCCGCACAGGACCGGCGCGTCGCTGGGCGCCTCGCGGGTGCCCCGGCCGGCGTCCGTCAGGACGTCGTCCGAACGGGCATCACGACGTGGACGTACTCCGCGTCGCCCACTGGCCGGAAGACGCCAGGCGAGAGGGGCCCGTTGAGCTCGAGCGCGAAGCGGTCGGCCGTCACGTTGGTCAGCACATCGTTGAGGTAGCGGGCATTGAAGGCGATCGTGGTGGCGTCGCCCTCGATCGTCGCCTCCACTTCGCCGGTGTAGTCGCCGACCTCGGCGGCCGCCGTGACGGTGATGCCGGCCCCGTCGCCGCCCACCTGCAGTTTGACGATGTTCGCCGAGGAACTGGCGATCAGGGCCGCTGGCCGGACGGCTCTGAGGAGCTCCTCGCGGTCGAGCTCGGCCATCGTGGCGTGCGATGCCGGCAGCACCTGCTGGTAGTTCGGGAACTGGCCGTCGATCAGGCGCGACACGATGTCGATCCCGTCGATGTGGAACAGGACCTGGTTGCGCGCCTGGGCGAGCATCAGCTCCACCGGGTCGTCGGTGTCGGCGAGGACGCGCTCGAGCTCGTGCAGCGACCGGGCGGGGATGACCACCGAGACCGCCTCGACCGGGTCGAGGACCCCGATGGTCCGTACGGCGATCCGGTAGTTGTCGGCTGCGGCGAGGGTGAGGCGGTCACCCTCGAACTTCGCCAGGACGCCGGTGAGGATGGGGCGGGCTTCGTCGCTGGCGGCGGCGAAGGTCGTCTCGGCCAGGGCCGTGCGGAGGACCTTCTGGCTGATGCGCGTGGTGGGGCGTTCGCCTGCGGTCTGGATCGTCGGGAACTCGTCGGCGTCGATCCCCTTCACATGAGTGGCGAATCGGCCACAGCGGATGTGCAGCGTGTCCGTCCCCTGGAGTTCCAGGTCCACCTTCTCGGACGAGGGGAGGGCGCCCACGAGGTCGGTGAGCAGGCGAGCGGGAATGGTGGTGGCACCCTCCGTGTCGATCCGGCCCGGGATCCAGCACGTGATGCCGATCTCGAGGTTCGTGGCGGTCAACTTGAGCCCCGCGTCCTCCGTCCGGAGCAGCACGTTGGCGAGCACCGGGAGCGTGCTCCGCGACGACACGGCCCGCGAGACGACCGACAGGCCGCGCGCCAGGTTCTCCTGCATGACCGAGAGTTTCACGTCGGGTTGTCTCCGCTTCGTGGGTGCCGGCGGCCGCGGGGGCTTCCTGAGAGGTTGGCGCCCGGTTTTCCCGGAGCGGGCGCTGGGCGGCCGCGGGCTGCGTGGAGTCTCTGGGTAGAAGTGTGCCCTATCTTCTCATTCCATCATCACCGTCATCATGCCGTGGACGCTGGGGATCATGCCGCTCAGCCGTGCGAGTCCCGCGTGTTGGCCGGGGCGGCGCCACCGGTGGACAGCCGCGGGCAGACGGGGGATCCGCGGGGGTCGACGGCGTGGACGAGCCGGCAGCCGATGCCTTCGGTGCGCAGATCGGGCCCGCGGGCCGCCGGGTTGTCCGGACCGCCGTCCCCGACCGAGACGCATTCGTCCACACGCGGCGGCGCCTGTCCACGGCCTGTCCACGCCTCCGTGACGTCGAGCCCCGGCTGGCGGGACCCGGACCCGTCCGGCAGGCACCTCGGCGCGTCGCGGTGCGATGATCCGGCGATGAGGGAAGACGGTCCGGACGACGCGCGCTGGCTGCGCTGGCACGAGGCGTATGACGATCCCGATTCGCCGCTCAGCCGGCGCCTCGCGATCGTCCAGGACCGGATCCGCATCGCCCTGGAGGCGGCGCCGCCGGGACGGATACGTGTCCTGAGCCTGTGCGCCGGCAGGGGCCAGGACCTGCTCGGGGTCCTGCGGGCGCACCCCCGGCGCGGCGACGTCGATGCCCGTCTGGTCGAGCTCGACGCCCGCCTCGCTGCCGACGCCAGGGCGCGGGCCGAGGAGGTGAAGGGCGCGACGATCGCCATCGTGGAGGGAGATGCCGGCACGACCGACGCGTACCCGCACGCGGTCCCGGCCCACCTGCTCCTGCTCGCGGGGATCTTCGGGAACGTGCCCGACGCGGACATCCGGCGGACCGCGGAGGCCACGCCCATGCTCTGCGCACGAGGGGCGACGGTGATCTGGACGCGGCACCGACGCCCGCCGGACCTGACGCCGGCAATCCGCGACTGGTACGCGGCGGCCGGGGTCCGCGAGGAGGCGTTCATCGCCCCGGGCGGGGACCAGACATCGGTGTACGCGGGGATCTTCGAGGGGCGGCCTCGGCCACTCGTGCCCGGCCAGCGGCTGTTCGCGTTCCAGTGAGGCCGGGCTGAACCACCAGATCCCCCGGCCCGGGTCACTCCGAGTAGATCAGCTCCCGGACGGCGGCGACCTCGCGGCGGAGCTCGTCGTTGACCTGGATCTCGCGGTTGATCTTGTCGCACGCGTGGAGCACGGTGCTGTGGTCGCGGCCGCCCAGCTCGGCGCCGATGCGCAGCAGCGAGACGTCGGTCTCCTCGCGCATCAGGAACATCGCAATCTGGCGCGGCACGACGATGCTCTTCTCGCGCTTCTGGCCGCGCAGGATCTCCATGCCCACCCCGTAGTAGTCCGACACCGCCTTGGCGATCCGCTCGGGCGTGACCTGTCGCTTCTTGGGGTTGTAGAGCACGTTGCTGAGGACGGCCTGCGCGAGCTCGATGGAGACGGGCATTGCGCCCATCGACGCGTAGGCCACGATGCGGTTGAGCGCACCCTCGAGTTCGCGGACGTTGGACACGACCTTGCGCGCCACGAACTCGATCACGTCCGACCCGATCGGCGTCCCCTGCTCCTCCGCCTTGGCGCGCAGGATCGCGATCCGGGTCTCGAGATCCGGCACCGTCAGGTCCGCGATGAGCCCCCACTCGAACCGGCTGCGCAGCCGCTCCTCGAGCGTGAGGATGGCCTTGGGCGGACGGTCAGACGACAGCACGATCTGCTTGCCGTCCTCGTGGATGGCGTTGAACGTGTGGAAGAACTCCTCCTGCGTCCGCTCCTTGTCGGCGATGAACTGGATGTCATCGATGAGGAGGAGGTCGATCCGCCGGTAGCGGGCGCGGAACTCGTCGATCTTGCCCTGCTGGATCGAGGTGATGAACTCGTTCGTGAACTTCTCGCTCGTTGCGTACACGACACGCTTGCGCGGGAACTTTGCCGCGACCGCATTCCCGATGGCGTGCATCAGGTGGGTCTTGCCCAGGCCGACGCCGCCGTAGAGGAACAGCGGGTTGTACGCATGGCCGGGACGCTCGGCCACGGAGAGCGCCGCCGCGTGGGCGAGGCGGTTGGCCGAGCCGACGATGAAGTTGGCGAACATGTAGCGCGGGTTGAGGTTGAACGCCCCGGCGGCGGCGCCCTCGGGCGCCCCGACGCGGGTGGGCTCCACTCGGACTGACTGGGTGGCGATCGCGGCCGCCTGCTCGGCGAGGGCCTCGGAGGCGGTGACCACGAACTCGACCTGGACGCTGTAGCCGACGACGCGGGCGAGCGTCTGCGAGATCAGGGAGCGGTAGCGGCCCTCGAGCCAGTCCTTGGCGAACGCGTTCGGGACGGCGATCCGGAAGCGCTGCTCGTCCACCTCGACAAGCTGCGTGTCGCGAAGCCAAGTCTCGAAGTTCGCAGGCGATAGCGACACCTGCAACTCTCCCAGGGCCGCACGCCAGACCTGCTTCGCGTCCATCCTGCGATCGATGTCCCCAGTGTGCCGGAGGTGTCGATAGGTAGCGTCTCGTGCAATGCCCGAAGGGGGGCGCGCCGAGGGGGATTCGTCCCCCACGCCAGTGCTCCCAGACAACCGGTGTCGGTCTCGGCCGAGGTCCTCGCTGGGCCTCCCGGCGGCCTGAGGCTGGGGAACAATACACCGCCCAGAAGGGGCCCTGCAAGGCGATTCCGGTATACTCCCATGGAGTATCGTGCGGAGCCGCGGCGATGCAACTCCGGACGTCCCGCGTGATGGCCTGCCCCGTGCCGCCGGGGCCTCCGTGCGCGTTTGACACCCCCCCGTGCGCGACCTATCATCCCCCGGACGAACACGCGCCGTCGCGCTTTCGGGCGCTCGGCGCGTTTGCGTGCCTCTAGGGGTCGGAGCATCCGGGTCCCAAGGCTGATGGAGAGGATCACGGACAGTCCCGATGGGCAAGCCGACGTTTCAGCCCAAGAAGCGACATCGCGCCAAGGAGCACGGGTTTCGCGCCCGCATGAAGACGGCGGGCGGCCGGCGCGTCCTCGCATCGCGGCGGGCGAAGGGCCGGCAGAAGCTCACGGCCTGACCAACGGCGGGCGCAGTCACAACTCGCTGCGGCTCGTCATGCTCTCCCGCCCGGACGATTTCGCCAGGCTGGCGGAGCGGAGCGTCGCCAAGACGCACCCCCTGCTGGTAGGGCGGTTCGCGCGGACGGGCCTTGACCAGACCCGGTTCGGGCTCGCAACCGGCAAGCGGCTCGGAGGGGCCGTGGCCCGGAACCGAGTCCGGCGCCGAATCCGCGAGGAGCTCAGGGCGATGGCGCCCTCGTTCCAGCCCGGCTGGGACGTCCTCATCATCGCCAGGCCGGCGCTCGTCGAAGCCGACCATGATGCACTGGTCGGGGCACTGCGCCGGGTCCTCCGTTCGGGAGGCGTGTTCGGAGGTCGATCTGATTCGTGAGGCGAGCGGGCGTCTGGGTCGGCACGAGGCTGATTCGCCTCTACCGAATCGTGTTCGTGTGGCTGCCGCCGAGCTGCCGTTTCGAACCGACGTGCTCGCGGTACACGGAGCAGGCGATCATCAAGTACGGCCTGCTGCGAGGCAGCTGGATGGGCGCCAAGCGCATCGGCCGCTGTCACCCCTGGAACCCGGGCGGCTATGACCCGGTCCCCTAGCGAAGACGAGGCCCACCGCGTGACCCGCCTCCAGTACCACCTCGTCCGGCTGGCGCCCCTGCTCCTGTTCGTGGGGCTCGCCCTCCTCGTCGCCGCCTGCGTGCCGGCCACCGGCGGTGCCGGCGCCTCCGGATCGGGAGCGGCGTCGCCCTCACACTCCCAGGCACCGCTGGCGCCGGCCCAGTTGGGTGCCAGCCCGTTCGACCTGCTGGCCTGGGCCTTCACGCCCATCTTTCAGGCGCTGTTCATCTCGCTGGTCGTGCTCGACAAGCTCACCGGCAACATGCTGCTCGCGATCCTGCTGCTCACCGTGATCCTCCGGGTGATCACCATGCCGCTCACCCGGCGGCAGCTGGTGAACTCGCGGCAGATGCAGCTCCTGGCGCCCGAGGTCAAGGAGATCCAGCGCAAGTACAAGGGCGACCGAGTCAAGCAGCAGGCCGCGGTCTCCGAGTACTACCGTCAGCGAGGCGTCAACCAGGCGGGCGGCTGCCTGCCGATGGTCGTCACCACCGGCCTGTTGATCCCGATGTACACAGTGTTCAGCCAGGGCCTGACCAACTACGACATCACCGCCATGCTGCGGGTCGGACCGGTCGACTTCGGCAAGCTCCTCGGGATCACCTGCCCCAATGCGGTGAACGGCCCCACGTTCGACACGGTCCACGGGTACGTCACGAACGCGTGCCTGGGGAGCAGCTCCACGATCTTCGGCATCGACTGGGGCATCCCGGAGCCGTTCACGACCGGGCTGTTCGTGTTCGGGTTCGGCTTGAGCGTCCTCGCGATCGTCTCGTCGCTGGTGCAGCTCATCTCGTCGCGCCAGCTGCTGCCGCCGTCGGATCCGCGGACGGCCGACGACACGAACGTCAAGACGCAGCGCCAGATGGCCTACTTCCTGCCGTTCATCTCGATCCTCTACGGCGGCGTCGTGCCTGCCGGCCTGATGCTGTACTGGATCGCGAGCTCTGCGATCGCTGTCGTGCAGCAGTTCCTCGTGGTGGGGTTCGGCGGCATCTTCCCGCTGTTCGGGTGGAACCCTGGGTTCGCCCGAGACTACCGACCCCGCTACCACGTGACCCTACCCGAGCCCAGACCCAC
>JBJKRU010000066.1:0-7557 GCA_046704485.1 Candidatus Limnocylindrales bacterium | reverse complement strand
CGGTGGACGACAAGGAAGACGAGGAATGAGCGCGAAGACCTATACGCCTCGAGAGAGCGAGATCGAGCGACGCTGGTACGTCGTCGACGCGACGGACGAGACGCTCGGCCGCCTCGCGACGCGGATCGCGCGCGTCCTCGAGGGCAAGAACAAGCCCGGCTACGCCCCGCACATGGACACGGGCGACCACGTCATCGTCCTGAATGCTGCCAGGATCAACGTGACGAGCGACAAGCTCACGTCCAAGGTGTACGCCCGCCACAGCGGCTATCCCCAGGGCTTCAAGGAGGAGACCCTCGGGCACCTCCTCGCCCGTCGGCCGGAGGAACCCATCCGCCGTGCCGTGAAGGGGATGCTGCCGCACAACCGTCTCGGAGCCCAGATGCTGCGGAAGCTGAAGGTCTATGCGGGGTCTGAGCACCCGCACCAGGCCCAGAAGCCCGAGCCGCTCGCCTGATCGAGGAGCCCTGATGTCGACGCCCGCGTTCTATTGGGGCACCGGCCGCCGCAAGACCGCGGTCGCCCGGGTGCGCCTCATCCCCGGTGAGGGGTCCATGGTGATCAACGGCCGCACGCCCGAGGAGCACTTCGGCGGCGTGCTGGCCGAATCCCAGCTGTTCCTGCCGTTCCGGGTGACCGGGACCGAGGGCCACTACAACGTCACGATCAAGGTCGAGGGCGGCGGCATCACCGGCCAGGCCGGCGCCATCCGCCACGGCGTGGCGCGCGCGCTCCTCCAGGCCGATCCGGAGGCGAACCGGCTGCCACTGCGCCAGGCCGGCCTCCTGACCCGCGACCCGCGCATGAAGGAGCGCAAGAAGTACGGCCTGAAGCGCGCCCGGAAGGCCCCGCAGTACACGAAGCGCTAGACGCGTCACGCCAAGCAGCACAGCGCCCGCCCCGGGTTTCCGGGACGGGCGTTCTGGCACCTCGAGCGGCGAGGGCGGCGGACGGCACCGCCACGTTGGAGGATCGGCTCCCCGGCACCGCAACGTCGGAGGATCGGCTCCCCGGCACCGCCGGACTCGCCGCCCGCCATACTTGCGCCATGCCCCACGATGAGGTCGGAGACGCCCTGGCGTACCTGTACTGGGCCCGCAACCGGATCGCGGGCGCGGCGGCAGCCCTGCCCGACGCCGAGTTCCGGAGTGATGAGCCGTCGGCCACGCGGAGCCTGCGGGCGACGCTGGCCCACCAGGTAGAGAACGAGTGGGCATGGCGCCTCCGCCTGAGGAGTGGCGCGTTCCCGGATGCGGGTGTGGTCCCCGAGGACTACCCGACGCTTGACGCGCTGTTGGACCGCTGGCGCCGCGAGGAGCGCGAGATGCGTGCCTGGTTCGACGGCCTCACCGAGGAGGACCTCTCGGCGACGCCGCCGGGGGCGGACCGGCTCCCGGCGACGTGGCGATGCATCCTCTACGTGGTCAACCACGGCACGCAGCAGTTCACCGAGGCGGCGCTCCTGCTCACCCGGCTGGGCCACTCGCCGGGCGAGATCGGCTATCTCGCGTTCTGCTCGGAGGTCCTGGAGGCCCAGCCGTCGCGCCTTCGCACCCCGTCAACGCCTCGGCACGGCGACCGCGTGCGGCGCGGCGGCCGAACGCGGTAGGGTGGCGGCATGACGAACCCATCGCTCGCAGGAGGCGGCCGAACCCCCGTGGGCGATCCCTCCGCCGCCGGGATGTCGGGGGCGAGGGCGGTGACGGCGCGGCGGGGACGGGACCGGTGAGCAGCGAAGCCGTCTACGAGCAGTACAAGGACGCGCTCAAGCGCGGGCACGTCGCCTCGCTCCGGGGACGGCTTGAGGACGCCCTTGCCGCCTACGCGGAGGCGTCGACCATCGCGCCGGAGCGGGCCACGCCCCACACTTCGGCAGGCACCGCGCTGCTTCGCCGTCGGCACCCCGCGGAGGCGCTGGCCCAGTACGAGGTCGCGCTCTCGATCGCCCCCCGCGACGAGGCGGCCCTCCTGGGCCGGGCGCAGGCCCTGGCAGCCCTGGACCGGCGCGGCGAGGCGGCCGACGCCTACGATTCGATCGCCGAGGTCCACGGCAGGGCGGGGCACGTTGCCGACGCCGTGGACGCTGCGCGACGGGCCCTTGAACTCGCGGAGGGGCGGGAGCGACGGCGGACGCTCGAGGGGCTGATCGAGCGCCTTCGGTCCAGCCACCCGGGCGAGCCCGGACGGGCGGCGCTGGAGCGGGCGCTCCAAGTGCTGGAGGGACCGGCGCTCCCCGGCTCGAGGAGGTCGCAGGCGGCCTCGGCCGGATCGTCGCAATCGGACCGGCTGGCCGCCGCTCCGGCCCCCGCCGTCGACGCCGCAGCCACGGCAGCTGAGTCGGCCGTCACGGAGCCTGCGCCCGCCTCGGGGCTGCGGGCCGACCTCGAGGCGACGCCTGGCATGCCCGCGCCGGCGGAGGACTTGGGATCGGCGGTCCCTGCTGCCGAGGCGCCCGAGTCCGAGGCAGGCTCCGAGCCCGAGGCAGGCTCCGCGTCCGCCGCATCCGGACCGGTCTCGCGCGAGGTCCCTTCCGGCGCCACCGCCACAGAGATGGCTGCACGCGCGGAGGCGGCTGTGGAGGCGGGCGTGCCCCAGCCGGCCGTGGACGCGCTCCTCGACCTGGCCGCGCTCCACGCTCGGGACGGGCGGGTCGACGCCGCCCTGGACGCGTGCTATTCGGCCGTGTCCTTCGACCCCGGCAACGTCGCGCTGCACCTCGTCCTCGTCGAGCTGTATGACGCCCGCGGCTGGGAGGCGCTCGCGGGCGAGAAGGTCTCGCTGCTCGAGCGGCTGGCCCGCCTCGACGGGGACGAGCGCACCCTGGCCGACATCCTCGGCGTCCGCGCCACTCGCGCCTAGGGTCGAGGCGGTCCGAGGGTCGGTGTAGACTCGCCGGAAGATGCTCGCGTTCCTGGAATCGCTGGTCCGGCAGATCACGCCCAATGCACTGCTGGACATCGGCATCACCGCTCTCTTCATCTACTGGCTCTTCGCCCTGATCCGGGGCACGCGGGCGGTGACGCTGGTGATCGGCGTTTCCGTGCTGCTCGGGATCTATGCCCTCGCCCAGTTCCTGAACCTCCGCCTGTTCACCCAGCTCCTCCAGGCCGGCGCGTTCGTGGGCGTGTTCGCGCTCGTGGTCATCTTCCAGCCGGAGCTGCGGCGGGCTCTCGAGCGGATCGGGCGCGTGGGGACGTTCGGCTGGCTCGTGCCCGCGACGTCGCACCGCGCGGTGGAGCACGTGGCCTCCACGATCGCGAAGGCGGCGGCGGCCCTCTCGGCGGAGGGCCACGGGGCGCTCATCGTGATCGAGCGGGAGACGGGGCTCGAGGACACGGCCGAGACGGGCGTGATGCTCCATGCGGACCTGACGACGGAGCTGCTGCTGACCATCTTCATGCCGCGCACAGCGCTCCACGACGGGGCGGTCGTCGTGCGGGGCGACAGGGTGCTCGCCGCTGGCGCCCTGCTGCCGCTGACCGACATGCACCTTTCGGAGCGGTTCGGCACCCGCCATCGGGCGGCGCTGGGGATCACCGAGGACACCGACGCCGTCGCTGTCGTGGTTTCCGAGGAGAACCACCAGATGAGCGTCGTGGAGCGCGCTCGAATCGTCCGCGTGCCCAGTGAAGGGCAGCTGGACCGCGCGCTCGTCGGGTTGCTGGAGACGCACGATGTCGGGTCGGAGCTGGGGCTCGCGCGGCGGGGTGCGGCCGGGAGGCGACGGCCGGGGGCCCGCCTCCGCATCGCGCGTCGAGCCTGGGCGCATCCAGGGGCCCTGGCGCTGAGGATGGCATCGGGAGGGGTCGACGGGCCGGGCGCCGCGCCGGCCGATGCGCCCTCCGCGCCCGAACCGTCGCCCGCCGACCCGCCGACCGCGACCCGTGCCGTCGATTCACCCGACCCGGGCGCAGGCCATCCAGCTGCCGCCGACCGGCCTGGCGGCGACACCACCGGCGCCGGTGGTGCTCCGACCGGTGATCCGCAGCGATGAGCGTCGGCCGCGCGGTGCGCCGTCTCGTCCACGCCGTCTTCCACAACTGGCCGCTGAAGCTGGCCGCCCTGGTGTTGGCCACCCTGCTCTACGTGGGCCTCGTCGCGACCCAGGACAGCCAGTCCTACCCCGGGCCGATCCGTGTGGACGCCATCAACCTGCCCCCGGGCACGGTGGTCACGAACCAGCTCAAGACCGTGGACGAGGTCAGGTACGTCGCCCCCGCAGACCTGGGCCGGCTCACCGCCCAGGACTTCCGCGCCACGGTGGACCTGTCCAACGTGCCGCCGACGGGGACCCCGACGAGCGTGCGCGTGGAGGTCGAGGCGATCGACCCACGGGTGACCATCCTCGACGTGGTCCCGGCCACCATCCCTGTCGTCCTCGACCAGTCGGTCACGGCCACTGTCCCCGTCCGCGTCAATCGCGGCGCCGCACCGGCCGGCGTCGTCGTCGGCGAGACCACCTACACGCCCGAGCAGGTCAGCGTCACGGGGCCGTCCACCGCGGTCAAGCGGGTCGTGGCCGTCGAGGTGGCCGTGTCGCTCGACTCCAGCGGGATCAGCGTGGACCAGGAGCTGGAGGGCACCCCGGTCGATGGGTCCGGCGCAGCAGTGACGGGCGTCAACGTGTCGCCGGCGACGGTGCACGTGACGATCCCGGTCTACACCAACAAGCAGTCCAAGACGATGCCGATCAACCCCGTGCTGCAGGGAACGCCAGCCCCCGGGTTCAGAGTGGCCAGCGTGACGGTCAGCCCGCTCACGGCGACCCTGGAGGGCGAGGCGAGCCAGCTCGCCGCGATGGTCTCCGCTGACACGGCACCGATCGACATCACCGGGGCCACGCGCGCGGTCAGCCAGGAGGTGGCGCTGGCGCTCCCGACGGGCGTGACGGCCGTCGACGCGGCCAGCGTCGAGGTCACCGTCGCGGTCGAGGCCGTCACCGAGACCCGGACGTTCACGGCGGGCCTGCGGATCGACGGCGGCAATCCGGCATACAGCTACAGCCTGCCGGTCCAGAGCGTCCTGCTGACCGTGTACGGGTCGACGGCCGACCTCGACCGGCTCGGGTCGGCCGGCATCACCGTCGGACTCGACGTGGCGGGCCTGCTGCCCGGACAGCACCAGCTCAGCGTGGTGCCATCCCTGCCGTCGGGGGTCGCGGTGGTGTCCATCAGCCCGCAGACCATCCCGGTGACCATCACCGGCACCGCGCCAACCGGGACTGCCGGGCCTCCGCCCGGCTGAGCCGCGGCCATCCGCCCCCGCCCGGCGCCATCCGCCAGCCACCCCGCCCGCACGAGGATCTCCATGACCCGTCTCTTCGGCACCGACGGCATCCGTGGCATCGCCAACGTCGACCTCCGCCCGTCCCTCGCCACCGCGCTCGGCCGTGCAACCGCCTCCCGCGTCGTCGGCGCCGGCGGGTCCCTCGTCGTCGGCCAGGACACCCGCCGCTCGGGTGACATGTTCGTCGCGGCCATCACCGCGGGTGCCACCAGCATGGGCGTGGACGTCCACGACGTTGGCGTCGTGCCCACGCCAGCACTCGCCTTCCTCGCCGGCAACGGCGAGTTCGCGGCCGGCATCATGGTCTCCGCCTCGCACAACCCGGCGGAGGACAACGGGCTCAAGGTCCTCGACCCGAAGGGGCTCAAGCTCGACGACGACCTCGAGGACGAGCTCGAGGCCCTGATCCTGCGGGCCGAGGAGCTGCCGGGGGCAGCCCCGGAGCTGCTCGGGCGGGCGGTCGACGCCTCGGCGCTGCTGGAGCAGTACCTGGCCCACCGGACGGCGTTGGCGGCCGCGGTGCACGCCACCGGGATGCACGTCGTCCTCGACTGCGCGAACGGCGCCGCCCACCGTGTGGCACCCGCCATCCTGCGGGCCACCGGCGCGCGCGTGACGGTCATCCACGACGAACCGGACGGCGACAACATCAACCGCGGATGCGGCGCCACGGCACCCGAGTCGCTCATGGAGGCAGTCCGGGACCTGGGCGCCGACATCGGGTTCGCCCTCGACGGCGACGCGGACCGGTGCGTGGCGGTCGACGCGCAGGGTCGGCTCGTGGACGGGGACCAGGTCCTGGGGATCCTCGCGCTCGAGCGGCTCGCCCGGGGAGCCCTGGACAAGCACAGCCTCGTGGTGTCGGTGCTCTCCAACGGCGGCCTGCAGGAGGCGGTGGAGTCGGCGGGCGGCCGGATCGTGCGCACGCCAGTCGGCGACAAGCACATCCTGGCGGCGATGCTCGTCTCGGGTGCCGGGCTGGGCGGCGAGAAGAGCGGCCACGTCATCATCCGCGAGCACACCACCTCGGGCGACGGGATCGTGACGGCCACCGAGCTGCTCCGGGTGATCACGGGGGCCGGGACCGGGATCGATGAGCTGGCCAAGCAGATCCCGCTGCTGCCCCAGCAGCAGCGGGCGATCCGAGTCAGGCACCGCGACCAGTGGGAGGCTGACGAGGTGCTCGCTCGGGCGATCGGCGACGCCGGATCGAGGCTGGCGCCCCACGGGCGGATCCTGGTGCGTCCCTCCGGCACCGAACCCGTCCTTCGGGTGATGGTCGAGGGCGATGACGCGGGCATGGTCGCGGAGGTGGCCGACGCGATCGCGGCTCTCGCGGGGGAGCGTCTAAACTAGCCCGGCCGCAGCCCCGGCGCGGCGGCCCCCGAAGGAGACCCAGCGCGGAATGTGCGGCATCGTCGGCTACACCGGTCCCCGTGAGGCCGGCCCCATCCTGATCGAGGGGCTGCGCCGCCTCGAGTACCGCGGCTACGATTCGGCGGGCATCGCGCTCGTCGACGAGTCTGGGGCGCTGTTCGTCGAGAAGAAGGCCGGCAAGCTCGCCAACCTGCAGACCGCGATCGCCGACCGGACGCCGAACGCGGCCATCGGTCTCGCGCACACGCGATGGGCCACGCACGGCCGGCCGAACGACCTCAACGCCCACCCGCACCAGGACTGCACGGGCGAGATCACGGTCATCCACAACGGCATCATCGAGAACTTCCGCGAACTGCGCGACGGGCTCGAGGCGCGAGGCCACAAGCTGGCTTCGGAGACCGACACGGAGGCGATCGCCCACCTCGTCGAGGAGTGCTACCAGGGCGACTTGGCCCAGGCGGTGCGCGACGCGCTCCGCCAGTGCGAGGGTGCGTACGCGGTCGTGGTGATGCACCGGGGCGAGGGCGACCGGCTCGTCGGGGCACGCGAGAACGTGCCGCTCGTGGTGGGCCTCGGCAATGGCGAGGCCTTCCTGGCCAGTGACGTGGCCGCGATCCTGGCTCACACGCGGCGCGTCGTGTTCCTCGAGGAGGGTGACGTGGCCGACCTCCGGCCGTGGGGCGCCACGATCACCGACGTGGACGGCGCCCTCCGGGAACGGGTCGAGACGCTGGTCGACTGGTCGCCCGAGGCCGCGGAGAAGGGCGGCTACGACCACTTCATGCTCAAGGAGATCCACGAGCAGCCGACCGCGCTGCGCCAGTCGCTGGCGGGACGCGTGTCGCGCAGCGGGCGGATCCAGGCGCCCGAGGTGGCCGGCCTCACGGAGGC
>JBJKRU010000065.1:0-11653 GCA_046704485.1 Candidatus Limnocylindrales bacterium | reverse complement strand
GGCGACAAGGCCGTACGGTACGACGGCAGGACCGTCACGTTCACCGGCACGTGGCCTGCCGGCCCGCTCCAGAAGGTCATCGTCGCGGTCCTCGCCCTGCGCATGGAGGACGTGGGCCTCCACCCGTCACACAGCGCGGCGGTCCAGTACCGCGGCCGGACGTTCCTGTTCCTGGGCGGAGAGTCCAACCACGGCAAGAGCATGGGGCTGATCGAGGCGGGCGTGCGCGGCGCCCTCCAGGTGGCGTCCGAGACCACCGTCATCAGCCAGGACGGCCGCGCCGCGATGGGCTCGGTCGAGCCCTTCCTCGTCAAGCGGACCGAGGGCACCGAGCGCTCCGACAAGGCCGCCCCCAACAAGGGCGTCGAGAAGTTCTGGGGCCGGATGCCGGCGTGGGGAATGTACGTGGGCGAGCCGCCGAACATCGACCTCGTCGTCGTCCCCGCGATCGACGGCAACTTCGACCCGGCCACCAACCAGCTGATCCCGTTCGAGGCCCAGTTCCAGTTCCTGCACTCGCTCCAGAACTACTTCCTGACCAACGAGCTGCTGGCGCCCGGGCACGTGATCCCCATGCTCGACAACGACGGGCTCCGGGCCCGGCGCGCCGAGTTCGTGGCACGCTTCTGCGAGCGCCCCTTCTACTTCATCCGTGCTGCGACCCCCCAGGTCCTCCTGGACGAGGTCGACAGAATCCTCGCTTAGCAGGGGGGGCGGCGGACCATGCTGCCATTCAGCTACGCGCGTCCCGACGGTCTGGCCGATGCGATCGCCCTGCTCGCTGAGCACGGGCCCGATGCCCGCGTCCTCGCCGGCGGCACGGACCTGATCATCCGGCTGCGCGACGGCTCGCTGCGCCCGGCACTCGTCATCGACGTGAAGCGCGTGCCCGAGTTGGCACCCGGCATCCGGGTGGACGGCCGCGGCACGCTCGTGATCGGCGCACTGACCACCATGACCGAGCTGGCCGGCCACCCGTTGATCCGGCGCGACCTCGCCGCGCTGGCGGAGGCGGCCGCGGTCGTCGGCTCGGTCCAGATCCGCAACCGGGCGACGCTCGCGGGCAACCTGTGCAACGCGTCGCCGGCCGCGGATACGGCGCCGTCGCTCCTCGTGCACGGCGCGGTGGTGGTGGCCGCTGGGCCCGAGGGCGAGCGCCGCATCGCGCTCGACGACTTCTTCGTCCGCTCGGGCGTCACCACCCTCGCGCCGAGCGAGCTCGTGGTGGCGGTCGAGATCCCCCCGCCCGCCTCGCGCGTCGCAAGCGCCCACCAGCGGAGGACCCGCCGACGCGGCCACGATCTCGCGTCGGTCACGCTGGCGTGCGGGGTGGACGGCGTCGGCCCGGCGCGGATCGCGTACGGCAGCGTGGGTCCGCGGCCGCACCTGCGCGTCGACGCCTCGGGCGCCCTGGCGGACCCGGGGGCTGACGCTGCGGCCCGGGCCCCAGCCCTCGAGGCGATCTTCGCGGACGCCAGCCCGTCCGCCCGATCGATGCGCGCCGGTCCCGACTACCGGCTCGCCATGCTGCGCGTTCTGGGTCGACGGGCGCTGGACACGGCGCTCGGCCGCCTCGCGGCAGGAGAGTGACGCCCATGCTCCAGACCACCATCCCGATCGAGCTGACCGTCAACGGCGTCCGCCGCCAGCTCGACGTTGCCGCGCACCACACACTGCTTGAGGTCCTCCGCGACGACGTCGCCCTCACCGGCACCAAGGAGTGCTGTCTGGTGGGCGAGTGCGGCGCCTGCACGGTCCTCGTGAACGGGCGGAGCGTCGACTCGTGCCTCGTGCTTGCCGTCGAGGCCGACGGCGCCGAGGTGCTGACCGTCGAGGGTCTGGCCGCTCCGGACGGCCAGCTCTCGCCGCTCCAGGCCGCCTTCCTCGACCAGGGGGGCGTCCAGTGCGGCTTCTGCATCCCTGGCCAGCTCATGTCGGCCCACGCGCTGCTGGCCGAGCACCCGCACCCGGACCGCGATCAGATCGAGGAGGGACTGGCCGGCAACCTCTGCCGATGCGCCTGCTACCAGCAGATCTTCGCGGCGGTCGAGCAGGCCGCCGCGGGGGAGGCGCCCTTGGTCGGCGCGATCGGCCCGGATGTGCACGCGGGCGGGGCGAGGGCCGGGCAGCGCACGAACGCGGAGGGCCTGGACCAGTGACCGCCCTCAACGACAGCCGAGTGGGCGACTCGCCGAACCGCGTCGGTGGCATCGACCGCGTCACCGGCGCCCAGCAGTACCTCGCGGACCTCAAGGTTGCGGACGTGCTCCATGCGAAGTTCGTGACCGTGGACTGCGCCCACGCGCGCATCCGCTCGGTGGACTCGGCCGCAGCGCTCGCGCTGCCGGGCGTCCGGCTCGTGCTGACCGCGGACGACCTGCCCACTCCGATGCCCAGATTCGGGCCCCAGAACGCCGACCGGCCCGTACTCGCCGTCGGCGAGACGAAGTATCACGGCGATCCCGTGGCGCTGGTCGTGGCCGAGACGCGCGACCAGGCCGAGGCCGGCGCTGCGGCCGTGACCGTCGACTACGAGGAGTTGCCGGCGGTGTTCACCGTGGCCGGGGCGCTCGCGCCGGACGCGCCGCTCGTCCAGGACCCGTCCCTGCGGCCGGACGACGCGCGCCGCGATACGAATGTGCTCAGCCAGCACGTGGTGAGCTGGGGCGACGTCGACGCCGCTGCTGGCGCGCCCGGGTTGACCATCGTGGAGCGCCGCTACACGTTCCCGATGGTCACGCAGTTCGCCATCGAGCCGCACGCGTTCATGGCCGCGCCCGACGGCGACGGGGTCGCCGTGTGGTCGACCATCCAGCACCCGAACTGGCTGCAGAGGACCATCGCCGGGCTGACCCGGCTGCCGCTCTCCAAGGTTCGCGTGTTCGCGCCGGACCCCGGCGGCGGGTTCGGCGGCAAGCAGCACGCGAAGTACGAGCCCGCCGTCGTGTTCGCCGCACTCCGCCTCCGCCAGCCGGTGCGCCTGGTGCTCACCCTGGAGGAGACGTTCCAGGCGGTGCGCCGGGCGGCGTGCGAGTCGCGGGTGCGGACCGGCTTCACGCCCGACGGCCGGATCGCCTTCCATGACATCGAGGCGGACTACCTGATCGGCGCCTATACGGACATCGCGGACCGAGTGGTGGGCAAGGGCTCGTACCCGGGCGCCGGGCCCTACAACGTGCCGGCGGTGCGCATCGTGGCCCGCGCGGTGCTGTCGCACACGGTGCCGTCGACCGCGTTCCGCGGCTTCGGCTACCCGCAGATCAACTGGGCGGTGGAGAGCACGCTCGACGAGGGGGCCCTCCAGCTCGGGATCGACCGGCTGGAGCTCCGGCTGCGCAACCTCGCGGGATACGGCGACCGGTTCATCCCGTTCGACACTCCATGCGACGGGGATTGGGCACAGGCAGTCCGCCAGGCGGCCGACATGGTCGGCTGGGAGAGGCCCTGCCCGCCCGGCCACGGCCGTGGCATCGCGGTGGGGATCAAGTCGGGGCCCACGACGGGCCTCTCCAACTCGATCGTGCGCCTGCTCGCCGACGGCTCGGTGGTCGTGTACGCCGGCACGTCCGACATGGGCCAAGGGGCGAGGACCGTGTTCGCCCAGATTGCCGCCCAGGAGCTGGGCGCTCGGCTCGACTGGGTCACGGTGGTCATGGGCGACACGGCCGTGGTCCCGTACGACCAGCAGACGTCGGCGTCCCGGTCGACAGTCCTGATGGGCAATGCGGTGCTCGACGCCTGCCACGACATCCACGCGAAGCTGCGGTCCATGGCCGCACGGCTCCACGGCGTGGACAAGGACTCCGTCACGGTGGAGGCTGGCGTCGTCCGCCTGCCCGACGGCCGCGAGCTGGCGATCCGCGACGTCCTCAAGGCGGGCCTCGGCAGGCTGGGCGGCGAGGTGACCGGGGTTGGCGAGTCGCGCAAGGAGGCGGAGCCGGGGCACCCGCTGGGCGGCGCTCCCGCGTTCTTCGAGTTCAACTGCACGGCCATCGAGGCCTCGGTGGACGAGGAGACCGGCGACGTCACCATCCATCGCCACGTGACGGTCAGCGACGTGGGCCGGGCGATCAACCCGCTCCAGGTCCGGATGCAGGACGAGGGCGCGGCGATCATGGGCCTCGGCCACACCCTCTTGGAGCACTACATCTTCGACGAGGAGGGCCGGATCCGGAACCTCGGCGCGATCGACTACCGGATCCCCACCTCGATGGACCTGCCGCGCGAACTGCGCAGCGGGGCGGTTGAGAACGGCGACGGGCCGGGCCCGTACGGGTCCAAGGGCATGAGCGAGGGGGCGCTGCTCTGCGTGGCGCCCGCGGTCGCGGCGGCGGTCCGAGACGCGACCGGGGTGGCGATCCGCGACCTCCCGCTCTCGCCGGAGCGCGTCTGGCGAGCGCTGCAGGCCGGGCCGCAGCCCGGCGACGCGGAGGGACGACGATGAGCGAGCACGGGGAGGTCGGGCCCGTGGTCGGAATGCCGGCCGAGCAGGTCGTGGCAGCGGCGAGGATGGTTCGCGAGGGGCGCATGATCACGCTCGCAGCCCCGCGCGTCCCTGGCATGCCGCAGTACCCCGGCCACCCGCCGTTCCAGGTGCTCAACTACCGCACCCCGCGCGGCATCCGCGTGACCGGCGCCCAGCCGTGGGGCCCGGTCAACGACGCGGGCCTCGGCTACATGGCCGAGTACGTCATGGCGACCAGCCACTCTGGCGCGCACATGGACGCGCTGGCCCACATGACGGTGGCCGACGACATGCACTGGTACGGCGGGGGCCGGGCGGACGAGCACCTCACCGACTTCGGGCCGGTGCACGGCGACGCGTCCAAGATGCCGCCGTTCTTCACGAGGGGGGTGCTCATCGACGCGCCGACCTTCCGGGGCGTGGACTGCCTGCCGAAGGGCTCGCCGATCGATGCCGCCGAAATGGCGGCGATCTGCAGGGCGGAGGCCGTCGAGGTCCGCCCCTGGGACGTCGTGGTGGTCCGGACCGGCTACATGGGCCTCTGGCCCGACGCCGAGCGGATGGCCGCCCACAAGACCCCGGGCCCTGACATCACGGCGGCCCGGTGGATGCTGGACCGGGGCGTGATCGCCACGGGCTCCGACACCGAGACCTTCGAGGTCCAGCCGGCGCCCGACCCGGGGCCGACCGGCAACCCGCAGCCCGTCCACACCGCGCTGCTCATCGAGCGGGGCGTGTACATCATGGAGAGCCTGGACCTCGAGGAGCTCGCCCGGCAGAAGGTGTACGAGTTCCTCTTCGTCGCGCTCCCCGTCAAGATCCGCGGTGCTACCGCCTCCATGGTGGACCCCGTCGCCGTCGTCTGATCCGCGTGCCCGGCGTCAGGCGGACCGCCACCGAGCCCGAAAGGACCGGCCCGTGACCTACGTCTACGCGTACGACCATCGCCACGACCTCCCGTTCGACCAGCTCAAGCTGCTCCTCGGCGGGAAGGCCGCCGGGCTCAATACGATGGCCGTCGAGCTGGGCCTGCCGGTGCCGCCAGCGTTCGCGCTCACGACAGAGGCATGCAACCGCTTCCTGGCGGCCGGGTGGCCCGATGGTCTCGACGCCGAGGTCCGCGAGCACATGGCACGGCTCGAGGCCATCGTCGGGCGTCGGTTCGGCGACCCGGCCGACCCGCTGCTGGTCTCGGTGCGCTCCGGTGCACCGGTCTCGATGCCGGGGATGATGGAGACGATCCTGAACCTGGGCCTCAACGAGGGGACGGAGGCGGGCCTCGCCGCGGCGTCCGGCGACCCGGGCTTCGCGCGCGACTGCCACGACCGCTTCCGCGCCCTGTACCGCGACGTGGTGGGCGTGGAGGCTGTGCCGGTCGACCCGTGGGAGCAGCTGCGGGGCGCGATCGAGTCGGTGTTCCGCTCCTGGAACGGCGACAAGGCGAAGACCTTCCGGGCCCACGAGGGCATCAGCGAGTCGCTGGGGACCGGCGTCGTCGTCCAGGCGATGGTGTTCGGCAACCTGGGCGACCAGTCGGGCACCGGCGTGCTGTTCACGCGCAACCCGGCCACCGGGGAGGCGACCGCGTACGGCGACATCGTGTTCCGCGGCCAGGGCGAGGACGTCGTCGCGGGCGGGCACGACACGCTGCCCGTGTCCCTGCTCCGGGAGCGCATGCCCGAGGTGGCCGAGGAGCTCCACCGCCACGCGGCCGCGCTGGAGCGCCACTTCGCGGACGCCCGCGACATCGAGTTCACCATCGAGCGCCGCCGCCTCTGGCTGCTCCAGGACCGGACGGCCAAGCGCACGGAGCCGGCGGCCCTGCGGATGGCCGTGGAGATGGCCGAGGACCCGTCGTTCCCGCTGACGCGCGAGCAGGCCGTCAGGCGTGTCGCCGCGATCCTGGCCGACCCGCCCCGCCACGTCGTGCAGGCGGGCGACGCGGGCGACCCGCTCGCCAGGGGCCTGGGCGTCTCGCCCGGCGTGGTGTGCGGCGAGGTGGCCCTCACCTGCGAGGATGCGGTCGCGCGTGCCGACGACGGCCGCGACGTCATCCTCGTGCGCACCGAGACGTCGCCCGACGACGTCCTCGGGATGGCCCGGGCCTGCGGCATCCTCACCGCCACCGGCGGGTTCGCAAGCCACGCCGCCGTGGTCGCCCGCGGCTGGAACAAGCCCGCCGTAGTTGGGGCGTCGGCCGTGGTGCCGGATCCGGTCGCCGGGAGCGTGACCGTCGCGGGGCGCGTCCTCGTCGCCGGGGCGCTGATCTCGATCGACGGATCGACCGGCGAGGTGTTCGAGGGCCATGCCGACGGTGTCGAGGAGGTGGTCCCCGAGGCGCGCACGCTGCTCGGCTGGGCGCGGGATCTCGGGATCACCATCGGCCCGGAGGCCGACGTGCCGGCACCGGCCGACGCCGGCTCCGGCCCCTCCGAGCCCAGCCGCGACGACCTGCTGCGGACCCTGTCCGTCAAAGGCTACTGCGATGTGGCGGGGGCTGCGATCGCATTGGGCTGTCCCCACGAGCACGCTGCGGCGCTGCTCGAGGGGCTGGTCGCCGAGGGCCTCGCGGAGCCGGCGGCCGGCTCGACCCGGCTCACCGCCGCGGGCAGGGACGCGGGCGCCGCCCTGCTCGCCGCCGACACGGCGTCCTGGGGCGCCGACCGCGCATCAGCCGCACTCGACGCATTCGTTGCGCTCGACAGGCGGATGAAGGGCGTTGTCACCTCCTGGCAGATGAAGGGCGAAGGCGCGGTCAACGACCATGCGGACGCCGCTTATGACGCAGCGGTGCTCGCGCGCCTCGGTGAGCTGCACGAAGACGTGCGCGCGTGGCTGGGGCCGCTCGTCGCCGGCCTGCCGCGGCTCGGCCGCTACGGCGAACGCCTGGCGGCGGCTGCTGCTGCGGCGGCGGGCAACGGCAAGTTCGTCGCGTCACCCCGGGTGGACTCGTACCACGGCGTGTGGTTCGAGCTGCACGAGGACCTGATCATCCTTGCCGGGCGCAGCCGCGCTGACGAGGTCGCGGCCGGGCGCGCGTAGGGCTCGGGGGCTACCGCGTCGGCGGGTCCTGCTGGGCGTACAGACGGCGCCAGCGACGCCGATGTGCAGCCTCGTGGGTGCCAAGACGACCGAGCCGGGGCCCGGATCACCCTGAGTCCCGTCGATCGATTGCCCGTGGGGCGTCGCAATGACGCCGCAGGCCCATCGTGCGAACCTGCCAGGTTCCGTCCCGTCGAAGTGGCCGCCGGCCGCCCGGACGCGGTTCAGCCCGGCTTCGCCACCACGAGCCGCTTGAACTCGGCCACCTGGCCGCGGATCGCCCGCTCGGTCGGCAGGCGCTCGATCGACGAGGCGCCGAAGAAGCCGTTCACGCCGGGCATCCGCGCCAGCGCATCGCCCACCTGCGCCGGCTCGTCGAAGGGGCCGCCATGGCAGAGGACGATGATGCCCGGCCTGACGGAGCGCCCCGCCTCCGCGATCGCGAGCACGCGACCGATCGCCTGGTCGAGCGTGAACGCCACGCCGGCGCCGATGGTGCCCGCGGTGGTCAGGCCGACGTGCGCGACCAGCTGGTCCGCGCCCGCCTCGGCCATCGCGACGGCCTGGTCCGGGTCGAAGACGTACGGCGACGTGAACAGGTCGAGCGCGTGCGCCTCGCGGATCATCGCCACCTCGAGCGCGTAGGACATGCCGGTCGCCTCGAGGTTGCGCCGGAAGTCTCCGTCGATCAGCCCGACCGTCGGGAAGTTCTGCACGCCGTCGAAGCCGAGGTCGCGCAGCTGGCGCAGGAAGACCTTCATGATCCGGAACGGGTCGGTGCCGTTGACGCCGGCGAGGACGGCCATGCGCTTCACCACGGGGAGGACCTCGGCCGCCATCTCGACGACGATCCCGTTCGCGTCGCCGTAGGCGAGCAGCCCCGCCAGCGAGCCTCGGCCGGCCATGCGGTAGCGGCCGCTGTTGTAGATGATCGCCATGTCGGCCCCGCCGGCCTCGGCCATCTTGGCGGAGATGCCCGTGCCGGCACCGCAGCCGACGATCGGAGTGCCGGCTTCGATGTCCGCCCGGAGGCGGGCCACCAGCTCGGCGCGCGGGATGAACGGCATGTCTCGACTCCTCGATGTCGCGAGGCTCAGGCGTGGCCCAGCATCGCCAGCAGCCGGTCGGCCAGCGCGTCGGCGAAGGCCGGGTCGTTGACGTTGGCGTCGATCTCGACGAGGTCGACCTTGGAGCGGTCGAGGTTCGACCGCAGGGCGTCGAAGAGGGCGGCGTCGGCGACGGGGTCGTGGAATGGCATGCCCTCGGCGTCGATCATGCTCACGCCGCGCAGCGGGATGAAGAGCACCGCCGGGCCCGTCGCCGCATTGAGCTTGCTCGCGATGATCTCGCCGAGCTGGCGGTTCTCGTCGGGTGTCGTCCGCATGAGCGTGACTTGCGGGTTGTGCACGTACAGGTTGCGGTCGCGGAACTGCTCGGGGACGGTGTCCTTGGGCCCGAAGTTGACCATGTCGAGCGCACCCAGCGAGACGACCTGCGGGATGCCGGCCTTCGCCGCTGCGTCCAAGCGCGTCGGGCCGGCGGACAGGACTCCGCCGACCAGCTCGTCGCACCACTCGGTGGTGGTGACGTCGGCGACGCCTGCCACGAACCCGTCGGCGATCAGCGACTCCATGGCGCGGCCGCCGCTGCCGGTCGCATGGAAGACCAGCATCTCGAAACCGGCCGATTCGATCCGCTCACGGACGCGGTCGACACACGGGGTGGTGACGCCGAACATGGTCGCGGCCACGAGCGGCTTCTGCTCCGCGGCGCCTGCGTCCTGCTCCGCCATTCCGCAGATGGCACCGGCGGCGTTGGCCAGGACGCGCCGGGAGACGCGGTTGAGCCCTGCCACGTCGACCACGGAGTACATCATCGTGATGTCCTTCACGTCGACGTACGGGGCGACGTTGCCCGACGCCATGGTCGAGACGATGAGCTTGGGCATCCCCACGGGAAGCGCCTGCATCGCCGTCGCCCCGATGGAGGTCCCGCCGGAGCCGCCCATCGCGAAGGCGGCGTCGAAGCGGCCTGCCGCCAGCATCTCCAGCGCCAGGGCGCGGGCGCCCAGGCCCATGACCTCGAGCGCGTGCCCCCGGTCACGCCGCTCGCGCAGCTCGGCAAGGCTGCCTCTTCCAGCCTCCGCGGTGTCGGCCGCCGCGCCGTCGGGCTTGAAGTGCGGCGCGCCGAGGACGCCAGCGTCGAGCATGAACACGCGATGGCCGCGCGCCCGGATCAGGTCGCGAACATACGCGTACTCCCGACCCTTCGTGTCCAGCGTGCCGATCAGCAGGATGGTCTTCGCCGCCACGCTGCCTCCTTGCCGCCCGACCGATCGCCGGGCCGAGATCTGGGGCATCCGGGCCGTCCGCCCGATGCCGTCAGGGGTTGACGATGATCTTGATCGCGCCGCTGGCGCGGTCGTTGAACGTGTCGATCGCCTGCTGGTAGCGCTCGAGCGGGAAGCGGTGGGTGATGAGCTCGCTCACGCGGACGCGGCCCTGTTCCACGAGCGGCAGCACCCGGCGCATCTCGCCTGCCGATGCCCGCGAGCCCACCAGCTCCACCTCGTCGAGCACCAGGCGCTGCAGGCCGATCGTGACGCCCTCGGTTGGGATGCCCACCGCTGCCACCCGGCCGCCGCGCCGGGCGATGGCGAGCGCCGCGTTCACCATCTCCGGCACCCCGGCGCACTCGAGGACGACGTCTGCTCCGAGGCCGCCGTTCCGCGACCTGGTCGCCACCACTGGGTCGCCGGCCGTGCTGTCCACCGTGTCGAAGCCCAGGGCCGCCGCCTTCGCCAGTCGGTAGCCGCGCCCGACGACGACAACCCGCGCCGCGCCCATCACCAGAGCTGCGTCGGCGGCCAGCAGGCCGATCGACCCCGCGCCGGTGATCGCGACGGTGTCGCCGGGCCGCACACCGCCCCGCACCGCCACATGGAGCGCGATGGACGCCGGATCCACGAGCGCTCCCTCGTCGAACGACAGGCCGTCGGGCAGCCGGAAGACGGTCTTGATCCCCTGCACGACGTAGGTGGCGTCGGCTCCCTGGTAGTTGTGGCCGTACTGGCGATGGAGGCCGGGCCTGCCGTAGTTCTCGCACAGGTTGTAGCGACCCTCGACGCACTTCTGGCAGACGCCACACGCGTCGTGGGAGGTGCCGGCCACGCGGTCACCGACCTTCCAGCCGTAGCCCTCGGCACCGGGCCCCAGGGCCGCGATCTCGCCAGCCCACTCGTGGCCGGGGATGAACGGGAACGAAGGCGGCCAGAACCCCGGGTAGTCGCCGCGCATCAGATGGGCGTCCGTGCCGCAGATGGACACGGCCCGCACCCGGGCGAGGACCTCGTTGCGGCCCGGCTCCGGCACCGGGACCTCGCGGACCTCCAGCTCGCTCGGGGCCTGGACGACGAGGGCCTGCATCGTGGCGGGAAGGGTGGTCACGGCCTCGGCACCTCCGGCATGTGCGGTCGCGGTGGGTTCAGCGCTGCGCCCGAGCGATGATCGATTATCGAACACGAGGGCACCCGAGCGCTAGGGGGCGGCGATATGAACGGGGCGCGCCGCCGGCAATCGCGCGAGGACCCGTCGTGCCGCTGCGTACCGCCAGCGGCGGTGGTATGCGCGGTCGTCGCTGCAAGGTGAGCGTGGGCGGCCCCGCCCTACCACCCCCGGCGGTGCCCCGGCCCGAACCCCGCGTTTGCACCGCTGCCGGCGGTGCCCCGGGGTGCGGGCACCGACCGCGCACGCTGCCGGCTCACATGTGCCGGTTCGACGCCCAGCGTGCACGGCCGAGCGCGCCGACACTGCCTCCGGCCTCCCTCAGACCCGGGTCGCGCTCACAGACCCGCCGCTTGGCTCTCTGCTGAGCCAGCCGGCGGGCTTGGCCCCCGTTGGCGGGGTCACGCCCCCCGTCCGCCAACGTGCGCCAGGACCCGAGGCGCGGGAAGAGACCCGACCGCCACTTGCACCTCATCCCGTGCGAAGGGTCGGGGTTTGTATCAATGGCCGCCTGAGGCAGGACCCTGCTGCCGCGAGCGTGGCTACGCCCGGTCGTCACCCGCTGCGGAGCGGGCCCTTCGCGCGGAGCCACCAGTCGTCCACGATCGGCGGCAGGGCGGCATCGATCGCGAGGACCTCCTCC
>JBJKRU010000064.1:0-2640 GCA_046704485.1 Candidatus Limnocylindrales bacterium | reverse complement strand
CCCCTGTGCGCCGTTGCGTCCGGCGGCGGCCGCGGCCCCTGACTCGGGGGCGCCTGCCCGCCCCTGGAGCGACGCCCCCGCCGCCCTCGCCGCGCGCGTGGCGGGCGACAGGAGCGCGTGGAGCGGCTGGTCGAACGCGAGCAGCAGGCCGGCCAGCGCGACCGCGAGCAGCAGCACGACCGCTCCCGGGGCGGTCAGCAGCGGTTCAAGCCCCTCGAACAGGAAGGTCCCGATCCGACCGCCCGAGCCCGCCACCGACTGGACGAGGCCGAGGAAGCCGACGTAGGCCACGGCGATGCCGGCCAGCGTGCGGCCCCAGGGCGCGTCGGGGTGTCGCCCCGGCCCCCACTCGACGTACCAGCCGGCGATCAGCAGCACGATCGGCAGCAGGTAGCGCGCCGACCCGAAGAACGGCACCACGAGGTTGCGGACGTAGTCGGTCAGGCGGCCCTCGCCTGGCAGCAGCATCGCCACCATCAGGATGGCGCCGAGCACCAGGAACACGAGCCCGACGAGAGAGCGCGCGACGGCCGGCGACAGCCCGAGCCTGGGCAGGTGCGGGGTCGGCAGCGCGCCGCCCCTCTTGGCAGTGGGGCGGCGGCTCCGGGGCGAGCCCGTGCTGCGGGTGGACCGTCGACGCTGGGCCACGCTAGACCTCGACCACCACGGGGAAGACCATCGGCCGCCGCTTGGTCTGGTCGTAGAGGAACCGCGACACGCCGTCCTTGATCTGGCTCTTGAGCAGGGCTACCTCCGAGATCCGGTCGCCCGGGTTGTCCACGGCCTCGCGGATGCGGCGGATCGCCTCGTTGATGATCGGGTCCTCCTCGTTCCCGTGGACGAAGCCCCGGGTGATGATCTCGGGCCGGCCGACCACGCGCCCCGTCTGCTTGTCCACCTGGACGACGACGAGGAACATGCCGTCGCTGGCGAGGGCCCGGCGGTCGCGCAGGACCACGTCGCCCACCTCACCGACAGACATGCCGTCCACCAGCACGTAGCCAGCCGGCACCGGCTGGCCGCGACGTGCGGAGCCGTCGGGAAGGATCTCGATCGGCGTCCCGTTCTCGATGATGAACACGCCCTCCGGCGCCACCCCCGTCTCGATGGCCAGCCGCCCATGCTGCACCAGCATCCGGAACTCGCCGTGCATCGGGATGAAGTTCTTGGGCTTGGTGAGCCCGAGCATCAGCTTGAGCTCCTCCTGGCTGGCGTGGCCCGAGACGTGCGCCCGCTTGATCGTGTGGTAGTAGACATTCGCCCCCGACTTGAACAGGTTGTCGATCGTCCGGGCGACGTACTCCTCGTTGCCCGGGATCGGGCTCGCCGACACGATCACGGTGTCCCCGGGCTGGATCTCCACGAACCGGTGGTCGCGGTTGGCCATCCGCGCGAGGCCGGACATGGGCTCACCCTGGGCGCCGGTCGTGGCGATCACGGTCCGGGCCGCCGGGTTGTCGGTGATGCGGTCCTTCGCGAGCAGCTGCGACGGCGCGTACGTCAGGTAGCCGAGGTCGGCGGCGATCCTGGTGTTCTGCTCCATCGAGCGGCCCACGACCGCGACCTGGCGGCTGAAGGTCGCCGCCGCGTCGAACACCTGCTGGATGCGCGCGATGTTCGAGGCGAACGTGGCCACGATGACCCGGCCCTCGAGGCCCTCCATGATCTCGCGGAACGCCTCGCCCACCGTCCGCTCCGAGGGCGTGTAGCCGGGGTTCTCGGCCCGGGTGGAGTCGGACAGGAGGCAGACCACCCCCTCCTCGCCAAGCCGGGCCAGGGTCGCGAAGTCGGACAGCTTGCCGTCGATCGGCGTGTGGTCGAACTTGAAGTCCCCGGTCGTGACCACGACCCCGACGGGCGTCCGGATCCCGATGCCCATGGCGTCCGGGATCGAGTGCCCCACACGGAACGGGACCGCGGTGAACGGTCCGACCGCCAGCTCGTCGCCCGGGTCGAGCGAGAGGAGCGGGTTGTTGTGGAGCTTGTGCTCCTTGAACTTGACGCCCAGGAGGCCCCGCGCGAGCGTGCTCGCGTAGACGGGCACGCCCGGGAACTCCGGCAGGACGTACGGCAGCCCCCCGACGTGGTCCTCGTGGGCGTGGGTGATCAGGAACGCCCTGACGTTCTCGCGACGCTCCTTGAGGTAGGTGACGTCGGGCACCACGAGGTCGATGCCGAACATCTCCTCGTCTGGGAACATCAGGCCGCAGTCGACGACGATGATGTCGTCGCCGTACTCGAAGACGTAGCAGTTCTTGCCGATCTCGCCCACCCCGCCCAGCGGGATGATGCGCAGCGGTGTGCTCGGGTCAGGCATCAGTCGTCCGTCTCACTCCGAGGGGTTCAGAACAGCGTGAGCTGGGACGCGTCGTCCGGCGGCGCGGGCGCCTCAGCTGGCGGCGCGGGCACCTCAGTCAGCGGCGGGTCGCCCGCGTTGGCCGGCGCCACGACGGGGGCGGCCGCGGGTCGGGACGGCTCGGCGGCGTTCACGTAGGACGCCGCCGTCCGCGCATTGCTCCCCCCAGCAGCCGTGCGCCGGTCGCGCGACTGCTGGAGCACGGCTGGGACGCTGGCGATGTCCTGGAAGCTCTCGCGCTCCAGCGCCGGCGTCCGCAGGGCCGCGGCCGGGTGGTACATGGC
>JBJKRU010000063.1:0-3055 GCA_046704485.1 Candidatus Limnocylindrales bacterium | reverse complement strand
GGCTCGATGCTCACGGTCGGCAAGTGTACGGCGAAGACAGTGCGGCCACCGCCGCTCCGGACGTCCGAGACGGCGCTCAGCCTGCCAGGTTCCGCCTGAGCGCCGGCACGGAGTCGGCGAACGCGTCGCGCCAGTGGCGCATGGGGACGCCGGTGGGGAGGGCCGTCGGCTCCAGCACCGCCCACAGGGGCGGGGTCGATGGCCGCTGCCAGGTCGACGCCGGCACGTCAACAACCTCGACCTCGATGTTCAGGACCCGCACGACCTCGCGCGCCCAGTCCGCCCGTGAGGCGCGGCCGCTGTTGACCAGATGGTGGATCGACACCGAGCCGGGGGCTGGCAGCTCGTCGGTCCCGATCAACTCAACGATCGCCTCAGCGAGGTCGGGCGCATACGTTGGCGTGCCGATCTCGTCCCCGGTCACGCGGAGGGGCTGGCCCGCCGGTCCGGCGCGCCGCGCGGCGGCCGCGATCTTGGCCGGGAAGTCGTTGCCCGGCGGCCCGAAGAGCCAGGCCGTCCGGACGATGGCCAAGCGGCCTGCGGAGCCCGCGAACGCGGTGCTGGCGAGGTCCTCCGCCGCCGCCTTCGCCTCGCCATAGGGGTTGATGGGGTGCCGGGAGTCGCCGGGCGAGTAGCCCTGTCCGTCCGTCCGCCGCCCGTCGAAGACCTCGTTGGTGGAGATCATGACCAGGTCGACGCCGCGCGAGGCGCATGCCCGGGCGAGCTCCCCCACAGCCGTCCCGTTGCGGCGCATGGCGATCTCGGGCTCGCGGGCATTGCCGTCCACGTCGGTCCAGGCAGCGGTGTGGACCACCACCTCGGGACGCTCGCGGTCCAGCAGAGCGCCGAAACTCGCCGCCGTCACCGTGTCGAGGTCGAAGTCCGGCAGGTCCCAGCCCACCGGCGGGCGCATCCCCGTGAATGGTGCGTCCTCCAGCGCCCGGACCAGAGCGCGCCCGAGCCGCCCTACGACGCCCACGACCGCGACCCGCACGCTACGCGGTCCCGTCGACCTCGCGACCGGCAGCGAGGCGGTCGCCGTACTGACGGGCATAGTAGGCGTCCCACTCGCCCGACTTCGCGCTCGCGACCCAGTCGGCGTGCTCGCGGTACCAGGCGACGGTCGCGGGGAGGCCCTCGGCGAACGCCGTCGTCGGCGCCCAGCCGAGCGCCGCCAGCTTCGATCCGTCCATGGCGTACCGGCGATCGTGGCCAGGCCGGTCTGGAACCGTCCGGACGAGCGACCAGTCGCGGCCCGTAGCCGCGAGCAGCCGCGCGATGACGTCGCGATTGGGCAGCTCCGTCCCGCCGGCCACGTTGTACGCCTCCCCGGCGACGCCGTGGCGGAGGACGAAGTCGATCCCCGCAGCGTGGTCCGACACGTGGAGCCAGTCGCGGACCTGCATCCCGTCGCCGTACATCGGGAGGGGCCTGCCCTCCAGGGCGTTGGTCGTGAACAGGGGAATGAGCTTCTCGGGATGCTGGTGCGGACCGTACGTGTTCGAGCCGCGGGTGATCACGATGTCGAGCCCGAAGGTGACGAAGTAGGCGCGGGCGAGGAGCTCGCCGGCGGCCTTCGCGGCGGCGTACGGGCTGCGGGGGGCGAGCGCGTCCGTCTCGGTGCTGCGGCCCTCGGCCACCTCGCCGTACACCTCGTCAGTGCTGACCTGGAGGTACCGCGGGGCGCCCTCCCGCTCTCCCGACACGGCCCGGTCCGCCTGGGCGCGCACCGCCTCGAGCAGCACGTGGACGCCGATCACGCCCGTTCGCAGGAACGCCTCCGGGTCCAGGATGCTGCGGTCGACGTGAGACTCCGCGGCGACATTGACCACGGCGTCCGCCTCGGCGACCAGCGGGGCGACGGCCGCCGCGTCCGCGATGTCACCGTGGACGAACGTGAAGCGCGCGGCCTGCTCGGGATCCGCCTCGACCTCCGCCAAGTTGGCCCGGTTGCCGGCATAGGTCAGCTTGTCGATGACCGTGACGCGGGTGCCATCGCGGCGGGCGAGAAGCTGGCGCACGAGGTCCGAGCCGATGAACCCCGCGCCACCGGTGACGAGCAGCCGCGCGCCCGGGCCGAGGCGCTCGGTCACGCCGGCTCCCCGGGACGCCCCACTGGCGGGGCCAGCCGGCCGGAGCGGTCGTCGGCCTGCGCCAGCTCGGCGGCCTTGAGGAGCGAGGGCACGGTGCCCGCGTCAGCCCAGTCGCCCTCGTACACGGGCGCGAACAGGCCGCCGCCCGGGATGTAGTGGTTGAGGACGTCGGTGATCTCGAACTCGCCACGGCCGGATGGCGCCAGACCCTCGATCACCTCGAACGCGTCGGGTCGTAGGAAGTAGACCCCGATCGGGATCAGGTCGCTCTTCGGCTGCTTCGGCTTCTCCTCGAAACCCACCACGTTGCCAGCGGCGTCCATTTCCGCCACGCCGAAGCGCTCGGGATCGGGGACCCGGTAGAGCAGCGTGCCCGCGCCCCAAGGCCCTGCCTCGAACTGCCGAGCGATCTCCGCGAGCGGCTCCCCGCGCAGGATGTTGTCGCCCAGGACCACGCAGAACGCCTCGTCGCCGATGAAGTCGCGGGCCAAGCCGATCGCGTGGGCGATGCCCAGCGCGCCGCGCTGATAGCGATACGTGAGGTCGAGGCCGAAGTGGCGCCCGTCGCCCAGCAGCTCCACGATGTCGCCCACGCTCTTCCCGCCCACGATCACCATGACCTCGCGGATGCCCATGCCCGCCAGCGTGTCGAGCGGGTAGTAGATCATCGGCCGGTCATAGATCGGCAGCAGGTGCTTGTTGGTGACGATCGTCAGCGGGAACAGCCGCGTGGCCGTGCCGCCGGCGAGGACGAGGCCCTTCATCGCGGGGCAGCGTACCGCACGCGCCGTGGGCCGCGTGGGTCGCGTCATTCCCATCGGCCCTCGTGCCCCGCTCCGACCGCGCATGGCATCCCCGCCGTGCTGCCGTCTCCACCGGGCCGCCCGCGCTGGCGGCCGTGCCCGAACCGGGCCTGGCCCATGCCCGCGTGCTCCGGGGCCTCGCGCCCAGCGACTCAACGG
>JBJKRU010000062.1:0-25462 GCA_046704485.1 Candidatus Limnocylindrales bacterium | reverse complement strand
CCCCTGCCGACGTCCACGCCAGCGCCCACGAGCTCGCCGGCGCCCACTAGCTCGCCGGCGCCGACCTCCACGCCCGCGCCGTCAGCGACGCCCGCGCCACCATCCGCCAGCTTCACGTTCTCGGTGTCTGGCCTCGTCGCCTCGTTCCACAACACCACCAAGAACGGCTCGACGTGGCGCTGGAGCTTCGGGGACGGCGCCACGTCCACCGCGCGCAATCCCACGCACGCCTATGCGGCGGCCGGCAGCTATGCCGCGACCCTCACCGCGACCTCCTCGGCGGGCGCCACGGCCTCGATCTCCGAGTCGGTGACGGTCGGGCCCTGACTCGAGCTCAGCGCTCGGCAACGGGGCTGGCACGTGGCCCGACGCGGACCATTGCCCGCTGGGCGGGCACCCTGGCGAAGATGCCCGCCTACAGGTCGGCCCGCAGCGCGAAACGGCAACCTTGGGGGCCGCCGTGCCCTGTGTTGGGGGCCGCCGTGCCCGGCCGCCGTGCCCTGTGTCGTGCAGCCTACCCTGCGCCACCCGGCCCGCTGACCGGGCACGCGACGCAGCGCCCCCTGCCAGAGCACGTCCAACGCAGAGGCGTGGCCGCGCTCGGCCGCGTCCGACGGCCGGCGCCTGCTACCGGCCGACGGCGACGCCGGATCTCGCGCGCGGCAGGCGCTCATAGCGCAATCCACACCCGTCAAGCGCGAACGCGTCGAGCGCGAGGCCGTTGGGGTCCATGCTGGCAAGCTCCTCGTTCAGCCAGGCCGCGAACTCCCTGTCGACGTCGGGCGGCATCGACACGAGGACGTCACGCATCGGCGCGATCAGGCATTGAGGCTGCTCGCCCAGGATCCGGCGGAGCTCGTCCGGGGTCAACACGAGTGCCGACGCGCAGCCCAGCCCCGTCTGCAGGACGCGCACAGGCACACCTTCGATGTCCAGGCCCACGAGGTCGCGACTGCGGACGGCATGCGTTCGATCGTGCAGGTTCGCCAGGGCTCGCGCCACGAGGTCTGCGGGCCCGATCGGCCATCCGCCCAGCAGCGCCTGGCCCACGACGAGGAACGCAGGCCCGATGTCGATGCCGAAGCCGGTGGGGATGCCGGGCGGCAGCGTCACCCGGAATGGCTCCCCGCTCATCGGCGGCATCGGCCGCCGCCTCGGCAGGACCGGGATCACCGACGGGGCGAGCTCGTCCCAGCCGAGGTCTCTGGGCAGCGAGCCCATGGCCCGCACCACCGCCTCCGCGGTCGCCATCTCGATCCCGTTGCCCAGGTCCTCGGACGGGTAGTCTTTGCCGGCCCGCCGCCGGCGCTTGGCTCGTCGCCGCTCGCGCTCATTCATGGGGCGATGGTGCGACGACGCGCTTACGGTGCCCCCATGCAGCACTTAGCCGGGGCTTGTCCCGGACGCCGCCGCCCGTCAGGGGCCGGGACTGCCGTCGAGTCGGCCGGCCGCGCAGGTCCCCTCAGCCTCGGGCCACCTCGACCTCGTGCTCGGGCGGCAGTGCGTCGAGGCGGCGGTTGGCCAAGCTCGGGATCTGGCGGCGCGCGGCGTCGGCGAGGCCCAAGTCGATCTCGGCCCGGAGGATCGCCTCGCCCGACCCGGCCACCGCGATCACGCGGCCCCACGGATCCACCACCATCGAGTGGCCCCAGGCCGGGATCGCGCCGCGGCCCCCGCGGCCGCAGGCAGCGGCCGCCAGCACCCACGCGCCGTTCTCGATCGCCCGGGCCCGGAGGAGCGGCTCCCAGTGGTCACGCCCGGTGTGCTCGGTGAACACCGCGGGGACCGCGAGTAGCGTCGCGCCGGCGGTCGCGAGCGCACGGTACAGCTCGGGGAACCGCAGGTCGTAGCAGATCGAGAGGCCCACCCAGACGCCGTCGATGGCCGCCACGACCGCCCGATCGCCGGGGGTCACGCGGGCGGACTCGTTGTCGGACGGGCCGTCGTCCACCGCGATGTCGAACAGGTGCAGCTTGCGGTACTTCGCCACCAGGTCGCCAGATCGGTTGAACAGGGCCGCCGTGTTGAAGGGCCGCTCGGGGTCGCCCGACGCCTCGGCGTGCGACCCGGCGAGGACCCACACGCCGTGCTCGCGGGCCACCGCCGCGAACAGCTCCGTGGTGGGACCTGGAACGGCAGCGGCCGAGGCCCTGAAGCCGGGCGCGGAGCCTCGGAACTGGACGTACTCGGGGAGGATCACGAGGTCGCTGTCCACCGCCGCCTCCTCGGCCATCGCGGCCGCGCGAGACAGGTTGTCCGCGACGTCGGCGCCCGCCTCGAACTGGACGAGGGACACCCGCATCGTGCGCATGCGTTGCTCCTATGCCAAGCCGCGACCGCTGTCAAGGCGGATGGTACGAGGGCGCGGTGTCTAAGGGCAGGGCCGAACGGGCGGAGGGTGGAACGCACCGGGTCGACGCCATCCGACAGGCGCCAGCATGAACGAACCCGAGGCCTCTGGGCGCGTGCGTCAACGTTCGATTTCGCGTTTGACCCGGCCCTTGCCCGCGGGCTACGCTCCGCATATCCCGATGCGGTCCCGCGTCGGGCGTCAATGCGTCGCAAGAGGACATCCTCCCCCGTGGAGAACGGACCTAGCCCAGCCGGCCAGCGCGCCGGCGCCCGCAAGGTCCACCCCGCCTCCTGACGGCCCCGCCGGACTCGCGCCGGCCCGGCCACCGCTGGCGGAGGGACCCGTCAGAGCAAGGTGGCCACCATGCGCTTCCTGAGCCGCTGCATCGGCCTGCCGGTGCGCGACCCGTCCGGTGAGCCCCTCGGCACGATCGCCGACCTGATCGTCGCCATCGGGGGGAGGTACCCGCCCGTCACCGGGATGGTCGTGCGCACCGATCGGCGCCGCATCTTCATCCCGTGGTCCGACGTGGACGCCTTCGACGACGACGGCGCCCGCCTCGGCGTGCGCACCATCAACATCGGGAAGTTCCGGCAGCGGCAGAACGAGATCCTTCTCAAGGCGAACCTGCTCGACAAGCAGATCGTCGACATCGAGGGGCGCAAAGTCATCCGCGTCAACGACGTGAGCCTCGACAACGTCGAGGGTCGGCTCCGGCTGGTCGCAGTGGACGTGGGCGCGGCGGGTCTGCTGCGCCGGCTCGGCGCCGAAGGGCCTCTGCGCAGCCTGGCGAAGCGCCTCAATGCCACGCTCCCCGAGCGGTACATCGACTGGGAGGACGTGGACCCGCTCGACTCGACCATCGCCAGCGTCAAGCTCCGCGTCCCGCACGCCAAGCTCGCCGAGCTCCACCCGGCAGACTTGGCCAACATCATCGAGGACCTCGCCCCGCGTGACAGGGTCGGCGTCCTGGCCTCCCTCGACGACGAGGCGCTGGCCGATGTGGTCGAGGAGATGGAGCCCGAGACCCAGGTCGACGTGATCGAGGACCTCACGCCGGAGCGCGCGGCCGACATCCTCGAGGAGATGAGCCCCGACGACGCCGCCGACCTGGTGGCGGATCTCGACCAGGAGACCCGCGACGAGATCCTCGCCCTGATGGAGAAGGACGAGGTCGACGAGGTCCAGGAACTGCTCGGCTACGACGAGGATTCGGCCGGCGGCCTGATGACCACCGAGTTCATCGCGGTCGAGGAGCGCATGACAGCAGGCGAGGCGATCGACCGGCTTCGCGAGTTGGAGCCCGACGCCGAGACGATCTACTACGTCTACGTCCTCGACGAGGGCGGCCGGCTGGTGGGCGTGCTCTCGCTGCGCGACCTGATCGTCGCCCGGCCGGATGCGCCGATCCACGAGGTGATGATCCGCGAACCCAAGGCGGTGAACGTCAACGCGGACCAGGACGAGGTGGCCGAGGTCGTCGCGCACTACAACCTGCTGGCGGTCCCGGTGGTGGACGACGACGGCGCGATGATGGGCATCGTCACGGTGGACGACGCCCTGGACACCGTGATCCCCACCGCCTGGAAGAAGCGGCTCCCCCGCGTCTTCAGCCGGCTGGGGTAGGGCGTGGTCGGCCTGCGCGCGCGCCCTGACGCGCGACCCAAGGACGCCGCCGAGCGGGCTCGCCGGCAGCGGCGCCCGCATGTGGCCCGGCCGTTCCCGCGGCTGCCGCAGTGGCGCGTCCGGCTGATCGCGGCACTGGCCGTCCTCGGCCCGGGCCTGGTCAGCGGCTTCGCCGACAACGACGCCGGCGGGATCACCACGTACTCGCTGGCCGGGGCGAACTGGGGCTACACGCTCCTCTGGGTCATCCTGGCCAGCCAGATCGTCCTGTTCTTCACGCAGGAGGTGGGCGCACGCCTGGGCCTCGCCACGGGCAAGGGCCTCATCAGCCTCATCCGCGAGCGCTGGGGCGTCCGCTGGACCGTCTTCGCCGCTCTGCTGATGCTGGCCGCCAACCTCGGCTCCATCGTGGCCGAGTTCGCGGGGATCGGCTCGGCGCTGGGCATCTTCGGCGTGCCGCCGCAGATCAGCGCGGCCGTCGCGGCGTTCGTGGTGGTGGGGTTCATCGCACTCGGCTCCTACAGCCGCGTGCAGTACCTCTTCGTCGGCGTGGGCGTGCTGGTCTCGGGCGCGTACATCTACTCGGCGACGGCGGCAGGCCCGGACTGGGCCACGGCGGCCTCGAACCTGATCACCCCGCAGTTGTCCTCGTCGCCGGTCTACTGGCTCGCGGTCGTCGGCACCGTGGGCACCACCATCACCCCCTGGGGGCAGGCGTTCATCCAGAGCTATGTCGCGGACAAGGGTCTTCGGCCCGAGGACCTCCGGGGGAACCGCGCCGACGTCCTGGCCGGGGCGCTCATCACCAACGTGATCGCCGGCTTCATCCTCATCGCCTGCGCCGCGACCCTGTACCCGGAGGGCATCAAGATCACCACCGCCGCCGATGCGGCGCAGGCGCTCAAGCCCATCGCCGGCCAAGCCGCAGCCGCCGTGTTCGCCGTAGGCCTGCTCGGTGCGTCCTTCCTAGGCCTGGGCGTCGTGCCGCTGAGCTCCGCCTACACGACCTGCGAGGCCTTCGGCTGGGAGACAGGTGTCGACTGGAACTGGCGGGAGGCGCCGGCCTTCTACGGCCTGCTCGCCTTCTTCATCGGCTTCGCCGCGCTGTTCGTCATGATCCCCGGGCTGCCGCTGATCACCGTCATGTTCTCGGCGCAGGTGCTCAACGCGCTGCTGCTGCCGTTCGTGCTGGTGTTCGTCATGCTGCTCGCCACCGACAAGGAGCTGATGGGCCCCCTGGCGAGCGGCCGGTTCCTGAGCGTGGTCGGCTGGGGATCGACGGCGCTGCTGATCCTCCTGTCGGTCACCCTCACCGTGACCAGCTTCCTGCCATCCTGAGCGCGTCGCCCCACCGAAGGAGCCTCCATGAGCGAGCCGCGGATCGGTCTCGGACCGATCGGCCAGATCCTGATCCCCGTGAGCGACGTCGAGCGCGCGGCGGCGTGGTACCGCGACGTGCTCGGCATCCCCTACCTCTTCGGCTTCCCGGGCATGGCCTTTCTGGACGCCGGCGGGGTGCGCCTCTACCTGGCCCGGCCGGAGGAGCCCGGCTTCGACGGGCGGGCGACCCTGTACTTCCGCGTCGCCGACATCAACAAGGCCGTCGCGGCACTCGAGGAGCGCGGCGTTTCCTTCTCGGACCGGCCGCACCTGATCTTCGACGACGGGTCGGTGCAGACGTGGATGTGCTTCTCGAGGGATCCCGACGGCAACAACGTGGCGCTCATGAGCGAGGTGCCGTCGGCTGGGTGACCCGCCTGGACGCTCAGCCGGCCAGCGCGGCGATGAGGGCGAGGATCGCCGGCGGTGCGGCGACTCGATATCGGGCGGTGGTCGTCCCGGCGCCCACGCGAATGGTGAACGCGTCGGGCGACATCCGCGAGAACATCTCCTCGTCGGTCGTGTCGTCGCCGGCGGCCAGCTCGAATGCCGGCGCTGCGAGCCGGGACTTGAGGTACCCGATCAGCTCCCCCTTGTTCGCCCAAGCGTACCGGACCTCGATGACCTTGGAGCCGCGCAGGACCACGAGCTCGGTCCCCGCCAGGCGCTCACCGAGGGTGGTCGCCACCTCGTTGGCGATCCACTCGCCGAACTCCGGCTCCACCTGGCGGTAGTGCCAGGCCATCGCGTGATCCTTCGCCTCCACCATGCTGCCGGGCACGCGGGCGACGTAGTGGTCGAGGACGGCGCGGACGTCCGGCATCCAGTCGCTCGCCGCACCTTGCCTGAGGGCCTGCCACGCAGCGGCGCCGGGCTCGCGCACCAGTGCGCCGTGCTCCGCCGCGAGCCACAGGTTCGCGGCGTGCCCGAACCAGCGCTCGAGATCCGCCCGCGAGCGCCCCGACACGATGGCGACGTGGGTGTCCGGTCGACCGGCGAGGCGCTCCAGCACCTCGAGCACCGCAGGCGTGGGCGCCGCGTCCGCGGGCCTCGGCGCCAGCGGCACGAGCGTGCCGTCGTAGTCGAGCGCGCAGAACCGCTCGGGCGCCCGCTCGAACGCTGCGAGCAGGTCGGCGACGGGGGGCTCGCCCACGCGTGCCGACGGCAGGGCGCGCTCACGCGTCGCCTGGTCGAGGTCGGCCACCGACGTCCGCGCCCAGCTGACGGCGTCGTTGCGGCGGACCCTCGCCGCCAGCGCCGTGAGGCGCTCGACCCGCTCCGCCAGGGGCATCTCGAGCGCCCGCGACAGGGCGGCCGCCGTCCCGGGCGTGTCGTACGGGTTGATCCGGACCGCCTCGCCCATTTCGCTCGCCGCACCCGCGAACTCGCTGAGCAGCAGCACGCCCGGCTCATCACGCTGGCAGGCGACGTACTCCTTGGCCACCAGGTTCATCCCATCGCGGAGTGACCCCACCCAGCCGACGTTGGCGGCGCAGTAGAGCGCGGCGAGCTCGGGGCGAGAGACCGACCGCCGGAGGTACACCACGGGGTTCCAGTCGGGCGTGCCGTAGGCGCCATTGATCTCGCCGACCAACTCGTTGACCTCACGGCGGAGCGCGGCATACCTGGGCACGCGCTCCCGTGACGGCACCGCGATCTGGATCAGCGTGGCGGAGCGCCGCCACGCTGGATGAGTTGCCAGGAGATGGCGGAACGTGCGCAGCCGCTCCGGGATGCCCTTGGTGTCGTCGAGCCGGTCCACCGCCAGCACGAGCTTCCGCCCGGCATGCTGGCGCCGGAGCTCCTCCACCCGCTGGCGGACGCTCGGACGCTCGTCCACCAAGCCGTCCCACTCGTCTGCCACGATGCCCACGGGCCGCGCGTGGAGCGCGACGGACCGCCCGCCCACCTCGACCGCGTCGATGCGGCTGTCGATCCCCAGCACCTGCTGCACGGTCCGGCGGAAGGCGCCCAGGTGCTCATGGGTCTGGAAGCCGATGACGTCCGACCCCAGCAGCCCGGCCAGGAGCTCCTCGCGCTGGGGCAGGACCCGGAACTGCTCGGGCGAGGGGAACGGCACGTGCAGGAAGAAGCCGATCCGGAGGCCGGGCCGCGCCGCGCGGAGCAGCGAGGGCACGAGCATCAACTGGTAGTCGTGGACCCAGACCAGCTCCTCGCCGGTGGCGCGGTCGATGACCGCGTCCGCGAAGCGCCGGTTCGCGTCCTGATAGGCCAGGAAGGTCGCCGGGTCGAACACCACCCTCGACGGGAAGCCGTGAAGCAGGGGCCACATCGTGTCGTTGGCGAACCCGTCGTAGAACGCGCGGCCGACCTTCTCGGGGAGCTCCACCGCCGCGAAGCCCCGTTCGCGCTCCCATGTCTCGAGCAGGGAGGTTCGCCCTGCCGGGTCGTCACCGGCCGCGTCGCCCGGCCAGCCGATCCAGAGACCCCCGGCCCGCTCCACGACCGGCTTGAGCGCCGCAACCAGACCACCGCTGCTCGCCTCGGCCGTCCACCTGCCGCCCGTGCGCCGGAGCGTGAGCGGCAGCCGATTGGCGACGACGATCAGCGGATCGGGCATGCAGGCCTCCGTGGTTGTGGGTGTCGTCCGGGCGACGTGACTGCGGGCACGCCGGGCTGGCGGTGCCGTCTGGTCAGACTCTGGTGACGCACGGCAGCGCGGCCCTCAACAGGGCTGGGTCCCGGCCTGACGGACAGCGCCTCCCGGCGCTTGCGGTCTGCGTGCGCACGGCTGCCTCCTGCGACGTCGTCGAGACGCCGACGGCGGAGGAATTGGCTCCTCAAGATGGTAGCCTCGCGGCAACCATCTGTCGATTTGGGCCGCCCCCGGGGGGCGGAGGATCGACCGGTGTGAGGCGTCGATCGGAGCGGGCGCCGCGGTGCGGGATCCACCGGTGCGAGCGCCCGTTGCCTGCGCGTGCGAGCATGGGCGCATGGCGCCCCGCAAGGAAGTCCTCGAGGTCGGCGGTCACGAGGTCACCGTCACGAACCCGGACAAGGTGTACTTCCCGCGCGCCGGGCACACGAAGCTCGACCTCGTCCGGTACTTCCTCGCCGTGGCCGACGGTGCGCTGGTCGGCGTCCGCGGCCGCCCGATGGCGCTCAAGCGCTTCGTCGACGGCGCCGAGTCCGAGCCGTTCTTCCAGAAGCGGGCGCCGGAGAACCGGCCCCCGTGGATGCGCGTGGCCACGCTGGCGTTCCCGTCTGGCCGCACCGCCGACGAGATCGTCGTGGACGAGGCGGCAGGGCTGGCCTGGGTCGCCAACCTCGGCTGCCTCGACCTCAACCCCCACCCCGTGCGCGCCGAGGACCTCGAGCACCCAGACGAGCTGCGCGTCGACCTGGACCCGGTGCCGGGCGTGCCGTGGTCGCAGATCCGGGAGGTGGCCCTCGTCGTCGAGGAGGCGCTGGAGGAGGCCGGCCTGGTCGGCTGGCCGAAGACGTCGGGCTCGCGGGGGATCCACGTCAACGTGCGCATCGAGCCGCGGTGGACGTACCCGCAGGTGCGCCGGGCGGCGCTCGCACTGGCGCGCGACGTCGAGCGTCGGGCACCGTCGATCGCCACCTCGAAGTGGTGGAAGGAGGAGCGCCATGGTGTGTTCCTCGACTACAACCAGAACGCCAAGGACCGCACCGTGGCGTCCGCGTACTCGGTGCGCCCCCTGCCCGATGCGCGCGTCTCGTTCCCGCTGCGCTGGGACGATGTGCCCAGCGTGGCGGCCGAGGACTTCACGCTCGCCACCGTGCCCGCGCTCTACGCGGAGCGGGGCGACGCCGGCGCGGGCATCGACGACGCCGTCGGCTCGCTGGACGCGCTCCTCGAACTCTCGGCGCGCCACGAGGCAGAGGGGCTGGGCGACGCACCATGGCCGCCCAACTACGCGAAGCAGGCGGGCGAGCCGCCGCGCGTCCAGCCCTCGCGCAAGCGCCGGGCGGACAGCGAGTACGAGGCCGGCAGGGGCGTGGCAGGCGGTCCGCCGCCAGACGTCCAGGCGGCCCGGGCAGCGGCCGTGGCGGCAGGCGACGCCAATGCCGCGCTTCCGCAGGACTGGGTCGGCACTCGCCCGACGCCTACGGGCCGCCGCCGGTCCGCCATCCCGGTCATCGAGATCGCACGCGCCGCGTCCAAGGCGGAGGTGCAGGCAGGCTTCGAGCGGTGGACGGCGCGCCACCCGGACGCCGCCGCACACCTCGAGCCCGCCGACGTCCTCACCGACGGGATGCGCGGCCGCTCCTCGCTCTGGTACCGCCTGCGCGTCAACCTGGTCCACGTGCCCGAGGACCTGCGCCCGCCACAGGAGCCGCTCGACCCGGACTACGACCCGTGGGCGAACGTCACCCCCCAGCAGCGCGCCGAGTGGGAGGCGGCGATGGCGCAACGGCAGTCGGCGCGGCGCCGCGGCAGGCGAGAGGGCTGACGGCCCGCCCGCCCGGGTTCACTCCGAGACGGGCGCCAGCCAGCCCTTCGCCGCCGCGATCCGGGCCGCCTCGGCGCGGTTCCGTGCGCCGACCTTCTGGATGGCTGCCGACAGGTGGTTGCGCACCGTCCCCTCCGACAGGCTGAGACGCTCGGCGATGTCGGCGATCGTCCCGTTGGTGGCCACGAGGGCCAGCGCCTCGCGCTCGCGCTCGGACAGGGGGTTCGCCCCCTCCGCGAGCGCCGACACGGCCAGGACCGGGTCCACGACCCGCTGGCCGCGCGCCACGCGGCGCACGGCGTCGGCGAGCTGGGACGCGGGGGTGTCCTTGAGCAGGAAGCCGCTCGCGCCCGCCTCCATGGCGCGCCGCAGGTAGCCGGGGCGCCCGAAGGTGGTGAGCATCACCACACGGCAGCCGGGGACCGCAGCCCGGAGCTGGGCGGCAGCCGCGAGCCCATCGAGCCCCGGCATCTCGATGTCGAGCAGCGCCACGTCGGGGTGCGCCGCCAGGGCCGCGGGCAGCACCTCGTCCCCCCGCCCGACGTCCGCCACCACTTCGAGGTCGGGCTCCATCGCCAGGAGCGCTGCGAGCGCGCCGCGGACGAGCGCCTGGTCCTCCGCCAGGAGGATGCGCGTCCTCATGCGGTGGCCGCCGTCGGCACGGTCACGCTGAGCCGGAAACCGCGCCCGTCCATCCGACCTGCCTCGACGCCGCCGCCGAGCCTGACCGCACGCTCCCGGAGCCCTGCGAGCCCGTTGCCGCTGCCTGTGCCGGCGGAGTTCAGCAGTTCTGCACCGCTGCCGTCATCGACGATCTCGACCCCGTGGCGCCGGCCGTCGGCGATCACGCGGATCGTCGCCGAGCGCGCGTCGCTGTGCCGCAGGACGTTGGTGACGCCCTCGCGGACGGCCCAGCCCAGCAGCGCGTCGACGTCGCGCGGGAGGCCCTCGGGCGCAGGCTCGACGGTGCCCCGGATGCCGGCCACGCGGAGGGCCTCGCGGGCACCGGCGAGCTCCATCGCGAGCGTCGGCTGCCGGTAGCCGCTGACGGTATCGCGGACCGACGCCATGGCCTCGCGGGCGGTGCGCTCCACGTCGCCGATCTCGGCGGCGGCCCGTGCGGGGTCGTCGGGCAGCAGCCGCCGGGCGAGCTCGCTCTTGAGGGCGATGACCGACAGCGTGTGGCCGAGCGTGTCGTGGAGGTCGCGGGCGATCCTCGCCCGCTCCTCGGCCACGGCGGCCTCGGCCAGCTCGTGTCGCGCGGCCTGCAGCTCGCGGTTGGTCCGGGCGAGGACAGAGAGCGACGCGAGGGTCAGACTGATCGTGCCGACGGTGATGCCGACGGGCACCCCGGCCGAGATGTCGCCCGCCTGGACCGAGAGGCTGGCGGCGGCCAGCAGCGAGATCACGGTGATGGCCCGCAGCGCCCACGTCTGCGGGACGAGACGGGCCGACGAGACGCCGGCGTAGTAGAAGAGGGCGGGGGCGGAGTTGACGCCGAAGACGGCGGTCGCGAGGACCCCGATCACCGTCAGCGCCGTGAGCGCCGGCAGCAGGACCACCCGATCCTCGGCGCGCCCGAACGGCGAGAAGCGGAACAGCTGCAGCAGCACGATCCCGAAGATCACCCACGCCGCCAGCAGGAGCAGGAGCGGGATCGGCGCCGGGCGCTCCTGCAGGACCGCGATGAACGGCCAGACCGTGAAGAACAGGGTCAGGGCGATGAACGCCCAGCGCAGCCGTGGTCGCCGCTCGGCCAGACCGGCCATGATCGCGCCCGGCGGGGCGGGGGGCCTGCGCCCGGCGCGATCATCGAGGGACATCTGGTCAGGCCCGACCGGACCGCTCGTCGCGGACGTAGCGCCAGGCCGCGATCGCGCCCAGGCCCACCGCCCACGCCGCGAGCACCGCGACGTCGGTGACGTCCGGGACGCGGCCGGCGGCGACGGCCCGGCCGAGGCTGGCGAGATGGGACGACGGGACCACATTGCCAATCGTAGCGAGCCAGTCCGGGAATGCCGAGAGGGGGGCGAACAGGCCGCCGAGGATCGCGAGCGTGAAGTACGAGAGCACCATGCCGCCCTGGGCGCTGTCCGCGTCGAGCAGGTAGCCGATGAGCAGGCCGAGCGTCGCGAACGGGATGCTGCCGAGCGTGAGCACGACGACCGTCAGCCCCAGGTCCGCGACGCCGAGGTGGACGTGGTTGACGAGGGAGCCGGCCAGCGCCACGAGGCCGAGGGCGGGCACCGTGAGCACCACCGACGACGCCACCTTGGCGGCGACGTAGGCGAGCCCGGGGAGCGGGGTCACCCGCAACTGCCGGACCCAGCCGCCGCGGCGCTCGATCGCGATGGGCGCCGCCTGGCTCATGGAGGCGCCGATGGCGCCGTACGAGGCCATCGACACCATGAAGTAGGCCGGCCACGTGAGGCCGTCGATGAGCGTGTTCGTGTCGCCCTGGTTGAGGACCGAGGTGTACAGGACGTAGAGCAGGACCGGGAACACGATGGTGAACATGAGGTAGCGGCGGTTGCGGAGCGTCCTGCGGACCTCCAGCCGCAGGTAGGCGAGGAACGGCGAAGCGGCAGGAGCCGCAGCGGTCAGGGCGCGGGACGCGATCATCAGGGTTCTCCTCCGGGGTGGGCAGGTCGGGTGTCAGGCGGCGCGGCTGGCGCCGTTGGTGAGCGCGAGGAACACGGTGTCGAGGTCGGCGCCCGTCACTTCGAGGTGCCGGAAGTCGACACTGGCGGCGACGAGGGCCCGGACGGTGTCGTCCGCATCGGTGCAGCTGAGCGACACGGTCTCGCCGCGCCGCTCGACGCTGGCCACGCCCGGCAGGGCGCCAAGGACGCCGTCCGCCGAGCCGTCGCCGGCCCAGGAGAACCGCACGGTCCGCTCCGCGACACCGGCCTTGAGCTCGGCGGGCGAGCCGGCGGCGACGACGCGGCCCCGGTCGAGCACGATGATCCGGTCGGCGATGCTGTCCGCCTCGTCGAGGTAGTGGGTGGCGAACAGCACCGTCCTGCCCTCGGAGGCCGCGCGCCGCATGTCCACCCAGAAGGCGCGGCGGGCCTCGACGTCCATGGCGACCGTGGGCTCGTCGAGGAACACCAGGTCCGGGTCGCCCGCGATCGCGAGCGCGAACCGCACCCGCTGCGTCTCGCCGCCCGAGAGCGTGTCGGCCCGCCGTCCGGCCAGCTCGGTCAGCCCAGAGCGCTCGAGGATCGTGGCGCGGGGCGCCGGCGAGGGGTACAGCGCGCGGGCCAGGTCCACGAGCTCGCCGACCCGGGCGCCGGCCGGCAGCGCGGCCGACTGGAGCATCGCCCCGACGCGACCCGACGCGACGGCCTCACGGGGCGACAGGCCCAGGGTCCGCGCCTGTCCGCCGGTCGGGGCGAGGAGCCCGAGCATGATCGAGATGGCGGTGGACTTGCCGGCCCCGTTGGGGCCCAGCAGGGCGACGGTCTCGCCGACGCCGATGTGGAGGTCGACGCCATCGAGGGCGGTGGTGTCGCCGAACCGCCGCGACACGCCGTCGAAGGCGATGGCGGACGGGGCGGCCGTGGTTCCGGGGATGGACGCAGTCGTGTTCATGGCGCCAGCATCGCGGAGCCGCGGTCCCACGCGAAGTCATCCGCGTCCGGAACGCGCCATGACGCGTGTCATGCGCGGCGGGCAGCGTCCGTCAGCGGCCGAAGATCCGACCCAGCTCGAACGGCGCCGTCGCCTCCAGCTGGTCGTACCGGCAGGCGTCGACCGCCTTGTCGGGCCGCCACCGCCGGAAGGTCGTGGCGTGGCGGAAGCGGTCGCCCTGGAGGTGGTCGTAGGCGACCTCGGCAACGCGCTCGCACCGGAGCGGCTCCCAGCTGAGGTCCTTGCCGCGGTTCCAGCGCGAGCCGGCGCCCGGCATCCGCTGACCCGGGTTCTCAGCCGCCCAGGCATCCGCCCACTCGGCCCACTCGCGCCACGGGTGGTCGTCCATCGCGCCGGCCCGCAGGGGCTCAAGCTCCTCGACCAGCGTCGCCCGCCGATCCCAGCTGAACGACGACGTGACGCCCACATGGTGCAGGCGCCCCTCGCCGTCGAACAGACCCAGCAGCAGCGAGCCGATGTGCGTGCCGGGCCCGTTCTTGTGCCACCGGAACCCTGCGACGACGCAGTCGGCCGTCCGCTCATGCTTGACCTTGACCATCGCCCGCTTGCCGGGCTGGTATGTCGCCTCGAGCCGCTTGGCGACCACGCCGTCGAGCCCCGCCCCCTCGAAGCGGTCGAACCAGTCGGCCGCGAGGGCTCGGTCCAGCGTGGCCGGCGTGAGGTGGACGGGCGGCACGACGGCGCCCAGCACCGCCTCCAGCCGCGCGCGTCGCTCGCCCTGGGGCACGCTCCGGAGGTCATCGTCGCCCAGCGCCAGCACGTCCCATGCGACGTACGACGAGGGCGTCTCGGCAGCGAGCATGCGCACTCGTGACTCCGCCGGGTGGATCCGCAACAGGAGCGCCTCGAAGTCCAGCGCGCCGTCCCGAGCGATCACCACCTCGCCGTCGAGCACGCACCGCTCTGGGAGCTGGGCGCGCAGCGGCTCGGCGAGCTCGGGGAAGTAGCGGTCCAGCGGCTTGAGGTCCCGGCTCTGGATGAACGTCTCGTCGCCGTCGCGGAACACGAGGGCGCGGAACCCGTCCCACTTGGGCTCGAACAGCCAGCCTTCGCCCTCTGGCAGCCCGGAGGACGCCTTGGCCAGCATGGGCTCGACAGGCGGCGCGAACGGCAGTCGCATGACGGCACGATACCGCGACGATGGAGCGGCCGATGCAGAGCAATCGGCAGTCAGCGGCAGCGCCCGGGAACCGCACATGACCGCGTGGCGTCCCACACTCGCCGCAGAGCGCGGCATGCGAAGGGGAAGGCCATGCGCAGACAGCTCGGGCGCGGGACCGGCGCCCGCCTCATGCTCCTCGCCGTCGTGGCGCTCGCGATCGTCGCCTGTGGCGGCAGCACGGCGGCAACGTCCGCGCCCGCCTTCGGCGGGTATGGTGGCGCCACCGAGAACCAGGACATCCAGCAGGCGTATCCGGCCGCGTCGGCCGCGTCGAGCGCCGCGGCGGCGGCTCCGGCCGACCGAGGCTCTCAGACGGGCAGCGGCGCAGCCTCGCTCGACAACAACCTCCAGATCGTCTACACGGGCTCCCTCCAGCTGGTCGTGGCCGATGTCACGCAGGCGCTCGCCAAGGCGAAGACGGCCGTCGAGGCCGCAGGCGGCTACATCGCCGCCTCGCAGGAGTCCAACTCCTCCGACAAGCCGACCGCCGTCATCACCTACCGCATCCCGGCGACCAGCTGGGAGGACACGATCGGCCGGCTGCGCGGAGTGGCCACCAAGGTGGTCTCGGAGGAGACGCAGGCCCAGGAGGTCGGCGCGCAGGTGGTGGACCTGCAGGCGCGCATCACCAACCTGCGCGCGTCCGAGGCGGCGCTGCAGGGGATCGCCCAGAACACCGCCAAGGTCAGCGACCTGCTCGAGGTCCAGGCGCAGCTCTCCGATGTGCGCGGCCAGATCGAGGAGCTCGACGCGCAGCTCAAGCGCCTCCAGGACCAGGTCTCCTACGGCACCCTCGTCACCACCTTCGGGCTCGAGGTGCAGCAGGTCCAGACCGCAGCGAAGGCGTGGGACCCGGCCGCCGATGTCGATGGCGCCACAGCCGCGATGATCAGCCTGGGCGAGAGGCTCGTGAGCGGGGCGATCTGGTTCGCGATCGTGTGGGTCCCGATCCTGGCGGTCCTGCTGGCGGTGCTGCTTGTCGGCTGGCGAGCCGTCCGGCGCTTCGCTCCGAGGATCAGCGCACCGCCGTCGGGGCCGGTCGCCGGCTGGAACGACGCGACGCCGCCCGAGGCGTGACCTCATACCTCGCCGCAACCCGGCAGCCGTACCGGCTCGTGGGCGCGTCCCGGGGCGCGCGTCCCCCGCAATTCGCGCCGGGCGCTCGGGCGTCCCGGCATTCGCGCCGGCAACGAGCGGCGGGCCCGCCCTGCGGTGTAGTGATTGACCCTCAGCCGGCCTCGTAGGGCACGTAGTCGGGGCGCCACATCGCGGCCGCGACCGCGCCCACGATCGCCTCGGTCTGGTATCGGCGCCCGACGCCGAGCGCACCGAGATGGGCGACCACAGCGATCGCGAGCTCCCTGGCCACCACCCGGAGGTCCGAGATCGGCGGGAACAGCTCGCCGCAAGCGGTCATCTCGGGCGTGGCGAGGTCAGCCAAGCGCCGAGCGGCCACGAGGAACGCGGACTCCGGCAGGATCCTCGCCTCCGACACGATGGCGCCGAGGCCGATGCCGGGGAAGACGTACGCGTTGTTCGCCTGCGGGATGCGACGAATGGTGCCGTCGTACGTCACGGGCGCGAACGGGCTGCCGGTGGCGATGACAGCCCGCCCCTCGGTCCACGCGAGGATGTCGGCCGGGACCGCCTCGGTGTTGGCGGTCGGATTGGACATCGGCAGGATGACCGGGTGTTCGGCCGCTGCGGCCACGGCCCGGACGACTGCCTCGGTGAAGGCGCCGCCGAGCCCGGTCGTGCCGAGCAGGATGTTCGGCCGGAAGGCGGTCACCACCTCGAGCAGCCCGAGCCGACCGTCAGGGTCCAGGCCCAGCCCTGCCACGACCTCGCGCGGGAGGGCGGCGTCGAGCTTGTCGTCGTCAAGGCCGGGGCGCCCGTCGACGAGCAGGCCCCGCGAATCGAGCACCGCGATCCGGCTGCCCGCCTCGGCGTCTGGGATGCCCTCCTCGGTCATGGCCAGACGGAGAAGCCGCGCAATACCCGTCCCCGCCGCGCCGGCCCCAGCGAGGACCACCCTCGCGTCGGCGAGAGTCTGCCCCGTCCCGCGGAGTGCGGAGAGGATGGTGGCCACCGAGATCGCTGCCGTCCCCTGGATGTCGTCGTTGAACGAGCAGACCCAGTTGCGGTAGCGCTCGAGCAGCCGGATGGCGTTGTGCTGCTTGAAGTCCTCCCACTGGAGCACGGCCCGCGGGTGCACCTCGCGGACGCCGGCGACGAACGCCTCGACGACCTCGTCGTAGGCGGTGCCGCGGAGCCGCGGGTGTCGCCAGCCCACGTACAGCGGGTCGGCCAGGAGCTCGGCGCGGTCCGTGCCGACGTCGAGTGACACCGGCAGCGTGTTCGCGGGGTGCAGCCCCGCCGCGGCCGAGTAGATCGCGAGCTTGCCGACCGGGATCCCCATGCCGCCAGCGCCCTGGTCGCCCAGGCCAAGGATCGGCTCGTAGTCTGTGACCACGATCAGGCGGACCTCGCCGCGCGCCGCGTTGTGGAGCAGCTCGGGCACGCGGTCCACGTCGTCGGGGGTGATCCAGACCCCCCGGGGCCGGCGGTAGTGGTGGCTGAACTCCTGGCACGCCCGCCCCACGGTGGGCGTGTAGACGATCGGGAGCAGCTCCTCGAGGTGCTCGAGCAGGACCCGGTGGAACAGCGTCTCGTTGCGGTCCTGGAGCGCTGCCAGGCCGATGTACTTCTCGAGGTCGTCCGGCTTGCGCCGCACGTGCTCGAGCTCGAGGCTCACCTGGGTCTCGACGTCCATGACCTGCGGCGGCAGGAGGCCGCGCAGGCCCAGCGCGTCGCGCTCGCCCTCGGTGAAGGCCGCGTCCTTGTTGAGGAACCGGTCGACGAGGAGCGCCTGGCCGCGCTCCGCAATCGGGATCGGGGCGGAACCCGTTCGGAGGGACTCCAGCGTGCGGCGGGACGATTGCGGGGCGGTGACCGTACTGGGTGACGTGTTGAGGGTCATTGGGCGGGCTCCCTCATGGGCGGGGACATGCCGCCGCCCCCGCGGTGGGCGGGGGCGGCGGGGAGGTGCGGGCTGCCGGGTGCGCTCCCGGCATCAGCGTGCGACGACCACCGTCGCGTGCGCATTTGCGGCAACGTGCTCCGAGACGCTCCCCTGCAGAGTGCGGGCCACCGCGCTCAGGCCGCGAGACCCGATCACGATGGTGTCGTACCCGCGTTCGTCGGCAATGCGCTCGATCGTCTTGGCGGGATCGCCGCCAGGCTCGATCAGGGTGGCCTCGATGCCCGCCTCGCGAAGCATCCTGCGTGCCTCGAGCAACTCCTCGGCGTGCACCGTTCGGTCGTCCCAGGGATCCACCGGCGCCCGGCCAGGGTGGACCGGGACCACGCTCACAACCCCGACTTCGGCAGCGAAGGACTTGGCGAACGTGATGGTCATCTCCAGCGCCCTGCGCGCCGGTTCGCCCCCATCGTATGCGAGCAGGATCCTCTTCATCTCCGGCTCCTTCTCGGGCGGCGGATCGCGCGAAGCTTGATCCTCGGCAGCCCGTGTCTGCAACCACGGGCAGCATGGGCTGACGCTTCAGCGAGGGCTATCGGCTTGCAGCCACCCGCCGGGGGGCCATAGGACACGATCACGACGTGGCACGATACGCGCCGTGACAGGCCAAGAATCCCGCTACGACCGCATCGCTGAAGGGTACGCAGCGTACTGGGCGCCCGTGCATCGCGCGGCCAGCCTCAGACTGCTCGATGAAGTAGGCCCCGGCGCCACCTCAGCCCGCCTGCGGATCGCGGATGTGGGCTGCGGCACCGGTGTGCTCGCGATCGAGGCGGCCACGCGATGGCCGGCGGCCGAAGTGGACGCGACTGACATCTCAACGGGCATGCTCGCGGTGGCGGCGCGAGCGGTGGCGGCGGCGGGACCCGTCGGCGCCCGTGTCCACCTGTCGCACGCCCCGGCGGACCGGCTCCCGTTCCCCGACGAATCGTTCGACGTGGCGCTGGCCGCGTTCGTGCTCCAGCTGGTCCCGTCGCGGCCCAGGGCGCTGCGCGAGATTCGGCGGGTGCTCAAGCGCGGTGGGCGACTGGCGTACGTCGGATGGCTGGCGGGCGAGCTGCCGTTCGCCGCCGACGCCGCCTGGGACGGCGCCCTCCGCGCGGCTGGCGTCGAGCGGGAATCGCCCGGTGGCCACGACGATCTCGCGTCCCCGGCCGCCGCGGCGGCACAGCTCCGGGCGGCAGGCCTGTCTCGCGTCACCGCGAGAGAGGACCGCCTGGTCCACCAGTTCACGCCGGAGGCCTACGCCGCGTTCGTCACCCAGTTCGACGACGGCGACCTGGTGCTCGGGCTGCAGCCCGGGGTCCGCGACGCCCTGTCGGCCGATCTGCTCGACCGTCTCCGCCGGCTGACACCCGGCGATCTTCGACTCGAGTTGCCCATCGTGTACACGAGCGGTGTTCGGAGGTAGGGCCTGCGCGCCCCGCGGGGCGTGGATGCGGAGCGCGACAGACCCGCCGGCCAGGGTCTCAGCCCTCCGCGGGCGCCGGCTCCTCCGCGGGCGGGGCGGCGAATGCCTCCTCGGCTGCCGCCTCGGCAGCCCCGAGCGGGGGCTCCTCGATGCGCGGCGCAAGCACGCGGGCGATCACCTCGCTGGCCTCGGCGTGGATCGTCACCCCGCGCGGCGCAGCCAGATCGGCCACCGTGATCACGTGGTCGAAGTCCGTGAGCGACGAGAGGTCGTAGTGGATCGCCTCCGGGAGATCCGCCGGGAGCGCGCGCACCTTGACCGAGCTCAGCGGGTGGACGAGCGTCCCGCCGATCTCGGTTGCCGGCGCGACGCCGTCTCCGACGAGCGGCACCTCGGCAGTGAGCTCCTCGGTCATGCGGACGGCGAACAGGTCCACGTGGAGCGGCCGATGGCTCACCTTGTGCGCCTGGACCCCGTGGATGAGCACGGCGCGGGGCTTGTGGCCGTCGACGGAGAGGTCAACGAGAGTGGTGGCGGCGACATGCCGGCGGAGCGTGGCGAACTCGTGGGCGTCCACCGAGAGCGGCTGGCTTTCGAGTCCATGCCCGAACAGCACCGCGGGGAGCCGCCCCTCACGGCGCAGCCGGGCGGCCGCGGACTTGCCGGAGTCACTCCGCGACGTCGCCTCGAGGCGCGGTCGGTCGGACACGTTCGTCCTCCTCGCTCACGAGCCCGACGACGGTCGGGCCCTGGTGGCCGGGGAGACGGGCGGGCACCCGTCGATCACCCTCGTGGTCGAGCCTAGCACTCGTGGCCTGCCCGCGCCGCCGGCGGAGGGCCGCGCGGCGCGCTGGGACCGAGCCGGTGTAGCATCCCGGCCGTGGCATCGACCATCCTGATCGTCGAGGACGAGTTCGCCGTGGCTCGTGGCATCCAGTACGCCCTCCAGCAGGAGGGCTACGAGGTGAGCATCGCCCGCTCAGGCGAGGAGGGGCTCGAGTACGCCACCAGCCAGGCCCCCGACCTCATCGTGCTCGATGTGCGGCTGCCGGGCATCGACGGCTTCGAGGTGCTCCGCCGCCTCCGCGGCGTCGGGTCGAAGGCGCCGGTGCTGTTCCTCACCGCCCGAGGTGACGAGTTCGACAAGGTCGTCGGCCTCGAACTCGGTGCTGACGACTACGTCACCAAGCCGTTCGCCCTGCGCGAGCTGATGAGCCGGATACGGGCCCTGCTGCGGCGCGCATACGGCGACCTCGCGAATGCCGCGGGCGGCCGCGTGATCCGGCACGACGACCTGGTCATCGACCTCGAGCGCCGACGGGTCCAGCGCGGCAACCGGCGCATCTCGCTGACGGCTACCGAGTTCGAGATCCTGCGCCACCTCGCCAGCCGACCCGGCCGGGTCTTCTCGCGGCGCGAGCTGCTCGAGCTGCTCCGCGATTACGAGGCCCTCGACCAGGACGAGAAGACGATCAACGTCCACGTGAGCCACCTGCGGGAGAAGATCGAGGACGACCCCTCGCTGCCGCGCTTCGTGCTGACCGTGCGAGGGGCCGGCTACCAGTTCGCCGAGCGCTGAGGTGGACGGGCGCCGCGCGTCCGAAGCGGCCCCGGAGGCCGTGCCCGCGAACCCGCAGGCGGCCGGCACGCCCGGCGGCGGGTCGGCCGGTGAGCAGCGACGCTGGGAGCTGCACCCCCCGCGCCCGTCGGTGCCCCGCTCCTTCCAGAGCCGCCTGACGTTTGCGTTCGTGGCCGTCGTGGCGGTCACGCTCGGCCTCATCTCCCCGGTGATCATCAACCGCCTGGACGACTTCTTCCGGCAGCAGGAGGAGCAGGGCCTCCGGCTCCACGCCTACGCCACGGCCGTGGTCCTCGAACGGTTCATATCCGACGAGGTGGGCGACAACGCCGTGGTGGCGAACGTGAACGGCAAGCTCGCCCTGAACCCCGAGGTGGCGGGTCTGCTCCAGGACCGCGGGCTCCTCCAGCTGGCGGCGAACGACGTTGCCCAGGCGGACGTGACCGTCACCTTCGGCGCCGCATACCCGGATGCGTCGGGCGTGCTGGAGGCGAGCCCCGATCCCAACCTCTCGTTCTCGGCGACCTTCACCGGGAAGCCGGACCGCGGACAGTCGCGCGACCCGGAGATCGCACCGGCCACCCAGCCCGTCGCGCGCGCCAACGCAGTCCAGCCGTGGGGCTTCGAGGTGCGCCTCTCGAACCCCTACACGAGCCGCGCCTCCACGCTGTCGTCGATCACGGGGCTGCTGCTTGTGATGGCGCTGGTGGCAGTGGTGGTCGCCGTGCTCGTCGCGTCCTTCGTGGCCCACCGCTTCGCGACCCCGGTCGTGCGCCTCACCGAGGCGTCGCGGCGCGTCGCCGAGGGCGACCTCACGGCGCGCGTGAACCTCGAGGCCGAGTCGGGGACGCTCGAACTGCAGGCGCTCTCGGAGCAGTTCAACACGATGGCCAGCCGCCTGGAGCAGAGCGTGGAGATCATCCGGCGGGACCGCGACCTGAGCCGCGACTTCCTGGCCGACGTGTCCCACGAGCTGAGGACGCCGATCGCCGCGATGCACACCTTCATCGAGCTGCTCCAGGGACCTGCGAGCCGAGACGCGGCGGCACGCCAGGAGTTCCTCGACGCGTCCGCCGTCCAGCTCGATCGCATCGACTGGCTGGCCCAGAACCTTCTCGAGCTCTCCAAGCTCGATTCCGGCCTGGTGCTGCTGGACCTGCGGCCCGATGACGTCCGGGGCACGATCGAGTCCGCGGTGGAGCAGCAGATGGCCACCGCCGAGCGCAAGGGGATCACGCTGACCGCGTCGCTGCCGAGCCGGCCGCTCCGGATCAGCCACGACGGGCCGCGGATCGGACAGGTCGTGGGCAATCTGGTCGGCAACGCCCTCAAGTTCACGGAGCGCGGCGGCGAGGTCCGGGTGGCAGCCACCGGCGGCCCGGACGGCGGCGCGCGGATCGAGGTGGCGGACACGGGAGTGGGGATCCACCCGGAGGAGCTGCCCAGGATCTTCGACCGCTTCTATCGCGGCTCGCAGGCGAACGAGGCCCGCGGCACGGGCTCGGGGCTGGGACTCGCGATCGTCAAGTCGATCGTCGACATGCACCGCGGCACCATCGAGGTGGAGAGCCGCGTCGGCCACGGGGCGCGCTTCGTGGTCACGCTTCCGCGCGATCCGGACCTGGGCGCCGCCCGCCCGACGCCCGCTTCAGCGGATTCTCAGCAGAAGATGGATGATTCTTCACCCAGCGCTGAGCACGACTGAATCGGGGTGGGGCACGCTGGGACCATCAGGGCGCGGTGTCCGGATCACCGCTCCTGCCGAGGACGGAAGACCATCGCGCAATGACCCAGGACGCTGATCAGCCGACTGCTGCCTCCCGCGGCATGTCGCTCGATGACACCCAGCCCGTGGCCGTGCCTCGGTTCGCCCCGACCCCCGATCCTCGGCCGGACACGCGCTGGGCCTGGGCCGCGCCCAGCCCGCGGGGGGAACCGGGCCCCTCGCCGGGATCGAGTTCGCCACAGCCGACCAGTGCCCGACCGCTGTGGGGCAGCCCCTCGCCCGAGGCGGCCAGCGCATGGGCGAAGCCGGCGTCGTCATCGACGGCCTCGTGGGGAGCATCCACAGCGACGGCGTCACCGTCCGGCGCCGCGCCGTCGCCGACTGGCCCGCGGGGGGCGCCCTCAGCTGCCGCACCGTCGCCGGCATGGCCGCTGGAATCGACCGCCGCACCGTCGGCCGGGCGCCGCGCCGGTCCCGGGCTCGGCACGGTCGCCGCCGTGGCCCTGCTGTCCGCCGTGCTCGCGTCATCCGGAACCGCCTTGGCCCTCAACGCCACCGGCACCTTCGACCGCCCGGCCATCCCGGCGCCCGCCGCCAATGTGTCCGCGGGCGGCAGCTCAGCCGGAACCAGCGGCGGGGTGGTCGACGAATCGTCGGCGGTCATCAGCGCCGCCGCGAAGATCAGCCCGTCGGTGGTGAAGATCACCACGAGCAACGGCTCGACCGACCCGTTCAGCGGGACCCAGACCGATGGCGTGGGCTCGGGGATCATCTACGACGCCAACGGCTGGATCCTGACGAACCACCACGTCGTCACGGGCGCGGACACGCTGCAGGTCGAGCTCAAGGACGGCCGCACATTCGCGGGCACCGTGTACGGGATCGACACGATGACTGACCTGGCCATCGTCAAGGTGGACGCCACGGGCCTGCCCGCCGCGGCCCTCGGCAGCTCGGACGCCCTCAAGGTCGGCCAGCTGGTGGTGGCGGTGGGCAGTCCGCTCGGCACCTACTCCTTCTCGGTCACCAGCGGGATCGTGTCCGGCAAGGGCCGGTCGATCGTGTTGAGCGACGGCTCGACCATCTCGAACCTCATCCAGACCGACGCCGCGATCAACCCGGGCAACTCGGGCGGACCGCTCGCCGACGCGGACGGCAACGTCGTCGGCATCAACACCGCCATGGCGGACGGGTCCAACGGGATCGGGTTCGCCATCCCGATCGACATCGCCAAGCCGATCATGAAGCAGGCCGTGAACGGCCAGACGCTCGAGCGCCCGTACATCGGGGTCCGCTTCGAGTCCATCGACCAGAAGGTGAAGGCGGACCAGAACCTCACGGTCGACAGCGGCGCCCTGATCATCGGCGACGCCACGACCGGCGCGTCGGGCATCACGCCGGGTAGCCCGGCCGCGGCCGCTGGCCTCCAGGACGGCGACATCATCACCGCGATCAACGGCATCGTCATCGACCAGGAGCACCCGCTCAACCTGCTGCTCGTGCAGTTCTCGCCCAGCGACACCGTTCAGCTGACGGTGCTCCGCAGCGGCCAGACGATCACGGTGCCGGTCACGCTCGGGGTCCGCCCCTGCGGTCTGCAGTGACGGCGGGCTGAGGGCAAGCACCCTGCCGTCGCCCTCTCCGGGCGACCGCGCCGCGTCCCGGGGGGCGGGCGGCTCCGTCCGGGGCCGGTGCGAAGCCCTCCCGGGTGCCGCCTACAGGGTGCGCCGTCTGCGGCGGATCTCGATGCCGGCGCTGCGGAACCGGCCGCCGAGCCGCACCTTGGGCTTGCGGATGCGGACGATCGCCGACTCGACCATCGGGAAGCCGGCGAGGAGCTCCTCGGTGATGGCCTCGGCCAGCGCCTCGATCAGGTTGAACCGCGTGGACTCCACGACCTGTCGGCACACGTCGTAGACGCGGGCGTAGTCCGCGGTCAGCGCAAGGTCGTCGGAAAGGCCAGCCGGCTGAAGGTTGAGCTCCAGCTCCACGTCGACCTCGAACGGCTGGGGCGTCACCTGCTCCTCGGGGTGCACGCCGTGGGTGCCCTCGAACACCATTCCCTCGAGGAGGACGCGATCGCTCATCGCTGCCCGCCCCAGCCGGCGGGGCGCCAGCCGCGGACGACGGCGTCGGCCATGCGCGCCTCGCGCACGTTCGGACGGACGTCGTGGACGCGCACGATGTCCGCCGCACCCGCCGCGATCCCCAGGACGGTCGTGGCGGCGGTCGCCTCCGCGCGCTGGTCGGGGGGCAGGTCGAGCACCTTGCCCAGGGTGGACTTGCGGGATGTGCCCAGGAGCACGGGGCGGCCGAGCACCCGGAGCGACGCCATGCCCGTCAGCAGGGCGAGGTTGTGGTCCGGCGTCTTGCCGAAGCCGAACCCGGGGTCCACGATCAGCCGGTCCCATGCGACGCCGGCGTGCACGGCCCGCTCCAGCGCCCGCCACAGGTCCGCCACAACCTCCGCCAGCAGGTTGCGGTAGCGCGGCTCGGCGCGGTTGTGCATCAGCACGATCGGCACGCCGCGCTCGGCCGCGACGCGGACTATGCCCAGATCGTCGGCCACGCCCCAGACGTCGTTGAGCAGGCTCGCGCCCGCGTCGACCGCCGCGGCGGCCACCCCCGGGCTCGTCGTGTCGACGGAGATCGGCGTCGCCGGCAGGGCGGCTGCGATCGCGTGGATCACTGGCACGACACGGGCGATCTCCTCGTCCACGCCGAGCGGCGCGTGGCCCGGCCGCGATGACGCCCCGCCGACGTCGAGCAGGTCCGCGCCCTCCTCGACCATGCGGCGCGCCTGAGCCACGGCGGCCTCGATCGGGTCGCCGGCCGCCAGGAGCCCGTCGCCGGAGAACGAGTCGGGGGTGACGTTGAGGATCCCCATCACGTACGTTCGCTGACCCCAGTCGAACGTGCGCGGGCCAATCGCGAGCGGTTCGGGCACTCCGGGCAGCCCGGTCGCCGCGCCGGGCGGCAGCGCGAACGAGGGGGTGGCCGAACCGCCGCCGAGGTCCGGGCGCCCGGCCACCACGCTCCGCTCGTCGGGGAGGTCGCGGTCGGCGGGCGGCGTGGGCCGGTCGGCGCTCATG
>JBJKRU010000061.1:0-8531 GCA_046704485.1 Candidatus Limnocylindrales bacterium | reverse complement strand
CGTCACGCAGCAGATCGGGGATCGCCTCGAGATACGACACCCAGCGCCCCAGACCCGCGGCACGCGCCGCGTCCAGCAGCCGGTCGCCGGCCCGCGCCGCGGCGAGTGCCGCCTCGTCGATCGCCGGGCGGGTGACGAGCACCTGACTGGGTCAGGCGGCCGTGTCGCGCTTCGCGAGCTCCTTCAGCAGCCGGTCGATCGCGTCCACGAACGGAAGCACGACCTCCCTCGGCAGGACGTCGCGGACGGAGTCCTTCGGACCGTAGGCGGCGCGCGCCCGGAGCGCGACTTTGCGCAGGTCTCCCAGCTCGGCGTCGCGCAGCAGGTCCGGGATCGCCTCGAGGTACGTGACCCAGCGCGCCAGGCCCGCGTCGCGCGCCGCGTCGAGCAGCCGATCGCCGGCCCGGGCCGCCGCGAGCGCCGCCTCGTCGATGGCCGGTCGCTCGTGCCTCGCGGGGCCGGTCGGACGCCGGGGGGCTCCGCCGCTCACCGCCCCACCCTGCTCGCTGCGGCCTGGTCGCCCGGGCGGCCGCCACGGGTCACAACAACGGCCCGGTCAAGACTCGGCCGCGACGATGCCAACCCCTCCCTCGCCGCCGCCGGCACGCACGAGCAGCAGCCCCAGCCGCTTGCGCTCCGAGCCGTTGACGAGAATCCGGAACGAGTAGTCGCCGGGCGTCGGGAAGCGGATCCCGTAGAGGTCCACGCTGAACGTGACGATGTTGTCGCGCCCGTCATCGTGGCCTCGGGCCATGAGCGAGCCCGTCGCGGAGGTGACCTCGCCGCCGTCGGGGTCGAGGAGGACGATCCCGAGCTCGTGCTCACGCTTGGTCTCTGGCGCCGTGACCAGAAGGCCCACGACGAGCGCGAGGTGGGCGTGCACGAGCGGGAAGGTCGGCCCGCCGATCCGGGTGATACCCCCGCCGAGCACGTGGAACTTGTGACCCGGGTTGGTCTCGGCCGCGTCGGCCAGGAAGGCGTACTCGATGTCGGGCATGGCCACGATGGTAAGACGTGCGCCGATCACCTGCGCCGGCGGATCGCCTGATTCGTCCCAGCGTCGCCCAGGCGATCGTGCTGGCGCGGCCGCGACGCGGCCAGGGTCAGGCAGGACCACCACGAGGACCGGCCACGCGGGGGCCGACAGGGCGGCCAGGGTCTGCTGTGCGGCCTCGGCCACGTGGACGCGGGGGCGGGGAGGCGGCGAGCCCGACGTTGCCCAGGTCCCGGGACCGTGGAGCTGCCAGCGGTCAGCGGTCGCCGGCCGACCGCACCGCCGCCACGCGCTTGCGGGCGGGGGCGATCCCCGACGACGGGAGCGACGGCCTGGCGCGGCTGATCCCGGGGCGTCCGGCCTCGTCGGCGAAGGTCACGTCCGAGAGCGGGACGAGCGGCTCGCCGCGCAGGACGCGCGCCAGGTACTCGCCCGTCGCCGATCCGGGGGTGCCCGCGACCTGCTCCGGCGTCCCCTCGGCGATCACCATGCCGCCCCGGAGGCCGCCCTCGGGCCCCAGGTCCACGATCCAGTCTGCGGTCTTGATCACGTCGAGGTTGTGCTCGATGACGACCACGGTGTTGCCCGCGTCGACGAGCCGGTGCAGGACCGAGAGGAGCTTGTCCACGTCGGCGAAGTGGAGCCCGGTGGTGGGCTCGTCGAGCAGGTAGAGCGTCTTGCCCGTCGCCCGCCTCGAGAGCTCCGTCGACAGCTTCACGCGCTGTGCCTCGCCTCCCGACAGGGTGGTCGCCGGTTGGCCGAGGTGGATGTAGCCAAGGCCCACGTCGAACAGGGTCTGGAGCTTGTGCCTGACGTTGGGGACGGCGTCGAAGAAGTGCAGCGCCTCCTCGACGGTCATCTCGAGCACGTCCGCGATCGACCGGCCCTTGTAGTGGATCTCGAGCGCCTCGCGGTTGTAGCGCTTGCCCTTGCACACCTCGCACGGGACGTAGACGTCGGGCAGGAACTGCATCTCGATCTTGATGATCCCGTCGCCCTTGCAGTTCTCGCACCGGCCGCCCTTGACGTTGAAGCTGAACCGGCCGGGCTGGTAGCCGCGGACGCGGGCGTCGGGCGTGCCCGCGAACAGCTCCCGGATGGGGCCGAACAGGCCGGTGTACGTGGCCGGGTTGGAGCGCGGCGTGCGGCCGATGGGGCTCTGGTCGATCTCGATGATCTTGTCGATGTGCTCGACGCCCTCGACGGCATCGTGGGCCCCGACGGGCTCGCGCGAGCCGGACAGGTCGCGGGCGAGGGCGCGGTAGAGCACCTCGTCCACGAGCGTGGACTTGCCCGAGCCGCTGACGCCCGTCACGGCGATGAACACGCCCAGCGGGAAGCGGACGTCGATCCCGCGCAGGTTGTGCTCGCGCGCGCCCCGGACGACGAGGTGCTTGCCGTTGCCCCTGCGCCGGCGCCCGGGAACCTCCACCATGCGCTCGCCGCGGAGGAAGGCCCCCGTGATCGAGCGGGGCTCGGCCAGGACGGCCTCGAGGGGCCCGTTGACGATGATCTCGCCCCCGTGCTCGCCCGCGCCGGGCCCGATGTCGATGACCCAGTCCGCCGTCCGGATGGTCTCCTCGTCGTGCTCGACCACGAGGACGGTGTTGCCCAGGTCGCGCAGCCGCGTGAGGGTGGCGATCAACTTGGCGTTGTCGCGCTGGTGGAGGCCGATCGACGGCTCGTCGAGGATGTAGAGGACGCCCATGAGCGTGGTGCCGATCTGCGTGGCGAGCCGGATCCGCTGCGCCTCGCCGCCCGACAGCGTGACGCTGGCGCGGTCGACCGTGAGGTAGTCCAGGCCGACGTCCACGAGGAACCCGAGCCGGGCGACGATCTCCTTGAGCACCTGGCGGGCGATCGTCTGCTCACGCTCGGTGATGCGACCCGGCAGCGCGGCCGCCCAGTCGAGCGCGTCGGTGACCGAGAGCGTCGACGTCTCGGCGATGTTGCTCCCGTCGACCGTCACGGCCAGTGCTTCCGGCCGGAGGCGTCGGCCACCGCACGTGGGGCAGGGCTTCTGGACCATGAACTTCTCGAGCTCGGTGCGGATGTACTCCGACTCCGTCTCGCGGAAGCGTCGCTCGAGGTTGGTGACCACGCCCTCGAAGGTCGCGACATAGGAGTTCTCGCCGCGCTCGTGGCGGTAGCGCACGACGACCTTCTCGTCCTTCGGCGCGTAGAGCAGGTGCTGGAGCGCCTCGGGCGGCAGGTCGCCCACCGGCGTGTCGATCGACCAGCCCCGGCTGGTGAACACCGCGTCGGTGATCTTCATGCGCCAGCTGATCTCGGTGGGCATCTTGCTCCACGGTGCCAGCGCGCCGGCGCGGATGCTCTTGCGCTTGTCCGGGATGACGAGCGCCGGGTCGATGACCAGCTGCGTGCCGAGCCCGGTGCAGGTGGGGCATGCGCCGTGGGGCGAGTTGAACGAGAAGCTGCGCGGCTCGAGCTCGTCGATCGTCGTGCCGTCGTAGGGGCACGAGTAGCGCTCGCTGTAGCGGTGCTCCTCGAAGGGGGGTGCCTCGCCCTCGCGCGGCACCGGCGCGACGACCATGACGCCCTCGCCGAGGCGTAGCGCCGTCTCGACCGAGTCCGCGAGGCGGGCGGCGTCCGGATCCGGCACGGGCCGGCCCGAGTCCGGGTCCACAGGACGGCCGAGCTCGTCGGTCGCCCAGCCGCCCGGGTTGTCAGCCCGCCGGACGATGTAGCGGTCCACGACCACCTCGATCGTGTGCCGCTTGTACTTGTCGAGCGTCGGCGCCTCGGCGAGGTCGTACTGGACCCCGTCCACGCGCACGCGCACGAAACCCTGCTTGCGGGCTCCCTCGAAGACGCGGTCGCCCTCGGTCTTGCGGTCCTTGACCAGCGGGCCGAGCACCAGCAGGCGGGTTCCCTCCGGCAAGGCGAGGATCTGGTCCACGATCTGCTGCACCGTCTGGCGCTCGATCTCGCGGCCGCAGGCGGGGCAGTGCGGGTGGCCGATGCGCGCGTACAGCAGGCGCAGGTAGTCATAGATCTCGGTCACCGTGCCGACCGTGGATCGCGGGTTCCGGCTGGCGCCCTTCTGGTCGATGGAGATCGCCGGCGAGAGACCGTCGATCCGGTCGACGTCGGGCTTGTCCATCTGGCCCAGGAACTGGCGGGCGTAGGCGCTCAGGCTCTCGACGTATCGGCGCTGGCCCTCCGCGTAGATGGTGTCGAACGCGAGGCTCGACTTGCCGCTCCCGGACAACCCCGTGATCACGACCAGCCGATCACGCGGGAACGTGACGCTGACGTCCTTGAGGTTGTGCTCGCGCGCTCCGCGCACGACGATCCGGTCCTGGGGCACGGGTGCAGTCTAGCGGCGTCGTCGCTTTAGAACAAGTGTTCGCGTGAGGTCCCGCAGCGAGTCGGCCTCAGCTGCGCGGTGGCCCGGCCTCGATCCGCGCGAGCAGCCCGTCGATCGGGCCGCGGGCCGGGGACAGGCTCTCGAGCCACCAGGTGACGCCCGCCGCGCCGTACGACGCGACCACTGCGGCATCGTCCGGCTCCGAGTGGGCGAACAGCGCCACGTCGAACGGTTCGCCGTCGCGGCCCAGCCGCGAGCGCTCCGCCCCGATCACCGCCACACGCTCGGCCAAGTCGTCGGGCGAGAGCAGCATTGAAGCGTAGTCCTCGCCCGTCGCGACGCCGATCCAGACGTCCCAGCGCGCCGCGCGACGGAGGGCACCCGGCTTGCCACCGCCCACCCAGATCGGCGGGCGCGGCGACTGCACGGGACGCGGCCCGACAGGCTGGTCGCGTTCGCCGCGAAGCCAGCCGTCGATCCGCGCGGCATCCTCGTCGAGCCGGGCGATCCGCGACGGGACGTCGATCGACTCGCCGAACAGCGTGAAGTCGCCCGGGTCGCCGCCGGCGCCGATGCCGAGGACCAGCCGCCCATTGCTCAGGGCGTCCAGGGTCGCCGCGGCCTGGGCCACGAGCTGCGGGCGGCGCCGCGGCAGGACCACGACCGAGGTGATCAGCCGGAGCCGCTGAGTGGCCGCCGCGATCCCCGCCAGGGCCACGAACGGGTCGGCGGCCGCGGCGTCCATGACGGTCCCGAGGACGTCCCACGTCGAGACGCCGTCCCAGCCAGCCTTCTCGGCGGCCAACGCCAGCCGAATGAGCGCGCGCGGATCGCCGAGCTCCCCGAGCGGCGCCAGGTCAACCGCGTACTTCACGTCCCCTCCCCTCCCCGGGTCAGTAGCCTCGGGGACCTCCACGCCTCGGCGGCCGCTGGCCCGTACGGCGCCGGATGTTGGGCGTCACCGAGCGGTCCCACGTGGGGCGGTCCAGCCAGTGTGCCTGCCAGCCGCCGTCCTCGTCGTCGTGCTCGTCACGGATGCCCGGGAACAGGTCGGTCGCGATCGCGCCGCCGCCCTCGTCCGTCGAATCGGCGATCGGCTCCTCGCCCGCGGGCAGCACTGTCACCTCGGTGACCTCGATCGCCGGCTCACCCGCCCCGCGCGTGGCTCCCGCCCCCGGCCGGTGCGCCGCCGCCCGCTCCTTCGCCGGCAGGAGCGCCTCCTTCGCCGCGCGCTCAGCCGCCCTCGCCACGGCCACCGACGCGTCCTGGTCCAGCACGCGCAGGCGGATCTGCTGGATCTCGTCGCGGATCGCGGCGGCGCGCTCGAACTCGAGCTGCTTCGCCGCGGCCTTCATCTCGGCCTCCATCCGCGCGACGAGCTTCTCGACCTCGGCCTTGTCGGCCGCGGCGAGGTCCGCCGCCCGCCGCTCGGACGAATACACGATCGTCGACTCGGCCACCGCCCGGAGCCGGTCGTTGAGGTCGTGGATCCCCTTGATGATCGTCTGGGGCTCGATGCCGTGCTCGGCGTTGTACCGCTCCTGGATGCCGCGCCGCCGCTCGGTCTCCTCGATCGCCACCTTCATCGAGTCGGTGACCGCGTCCGCGTACATCACCACCCGGCCGCCGGTGTTGCGTGCCGCCCGGCCGATCATCTGGATCAGCGACCAGGCGGACCGCAGGAACCCCTCCTTGTCCGCGTCGATGATCGCGACCAGCGTCACCTCCGGCAGGTCCAGCCCCTCGCGCAGGAGGTTGATCCCCACGAGCACGTCGTACACGCCCAGGCGCAGGTCGCGCAGGATCGCCACCCGCTCGAGCGTGTCCACCTCGGAGTGGAGGTACTGGACCTTGACGCCCAGCTCCTTGAGGTAGTCGGCGAGGTCCTCGGCCATCTTCTTGGTGAGCGTGGTGACCAGCGCCCGCTCGCCACGCTCCACGCGCTGCTTGATCTCCTCGAGCAGGTCGTCGATCTGGCCCTCGGTGGGCCGCACGTCGATCAGCGGGTCCACGATGCCGGTAGGCCGGATGAGCTGCTCGACGACGCGCTGGGAGCGCTCGAGCTCGTACGGGCCGGGCGTCGCGGAGACGTAGACCGCCTGGTTGACGTGGCCCTCGAACTCCTCAAAGGTCAGCGGCCGGTTGTCGAGCGCCGACGGCAGGCGGAAGCCGAAGTCGACCAGGATCTCCTTGCGCGTGCGGTCGTTCTTGTACATGCCGACCACCTGCGGGATCGTCATGTGCGACTCGTCGACGATGAGCAGCCAGTCGGGCGGGAAGTAGTCGAGCAGGGTCCACGGCCGCGACCCCGGCTCGCGGCCCGACAGATGGCGGCTGTAGTTCTCGATGCCCGAGCAGAAGCCGATCTCGCGGATCATCTCCAGGTCGAACGTGGTGCGCTGGCGGAGGCGCGCGGCCTCGAGCGCTCGGCCCTCGGCCTCCATCTGACCGACGCGCTCCTCCATCTCGGCCTCGATGGTCCCGATCGCCGCGACGAGCTTGTCGCGGGGCGTCACGAAGTGGCTGGCCGGGAAGACGTTGAGCTCCTTGCGCTCCGCGAGCAGCTCGCCGGTCAGCGGGTCCAGCTCGGTGATCCGTTCCACCTCGTCGCCGAAGAACTCGACCCGCACGATCTCCTCGGAGCTGGCGGGGCCGATCTCGAGCGTGTCGCCGCGGACGCGGAAGCGGGCTCGGGACAGGGCCGCGTCGTTGCGCTGGTACTGCAGGTCCACGAGGTGGCGCAGCACCGAATCCCGGCGGTACTGCCCGCCGACACGCAGCCGGAGCACCGTGGCGCCGTAGTCCACCGGGGCGCCGAGGCCGTAGATGCACGAGACGGAGGCGACGATGATCACGTCCCGCCGCTCGAACAGCGCGTGGGTGGCAGCGTGGCGCAGCCGGTCGATCTCCTCATTCCGGCTGGAGTCCTTCTCGATGTAGGTGTCCGAGCGGGGCAGGTACGCCTCGGGCTGGTAGTAGTCGAAGTAGCTGACGAAGTACTCGACGGCGTTGTCCGGGAAGAACTCGCGGAACTCGGCATACAGCTGGGCCGCCAGCGTCTTGTTGTGGGCGAGGACCAGGGTGGGCTTCTGGTGCCGCACGATGGTCTGGGCCATCACGTAGGTCTTTCCGGTCCCGGTGGCCCCCAGCAGCGTCTGATGGCGCAGGCCGCGGCCCAGCCCGTCCACCAGGCGTTCGATCGCCGCGGGCTGGTCTCCCGTGGGCTCGAATGGGGCGCTGAGGCGGAAGTCCGGCACGATGCCGATCCTACCACGCGGACGACGATTTCGAACACCCGTTCGCAGCACCCACACCCCGATGGGACCAACGGGTCATAGGCCGCGGCAACCTCCCGCCCGACACTCTCCGCGATCCCCGACTGCGACCTCGGTCAGGAGCCGCAGCCGGTGCCTCGGACACACCGCCGGGCGGGCACGGCACTCCGAGCGGCAGCATCGCCGCCCATGACGGGAGGCACGATCAGGTGGAGATGGAATACCAGGACCCCTCGCGGAGGGGCCGGTGGATCATCGTCTTGGGCCTCGTGCTCGCGGTGGCGGCAGCGGGAGGCGCGTTCTACCTCGTCAACAACGCCCAGCAGAGCGCCGGGCAGGGCTCCCTCAAGTACATGACGGCCGTCGTCGCGGCCCGGCCGCTGCCGGCCAAGGAAGTGCTGACCCCGGATGACCTCGTCGTCCGGACCGACATCCCGGTGGACAACACCAACAACCTCGGCAGCTTCCTCGTGACGACCAAGGACCAGCTTGTGGGCCGGATCCTCGGCGTCGATGTGGCCGCGGGCCAGCTGGTGACGCTGAACCTGCTCGCCTCCACGACCGCGGGCGGCCAGTTCCCGATCCTCGGCCCGGGCGAGACCGTCGGGCCGAACTCGGACGCCTGGCGGGCCGTCTCGATCACCGTCTCGGACGACCACGCCGTGGGTGGCATGCTCGCAGCCGGCATGACCGTCGACGTCCTGATGAGCATGGTCGTGCCGGCCCCGCCGTCCAGCGCGCCCAACCAGAACCTGGCGCCCGGCGCCACGCCGGCCCCGACATCTACGCCGAACCCGTCGGCGCCCGTATACACGGGCGGCATGAGCACCAAGGTCACCTACCAGAAGATGACCATACTCGCCCGCCAGGGGACGTACTTCATACTCAAGGCGACGCAGCCAGTCGCCGAGGAGTTCTCCCAGGCGACCCA
>JBJKRU010000060.1:0-4284 GCA_046704485.1 Candidatus Limnocylindrales bacterium | reverse complement strand
GGCGTCGGGAGGCGCCGCGCTCGGCGGCGGGCGCTCGGCGCCGGAAGCGCTGCCGATCCCCGGCGCGGCTGGCCGCCGCACGGAGCGGCGCTCTGCGGGTCACGGCGGTGCAGCGCTCAGAGACGAGCCGGCAATCAGGCGCTCTCCTGCCACGTCCGTCCAGGCGAAGCCGGCCGCACGCGAGCGCTCGCAGCCACTCGGCAGAGCTGGCCGGGTAGCGCGCCGCGAACAGCGGCCTCAGTTCGCGTACCAGCGCTCGGTTGCGGGAGGTGCCGCGCACGACGAGCAGACCCTCCACGCGCCACGCGAGACCGAGACGAACCCTGGTCGCGCTCACCTTCGCCTCCAAGCCGCGCATCGCGGCGCCGCCGTCAAGCAGGAGGTCCCAAAGCTCGACGACGGCTGCCTCACGCCTCGCAGCGCGTTCGAGCAGAACGTCGATGCTCCTCGGTCGCGGTCCCTCGCCGAGAAGCAGCGACTCTGGTGTACTCGACCAGCCGCCGGGCGTCACGGACGACACGATGAGATTCTGGCCGCGCAGGTGCTGCATGTCCCGCGGCTCGCTGGCGCCCGGCGCCTGCTCGAAGAACGCCGCCAGCTGGAGCCCCACGGCCGCGCCGGCCGCGGCCCAGATCGTGAGCGATGTGTCCGTGCCCCGACCGCGCTCGAGCCGGCTGATCTCCTGCTGAGTCACGACGAGACGAGCTCCTACCTGGCGCTGGGTCAGCCCCGCGGCCTGACGCCGATCTCGGAGAGCTGTCCCGAGGCGCAACGCGAGGTAGCCGGAGCGGCCACGGCCAATGCGTACCGTTGAGCGAGACGCGGGACGTGGGGAGGGGCCGTCAGACATCGGATGATGATGCGGCTCGGCGATTGGCTGGCGCTTATGCGTCCGAAAGGGCGCCGGATCGCGATGGCCCGGGGCGGCATTCGCGGTCGGCGCTCCCAGGCGGGTCAAGTCCCTCCACGCGGTGTCGCACCTCGCGTCTGATCAACTCGCCATGAGCAGCGGCTGGCCATGACCTCGCAGTTGGGCTGCGCGGCCCGGGACGGGCAGCGCTGGATTCGACAGCAGCAGAGCGTGGGTGCAGCTGCGTATCCGGCCGAGGGCCAGGCGACGGACGTCCGACTCACCCGAGCGACCCACAACCGGCGCTTGTAGCTGACGGGAATCGGCGCCGCCTGACGCCTCACGCACAACCCCTCGTTGTGGGCAGTAGAGCTGGTCGCGTCCCGCTGCGTCCTCCACAACCGCTTGTTGTACCTGATCGACTTGGCTCGCCCGCCGCGTCGTGCCACAAGTGCCGGTTGTGCGGGGGGGGCGCGGCGTTGTGCGGGGCGCGGTGCGGGGGCGCGGTGGGGGGCGGGGGCGCGGTGCGGGGGCCTGGGGCGGGGCCGGTTGTGCGGGGCCCGGGCTGCCGGTACGGAGCGGCGGCGGGGTCCGGAGGCACCAGGACCAGAACGGAGAGAGGCCCCTCCTCGTCAGACGGAGGAGGGGCCCTTCGGCGCAGCGAGGGGCCCTTCGGCGCAGCGAGAACTCAGTACTGGAAGAGAAGCTCGCGATACTTCGGCATCGGCCAGAGCTCGTCGGCCACCAGCGTCTCGAGCTCGTCGGCCACGGCGCGCAGCGCGTTCTGGGCGGGAATGACCTCCGACACGAAGGCGCGCGCCTCCGCCTGGACGGTCTCGGCCTCGTGCGCGTCGTGCTGCGCGTGCTCGAGGGCGTGGATCGCGTCGACCAGGTCATCCGCCAGCGACGCCACCTTGTCGGCGACGGTCTTGACGCCCTTCGAATAGCCTGCCGAGGCGAGCTGGCCGAGGTACGCCACCGTGGCGGGCAGGATCATCGTCTTGGCGATGTCGAGCGCGGTGTTCGCCTCGATGTTCTGGACCTTGACGTACTTCTCCCAGAAGATGTCCACGCGGGCCTCGAGCTCGCGCTCGGACAGCACGCCGAACTTGGCGAAGACCGCCCTCGCCTGCGAGGTGGCCAGCGCCGGCAGCGCATCGGCGGTGGTGCGGTTGTTCGGCAGACCGCGACGGGCCGCCTCCGCGTGCCACTCCTCGGCGTACCCATTGCCCTCGAACAGCACGCGCTTGTGCTGGCGGACGGCGGCCGAGAGGATCTTCGTCAGGCCGTCGAAGTCGCCCGGCAGCAGCTTCTCGAGCTCGTCGGCGAGGTCCGAAAGCGAGTCCGCGACGGCGGTGTTGAGCACCGTCTGTGGCCAATAGATCGGGGCGGACGAGCCAACCGCCCGGAACTCGAACTTGTTCCCCGTGAACGCGAACGGCGAGGTGCGGTTGCGGTCGGTCGCGTCCTTGGCGAGCGTCGGCAGGGAGGTGACGCCCAGGGCGACATCACCGCCCTGCTTCGACGCCGACGCGGCGCCCTGCTCGAGCTGGCCGACGACGTCCTCGAGCTGGCTGCCGAGGAAGATCGACATGATGGCCGGCGGGGCCTCGTTGGCGCCCAGGCGGTGGTCCTGGCCGGCGTCGGCAATCGAGGCACGCAGCATGGCGGCGTGGACGTCGATCGCCCGGATGACCGCGATGAGGAAGGCGAGGAACTGCGCGTTCGCGTGCGGGTCGGTCCCCGGGTCGAGCAGGTTCTCGCCGAGGTCCGTGGACATCGACCAGTTGTTGTGCTTGCCCGAGCCGTTGATGCCAGCGAACGGCTTCTCGTGGATCAAGAATGCCAGCCCGTGCATCGGCGCCAGCCGGCGCATGGTCGACATCACGATCATGTTGTGGTCCGAGCCGACCGAGGTGGCCTCGAACACGGGCGCCATCTCGAACTGCGCCGGCGCCACTTCGTTGTGCCGAGTCTTGGCCGGGATGCCGAGGCGCCACAACTCACGGTCGAGGTCCATCATGAACGCGAGGATCCGGGCGCGGATCGGGCCGAAGTACTGGTCCTCGAGCTCTTGTCCCTTGGGCGACGGCGCGCCGAACAGCGTGCGGCCGGTGAGCACCAGGTCGGGGCGCTGGTCGGCCAGCCGCCGGTCAACGAGGAAGTACTCCTGCTCTGGGCCGATGGTGGTGAACACCCTCGACGCCGACGTGTTGCCGAACCAGCGCAGGACGCGCAGCGCCTGCCTGCCCAGCGCCTCCTGGCTCCGCAGGAGCGGGATCTTGTGGTCGAGGGCTTCCCCCGTGAACGAGACGTACGCCGTCGGGATCGTCAGCGTGACGCCGTTGGGCTCGACCTGCAGGAAGATCGGACTCGTGACGTCCCAGGCCGTGTATCCGCGCGCCTCGAACGTGGCGCGGATGCCGCCCGACGGGAAGGATGACGCGTCCGGCTCGCCCTGCAGGAGGTTCCGGCCGCTGAACTCGGCGATCGTCGCGCCGTCGCTGATCGGCGCCAGGAACGAGTCGTGCTTCTCGGCCGTGGAGCCGGTCATCGGCACGAACCAGTGCGTGTAGTGGGTGGCGCCCTGCGCCATCGCCCACTCCTTCACGCCGTGGGCGACGGCGTCGGCGATCTCCGGGGCGAATGGCTCGAGGCCGTCGATGACTCGTCGGAGTCGACGGAAGATGGGCTTCGCCAGGTACTCGCGCTGCACGCCCTCGTGGAACACGTACTGGCCGTAGATGTCCTCGCCAGCGTGCTCGAGGTAGTTCTGCGTGGAGGCGACCTTGTGGTTGGAGATCGTCTCGATGGCCTTGTGGCGAGCGGTCATGGGGCTCCTGCCGGGTGTTCACGGCCTGCGCGCGAGGAGGGTGCGGAATGCCCCGAACCTACGGCACCGCAGGGGCGCTGTCGATAGCGGCGGGCGAGAATGAACCGAGAAGGATTGCGGTCGAAACCGTTCCGCAATCCTGATCTCCACACTCCGTCCGACTGCCGCTCCACGAAACCGCGTGATGGAACCGCGCGGGCTCGCGCCACGCGAGTCCGCCCGGCCGGGCCACGAGGCAACCGCCGCGCGGCCCCGTGTCAGCCGCCGGAAGGCCTTAGCCGGCCGCGGTGGGTTCCGGCCCGATCCGGACGGCCATGAACGCCAGCTGGGTGAGGGCCTCGACGCCACGCGTCGAACTGTCCGGCGCGACCACGATGGCCCCCTCCCCGAAGGGCAGCGCCACGCCGTCGAGGAACAGGAAGCCCTCGCCCGACAGCGCGTGGTAGACGGCGCGACGCTCGGCGTGCGGCGGGATGCGCCCGCCCGGCTCGAGGCCGGCCACCAGGACGCGGAGGTCGGGCTCGTCCACGAGGAGCTCGGGCGACGGGCCGGGCGACGAGTAGCGGACGACATCGTGCCAGTCGGGCGTATAGGACGGCTT
>JBJKRU010000059.1:0-4894 GCA_046704485.1 Candidatus Limnocylindrales bacterium | reverse complement strand
GCAACCAGCAGAAGGTGACGATCGCCCGCTGGGTGGCCAGCGGCGTCCAGACCCTCCTGTGCTTCGATCCGACGCGCGGGATCGACATCCGGACCAAGAACCAGATCTACGTGCTGTTGCGCGAGCTCTCCGCTGCCGGAGCGGCCATCCTGCTCTACACGTCCGAGCTGAAGGAGATCCAGCTGGCCTGCGACAGGGTGATCGTCATCTTCGGCGGCCAGGTCGTTGCCGAGATGCCTGCGGCGGGGGCCGATGAAGCGGCCCTGCTGCGCGCCGCGCACAACCTCGCGTCCGGAGGCGAGCCGGGGGAGACGCCCGCTGTCGGCGCCCTGGCCGCGGAGCCCGCGGCCACCCCGGCCTCGGGCGTGGCGGGCCAGCCATGACGACGAATCCGACGGCCATCGGTCGCCCCCGGCCCGCGTGGACCGAGGGAGTGAGCCGCTTCGCCCGCAACAACGCGTGGACGTTGGGCCTGCTGGGCTTCCTGGTCGCGCTGCTCGCCTTCACCAAGCTCGTGAACTCGTACTACAGCCTCGACAGCCTGGCGTGCACCGCGACCTCGGTGCTGCCGCTGGCGCTGGCGGCCGTGGCGCAGGCGATCATCGTCATCGCCGGCGGCATCGACCTGTCGGTCAGCTCCCAGATGGCGCTGACCAGCTGCGTCGCCGCGACGATGATGGCGACCTACCCGGGCGAGGGCACGGGGGTGGTGATCGTCATCGGCGTGCTCCTGCTCGGCGTGCTGCTGGGGGCCGTGAACGGCGCCCTTGTGGTCCTGACCAAGGTGCCGGACATCATCGTCACCCTTGCCACGTACTTCGTGTGGGCAGGCTTCGCCCTGCTCGTCCGGCCGGCGCCGGGCGGCGCGGCTGCGCAGTGGCTCAAGGACCTGGTCGTCGGGCCGCTCGGCATCGACGTCCTGCCCAAGGCCGCCGTCGTGCTCGTCGTGATCGTGGCCGTGCTCTGGATCCCGCTCTCGCGCTCGCGCCTCGGGCTCTCGCTCTACGCGATCGGGAGCAACCCGCTGGCCGCCTTCCGGAGCGGCGTGCCAGTGAGCCGCACCAAGTTCCTCTCGTACGTCATCGGCGGCCTCGTCTCAGCATTCGCCGGCCTGTCGCTGACCGCCAGCACGGGCATCGGGACGCCCGTGCCCGAGCCCACCTACGTGCTGATCAGCATCGGTGCCGTCGTGCTCGGCGGCGTCAGCCTGGCCGGCGGCGTCGGTGGCGTGTTCGGCCCGATCGTCGCCGTGGTCGTCCTCCAGCTGATCCGCGACGACATGACCTTCATGCGGGTCGACCCCAACTACGGCTTGGTCGCCCAGGGCTTCATCCTGATCGGCGTGCTGGTGGCCGGCAGCTTCATCCAGATGAGGAGGAGCCGCGCATGACTCCGGCGACCGACACGTCAAGGGACCGGGCATGGCGGCGGGCGGCTGCGTGGCGAGGCCTGCTGCGCGACCACCCGCTGATCCCGCTCACGGCGCTGCTGGCGCTGCTGGTCGTCGTGGTCGAGCTCGTGCAGCCCGGCACGGTCAGTCCCGGCTGGGCGGCCTTCACCGTCCGGCAAGCCGCGGTGCTCGCCATCATCGGGGGCTGCCAGACGATCACGATGCTCACCGGCGGGATCGACCTCTCGGTCGGCTACGTCGCGTCGATGTCGGGCTTCGTCACGGCGACGTTCGTCCACCAGCCGGGTGGCTGGGTGCTGGGGGTCGGCGTTGCGCTCGGCGCCGCGGCCCTGGCAGGACTGGTGAACGGCGTCGGGACCGGCATCTTCCGCGTCCACCCGCTGATCATGACCCTCGGCATGGGCCTGATCGTGTTCGGCTTCTCCAACGTCTGGCAGCTCCAGAACGTGCAGACGGGATCGGGCGTGCCGTCCGAGCTGCACACGCTCGGCGCCGGCCTCACATTCGACCTGATCCCCAACGACCTCGTCGTCTTCGTGCCGGTGGCGCTGCTGCTCATCCTGCTCCTCGGGCGCACCGGGTACGGCCGCATGCTCTACGCGATCGGCGACAACCCCGTCGCCGCCCGCCTGTCGGGGGTCCGCTCCTGGCAGGTGATCGTCGTCCTGTACGTGATCTCGGCGCTGCTGGCCGGGATTGCCGGTCTGCTGCAGTCGGGTCTGTCGAACACGGCGAGCGTCACCCTGGGCACGCCGTACCTGCTGCCCTCGGTGGCCGCCGCGGTCATCGGAGGCACGTCCATCTTGGGCGGCCGAGGAGGCTACTCGGGCACGATCGTCGGCGCGCTGATCCTCACGGTGCTGGCCGGCTTCCTCAGCATCATCCTGCCGGAGCCGTGGCGCCAGATCGTGTTCGGCTCGATCGTGGTGCTGGTGGCCGCGGCGTACACGCGGGTCACGGCCGAGTCCTGACGGTGGCAGCATCGCGTCATCTCGGCCTCGACCTCGGCGGCACGAACGTCAAGTGGGCCGTCGTCGAGCACGACGGCCCGCGCTGGACGACGCTTGCCAGCGGCCAGGTGCCCACGCGCTACGCGCCCGAGCCCCAGCTCGTGCCAGCCGCGATCGTGACCCAGCTGGGCGAGGTGGCCGTCGCGACCATCGCCGACCGGGGCCCGGTGAGCAGCATCGGGATCGGGGTCCCCGGCCTGTACGACCCGGCCACGGGGCAGACCCGGTTCCTCGTCAACGTGCCGGGCCCGTGGGCCGGTCGGCCCGTCGCCGGACCCGTGGGCGACGCGGCCGGCGTGCCCGCGTTCCTCATCAACGACGCCCGGGCGTTCGGGCTCGCCGAGCTCCGCCTCGGCGCCGGCAGGGGGGCGGAGTCGATGGTCGGGCTGACGCTCGGCACGGGCGTTGGCGGGGTGATCGCCGTGGGCGGCCGGGTCCACCAGGGCCATGACGGGACCGCCGGCGAGATCGGCCACCAGACCATCGACCCCGACGGGCCGTGGTGCAACTGCGGCAACCGGGGCTGCGTGGAGGCGTATGCGCGCGCCGACCAGATCTGCGCGGCGTGCGGCACCGAGACGGTGGAAGAGGCCGTCCGAGCGGCACGCGCAGGCGAGCCCCGGGCGGTCCGCGGCCTGGCCGACGTGGGGCGCTACCTCGGCATCGGGATCGCCAACATGATCACCGTGATCTCCCCGGACCGGATCGTGCTGGGCGGCGGCGTCGCGGCGGCGGGGGACCTGCTGTTCGGGCCGATCCGGGCAGAGATCGCCCGCCGCGTGACCACGACCTCAGTCGACCAGGTGGATCTGGTCCCCGCCGAGCTCGGGACGTGGGCAGGCGCGATCGGCGCCGCGGTGCACGGGGCCGAGCGCGCCGGGGAGGCCTGAGCGCGCCCCGGGCTACCCGCCCGCGACCACTCCCGCCAGCTCGAGCATCCGCTTGGCGGTGTAGGAGGGCCCCTCGTCGCGCGTCAGCTGCGCCAGCACGTCGATGGGCAGGTTGTCCACGATCGCGCCGTTGGCATTGAACAGCAGATGCTGGTCCACCGCCAGCCCGAAGGCCGACCCCTCCCTGACCGCGTGGTACAGGTTCCGCGGGGCCACCGAGTCGCCCACGTTGAGGACCTGCACGCCGGCCGCACGGAGCTCCTCGAACAGGTCGGTGACGGGGCGGGTGTGGCAGGTGACGACATCGTCGACCTCGAGCTCGGTGAGCGCGAAGTCCTTGTCACGCAGCACCACGGACCCGTCGCGGATCTCGTGCACGGTCGTGGACGTGAGGACCGTCACGGGGAACTTGTACGGCTTGGAGTGGAGGACCTCGGCGTCGCCCTGCGCGAAGCGCTTCCAGGCGACGTACATGTGGATGACCTCGCAGTCGGCGGCGAACTCGCGGTTCTCGGTGACGATCGTCACCTCGCGCCCGATGTCGGCGAGCCACGCGGCGGTGTCGACCGCGGCGTACGAATCGCCCCACAGCAGGACGCGCCGGCCCAGCTTGCGCATCTTCCGGCCGCCGGGATGGCACTCGCAGGCCACCTTCGGGCAGGCCATCGCCTCCTCGAACGGCACCACCCGGGACGCGTCGCCCACGACCGGCGGCACGTAGGAGGCAGCGCCGGTGGCGTTGAGCACGACGTCGAAGCCGCGCAGCTCGTCCACCGCCGGCGCGTGGTTGAGCCGGATGTCCACCTTGAGGTCGAGCAGCTGGTCGCGGACCCAGTCCAGGTACCAGCGCATCTTCTCCTTGCCGGGGACCAGGCACACGTACTTCATGGCGCCGCCGAGCTCACCGGACTTCTCGTACAGGGTCACGTGGTGGCCGCGCTCGGTGGCGATGCGCGCCGCCTCCATGCCGGCCGGCCCGCCGCCGACGACCGCGACCTTCACCGGCCGCTCGGTGGCCGCCATGTCGTCGTACGCGGGCTGGCCGCACGCCGCGTTGATGGAGCACGCGATCTCGTGCTTGGCCATGAGCGACTCCTGCCAGCAGCCGCCCAGGCACGAGATGCAGCGACGGATCGACTTGACCTTCCCGTACTTCGCCTTGATCGGCCAGTAGGGGTCCGCGAGGAGCTGGCGCGCCAGGCCGACGAGGTCGGTCTTGCCTTCGGCGAGGATCTGCTCGCAGTACTCCGGGTCGCGCAGGGAGTGCGACGTGATGACCGGGATCTTGACGACCTTCTTCGTCGCCTCGGCGGCGTAGGTGGCCCAGCCCTGCGGATACTGCATCGGGTCGAAGCCGGCGCCCGGGCTCTCCTGCATGCCCTGCGAGAGGTCGAGGGCGGCCACCCCGGCGCGCTCCAGCACGCGGGCGGTCTCGATCCCCTCGTCCATGCCGCGCCCGCCCTCGCACCACTCCTCGAACGAGTAGCGGACCAGCACCGGGTAGTTCCGGCCGCACTTCTTCTTGATCGAGTCGATGACCGCGAGCGGGAAGCGCATCCGGTTCTCGAACGAGCCGCCGAACC
>JBJKRU010000058.1:0-5445 GCA_046704485.1 Candidatus Limnocylindrales bacterium | reverse complement strand
GGCTCGCCCTCGGCCGAGGTGATCCCGCCGGCGCGGGCCGCCTGGAGCGCCTCGTGCATCACCTCGACCGGCGCCGGCTGCCCCGTCCACAGGGTGACCGCGGCCGCCCCCTGGTGGAGCAGCATCGTCTCCCCGTCCGAGGTCGTGCAGCCGGCAGTCGCGGCGTCGCGCAGCAGGGTCGTCTGCTTGTAGATCAGGTCGAGCACCAGGAGGTCCGGCGGCAGGACCTCGGCCGGGACCGGCGAAGCGTCGTCGCCCAGGCCGATCGACGTGGCGATGACGAGCACCTTGGTCTTGGCCAGCTCGGCCTCGATGATGGACTCGTGCCAGGGCATCGCCCGCAGGTCCATGTGTGACGCCGAGCGGCCGAAGTGCTTGACCATCTGCTCGCCGCGGTGGAGATGGCGGTTGAACACCACCACGCGCTGAAACCCCTCGCGGATGAGGCCGTACACCACCGCCCTGGCGCCGCCGCCGGCTCCCAGGACCACCGCCAGGCGGGGCATCTTCTGGCGGCCGACGAGCTTGTCGAGCGCCACCTTGAAGCCGGCCACGTCGGTGTTGTGCCCGACGAGCTTCCGACCCTCGCGCGTGAGCGTATTGACCGCGCCCGTCGCGTGCGCCTCGTCCGTCTGGCGGTCGACGAGCGGGACCGTCCGCTCCTTGTGGGGGATGGTCACATTGGCGCCCAGGAACTCCTCGCCGCGCAGCTCGGCGATCGTGTCGGCCAGCTGTGCCGGGGACCGGTCCCACAGCTCGTACCGCGCATCGATGCGCAGGTGGTCGAACGCCGCCTGCTGCATCGCAGCCGAGAGCGAGTGGGCTACCGGGTGGCCGATGAGGACGACTCGCTGCGTCATGCACGCACCCCTTCAAGTTCGCGGAAGAAGCCTGGGTACGAGATCGCCGCCGACGTGGGCCGCAGCACGGTCGTCTCGCCTTCGGCGACGAGGCCCGCGACGGCGAACGTCATCGCGAGCCGGTGGTCGTCCAGTGTCTCGGTGACCGCGCCCGCGAGACGTCGGCCACCTTCGATCTCCATGTCGTCGCCCGACACGCGGACCCGGGCGCCGAGGGCGGTGAGCCCCGCAGCGATCCCCGCGATGCGGTCAGACTCCTTGTGCCGGAGCTCCCCGGCGCCGCGGATGCGGGTCGTCCCGGCAGCCACGGCAGCAGCCAGGCACAGGACGGGGATCTCGTCGATCGCGGCCGCGACGTCGGCCGGCCCGAGCTCCACGCCCCGGAGTCCCGCCGACTTCACGACCAGGTCCGCGAGCGGCTCGCCATCCGCGTCGCCCGACGGCCGCCCGCGCTCCTCGATGTCCGCGCCCATGCGCCGCAGGATGTCGATGATGGCACGCCGGGTCGGGTTCGTGCTCACCCCGTCAAGCACCAGCTCCGCGTCCGGGTGGATCGACCCCGCGACCAGCCAGAACGCGGCAGCCGACGGGTCGGCGGGCACGGTCTCGTCGACTGCCCGCACCGCGGCCGGCCCGACGAGGCGCACCTCGTGGCGGCCGTCATGGGCCGTCGCCTCCAGGACGGCCACGCCCCGAGCGCGCAGCATGCGCTCGGTGTGGTCGCGGGTCGCCACAGCCTCTGCGACACGGGTCTCGCCCGACGCAGCCAGGCCCGCCAGCAGGATCGCGGACTTCACCTGAGCGCTCGGGACCGGCGTCGTGTAGTCGATCGCGTTGAGCGGGGCACGCCCGTTGACGGCGAGCGGCAGCAGCGTGCCTCCGCGACGCCCGGTGAGCGACGCGCCCATCGCGCGCAGCGGTTCCACCACCCGGCCCATCGGTCGGCGGCGCAGCGAGGCGTCACCGTCGAGCACCGCGAACAGCGCCCGCCCAGCGAGCAACCCGGCGGCCAGCCGCGTGGTGGTCCCCGAGTTGCCGCAGTCGAGGGTCCCCTCCGGCTCCACCAGGGCGTCGCCGCCGGCTGACACCACGCGGTAGTCCACGCGTCCGCCGCGCTCGGCCACGCGCTCGACTGTCGCCCCCAGCGCCTGGACGACCCCGGCCGTCGACCGCACGTCCTCGCCGTCGCCGGCCGCCGTGATCCGGCTCTCGCCCGCCGCGAGCAGGGCCAGCAGCAGCGCCCGATGGGAGATCGACTTGTCACCGGGCAGCAATGGACGGCCGCGCAGTCGCGCAGCCGGGCGGACGACGAGGTCGTCCACGGGGTCAGCCCTTCCCATTGCCGGCGGGCGCGGCCGGCACCAGGTCGCCGTGCAGGTCGCGCACGTGCGCGTGAACGGCCGTGACGGCGTCCATCATCGAGTCGAAACCGGCGAAGTCGAGCTGCTGCTCCGCATCTGACAGGGCTTCGTCCGGACGGGGATGGACCTCGACCATGATCCCGTCGGCGCCGACCGCCGCGCCACCGATCGCGAGCGGCTTCACGAGCCACCGCCTCCCTGTGGCGTGGGAGGGGTCCACGATGACCGGCAGGTGGGTGAGGTGGTGCACCAGCGGGACCGCCGTCAGGTCGAGCGTGTTCCGGGTGCTGGTGTCGAAGGTCCTGATGCCCCGTTCGCACAGGATGATCTGGCTGTTGCCGGCCGAGGCGATGTACTCCGCCGCCATGAGCCACTCCTCGATCGTGTTGCCGAAGCCGCGCTTGAGCATCACCGGCCGGCCTGCGCGTCCGCACGCGAGCAGGAGCGAGAAGTTCTGCATGTTCCGCGTGCCGATCTGGAGAATGTCCGCGTACTCGGCGACGATGTCGACCTGGTTCGGCTCCATGACCTCGGTCACGACCGGCAGACCGGTCCGCTGCCGCGCCTCGGCGAGGTAGCGGAGGCCCTCGACACCCAGGCCCTGGAAGGAGTACGGGCTGGTGCGCGGCTTGAAGGCCCCGCCGCGGATGACGGTGGCGCCATGGGCGGCCACGTGGTCGACGGTCTCCATCAGCTGGTCACGGCTCTCGACCGAGCAGGGACCGGCCATCACCGTGAGGCCGCCGCCCCCGACGCGTGCGTCGAGCACATCGATGACCGTGTTCTCGGGGTGGAACTCGCGCGAGACCAGCTTGTACGGCTTGGAGATGGCCGTGACCTGCGCCACGCCGGCCAGCTCCTCGAGCCGCCCCTGGAGCTGCTCGCGACGCTTGCCGATCTCGCCCACCACCGCGATCACCGTCCGCCCGGCGCCCGCGCTCTCGAACGGCGTGAGGCCCTCGGCGAGGATCAGGCCCTTCACGCCGTTGACCTCGGCCTCGCCGGCTCCGGTCCGCATCACCACGAACATCTCGTCTCAGGTTCCTTGCGCTGGTGGGGGGAGGGCGTCGAGGGAAAGAAAAAAGCAGAGGTCTGGGACCTCTGCTGCCACCCGACACGACCCGTGGACCCGGGCCTAGCCTCGGGGAACGGTCATGTCGGGCAGGTAAAGAGATAGATGGTGTGCATCGGTGACGCCGACGGTATCGGAGGGCCGCCCGGCCGTCAACTCGCCGTCCCGTGCTGGGCCGCCATCCGGCCAACGCACGGCGGCGCCGGCGGCCTCGTACTCACCCCCTACCAAGGTCCCGTATGCAAGTGTGCCTCTGGGCACCACCATGTCGAGCATCACACCGCCTGGGGACGGACACCGTGCAGCTTCGAGGAAGGGCGATCCGATGACGATGGCGGAGCCGAGGGGCCCCGAGACCGGCGACATTCCCCAACCCGCAGGCTGGCTGGACGCCCTCACCGGCTTGGAGGGTCCCGAGTTCTGGCGCAAGCTGGTGATCGCCGAGGTCGCCCGCGCCGCGCGGTACAAGCGACCCATGACCGTAATCCTGCTCGACGTGGACGGGATCGACAGCGTCCTGCGCGTCTGGGGCGAGGAGATCGCGCTCCACACGCTCCGGGAGACCGCGCAGTGCCTGCGTCGGATGGCCCGCACGAGTGACCACCTCACGCGGATCGGACCGTCGCGCTTCGGCATCCTGCTCACCGACACCGACGAGATCGCGTCGATCAACTTCATCGAACGGGTCCGGGCGACAGCGCCGCAGTCCGTGCCCCGGACGGCCGAGATGATCCGCTTCGTGTTCGGCTGGGCGAGCCCCAGGGCCGGCGATGCGCCCGACGCGATCGTGCGCCGCGCCGAGGACCGGATGGCCGACGACCGCGACTGAGCGGCCGCCACGGGGAATCGCCGGCCGCCGGTCGTGCGGCACGGCTCGCATTCCGCGCCTGGCCCGGGGACCACCGCCATCGGTCCTGAACGGCTTTGGCCCGCGGCGCGGATGCTATGATCGCCGGCGCTGCGGAGAGGTCGCATAGTGGCCTAGTGCAGCGGTTTGCTAAACCGCCGAGTGGGGTAACCTGCTCCGAGGGTTCGAATCCCTCCCTCTCCGCCAGTTGCAGCGTGCGCCCGTAGCTCAGTGGATAGAGCGTCAGGTTGCGGACCTGAAGGCCGTGGGTTCGAGTCCCGCCGGGCGCGCCAAGTTCACGGCACAGCCCAGGCCCTCGGAGTGATCCGGGGGCCCTTCTGCTGCTGACCGCGGCGGACCAGGGCGCATGGATTGCGCCTCCAAGGTCCCGCCGGTACCGTTGCGCACCACGATTCACCCGATGGTCCGCATAGCCATAGCCCTTGCGGCCGCGTCCGGGTGGTGACCGTCCGCACCGGGCGTCCAGCCACGCCGGTCGGGCGGCCCGGGCGGTTCGATTGGGCAAGGGCGGGTTCGCTGGTCTTCAGTGATGTTGCAGCCGAGGCGATCGGGGACCATCGTCCTGCCTCCCAAGCAGTACCTCGCGTCCGCCCTGCAACGGGACCCTGCCGGCTCTCTCGATCGCGCAGTACTAGCCCTGACGAAGGGGGATCTACCCCTAGGCGCGTGGGCGCGTTACGAATGCCTTGCAAACAGCCCCGTGAGCGGGGCAGCCCGGGGGATGTCCCCCTGGGACCGAGGGGAGCCCTGAATGTCGCACCGATCCGCCCATTATGGACAGCCCGGCCGAGACACCGCCCTGGGGAGCGTCTCTCCCTCGTTGCGGGCCTCCGTCTCCCGCGGTCTGGCAGTCGGGGCGAGCGCAGCGCTCATCGCCATGAGCTTCATGGGCCCCTTGGCCGCCACGAGCTTGGCGGGCTCGGGCGCCATCTACACGACATCTGGCGACTGCTCGCAGACGAACCCGCAGAACCAGAACTCGTACCAGGTCGGTGTCGCGCTGTACGTGCGCGGGACGGGCTTCTCCGCGAACACGTCGTACCCGTGGACCGTCACCGGGCAACCCGGCAGCAGCGATCCGAACGCGGTCGTTGCGTCTGGGACGGTGACAAGCGACGGAACCGGCTACTTCTGTGCTCCCTTCTACACGATCCTTGCGGGCGACTCGGGCGTCTACAAGGTCGAGGCCGGCGGCAAGCAGGACGCCTACTCCGTCTCCACGCCGAGCCCGACGCCGACGCCCACCGTTGCCGCGACCCCGGCCCCGACGCCCACCCCCACGCC